>JAIXSA010000070.1 GCA_027484915.1 Paracoccaceae bacterium | reverse complement strand
TCAGGTCCAAGGGATCAACCACATTGCCCAAGGATTTCGACATCTTCTTGCCCTTGGCATCGCGCACAAGGCCATGCAGGTAGACCGTCTTGAACGGCACCTGATCCACCACGGCAAGCTGCATCATCATCATCCGGGCGACCCAGAAGAACAGGATGTCCTGCCCGGTCACGAGGACCGAGGTGGGGAAGTATTTCTGCAGCTCCGGCGTGGGTTCCGGCCAGCCGAGCGTGCCGATCGGCCAGAGGCCGGAGGAGAACCAGGTGTCGAGGACGTCCTCATCCCGATTAATGCTAACCTTCGTTGGCTTGCCATTCGCTCCCGACTCGTAGGTGAACATTGCCCCCGGAAGCGGTGTCTGATCGTAAAGGCCCACCTCGCACGCGTTACCATAGTAATTGCGCGCTAACTCTAGTGCCTGGGCTTCGGTCGGCGCACAGAATGGCTGCGCTTCACTGGAAACTCTGTCGCCCAGCACTTTTCCCGACTCATCTATCTTCGGCCCATACCAAACCGGAATCTGGTGCCCCCACCAAAGCTGGCGGCTGATACACCAAGGTTCGATGTTTTCCAGCCAGTGGTAATAGGTCTTCTCGCCGCTCGGCGGGATGATCTTCGTCCGGCCCGAGCGCACCGCCTCCAGCGCGGGTTCCACGATCTTTGCGGTGTCGACGAACCACTGGTCGGTCAGCATCGGCTCGATCACCACCTTCGACCGGTCGCCGAAGGGCTGCATGATCGGCTTCGACTCGACATACGGCACCAGTTCCAGGTGCTCGGCCCCCGTCTCCTTGTCGACCGACTTCTTGAGGT
Source organism: Paracoccaceae bacterium (assembly GCA_027484915.1). Lineage (GTDB taxonomy): Bacteria > Pseudomonadota > Alphaproteobacteria > Rhodobacterales > Rhodobacteraceae > Tabrizicola. The sequence goes on along the minus strand of JAIXSA010000070.1, from coordinate 11,524 downwards.
AAGTGACCGCCAGCCCCTCCGCCGTGATCGCCTCGACTACGCGCTTGCGGGCCTCATAACGGTCCAGCCCGCGCAGCTCATCCGGCACCAGGTTCAGCGCGTCGATCTCGGCCTCGGACAAAGTGAACGGCTGCTCCGCAATCCCCGGCGTCGCGTACCCCTTGGCGACCAGCCAGGCCCGCGACATCCGCTGGGCCACCTCCGCCGCTTCGGCATAGGGTGCGCCATCGGCCCGCATCTGGGCGCGCGTGTCCATCAGGCGGTAGCAGGGAATCCCTGAGCGCTTCGCCACCGCATAGTCGTTGAAGTCATGCGCCCCGGTGATCTTCACCGCGCCAGACCCAAACGTCGGGTCCGGATACTCATCGGTGATGATCGGGATCAACCGGCGATGCTCTTTCGGCCCCACCGGAATTTCGCAAAGTTTCCCGACGATTGGAGCGTAACGTTCATCCGATGGATGAACTGCGACGGCGCCGTCGCCCAGCATCGTCTCGGGCCGCGTCGTGGCGATGGAGATATAGTCGCGGGTCTCGCGGAAGGTCACGTTTCCGTCCGCGTCCTTTTCGACATACTCGTAGGTCTGGCCGCCCGCCAAGGGATACTTGAAGTGCCACATATGCCCCGGCACTTCGGTATTCTCTACCTCAAGGTCCGAAATCGCCGTCTCGAAATGCGGGTCCCAGTTCACCAGCCGCTTGCCGCGGTAGATGAGGCCCTTGTTGTACATGTCGACGAAGACCTTGATCACCGCGTCGTGGAAGTTGCCCTCTTCCCCCGCCGGCGCACCGGGAGCGCCCGACATCGTGAACGCCTCACGGTCCCAGTCGCACGACGCCCCCAGCCGCTCCAGCTGCCCCCGGATATTCCCGCGCGACTTCTGCTTCTGCTGCCAGACGCGGCCGAGGAATGTCTCGCGCCCCATCTCGCGGCGCGAGGGTTCGCCATTCTTGGCCATCTCGCGTTCGGTCACCATCTGGGTCGCGATCCCTGCATGGTCCGTCCCCGGCTGCCACAGCGTGTCGTCGCCCTGCATCCGATGCCAGCGCGTCAGGATGTCCTGCAGCGTGTTGTTGAACGCATGCCCCATGTGCAGGGACCCGGTTACGTTCGGCGGGGGGATCATGACGGAAAAGGCCGGGCGGCCGGGCTTTGCATTGGCACCCGCCTTGAAGGCCTTGGCATCAAGCCAGAGCTTCGAGATGCGGGCTTCGGCCTCGGCGGCGTTGAAGGTCTTTTCCATCGGCATGGTCGTCTTCCCCTTGGTCGCGGGCGTTCTAGCGCGCCATGTGGCCAAGGAAAAGGTTCAGAACGCGATCCTCAGAAGGTCGGGCGACCCGACAAGGCCTGCGCAAAGGTCAGCGCGACAAGGCCGGTGAAGCCAAGCGCCGCCGCCCAGACCGCCAGCCGCCCCGGCGTCTCGGGCAGGAAGCGCGCGGCCAGAAGGCCGACGACGGGCAGGGCATGCAAGGCGTGGGTCGCCAGGAAATGCGGCAGGCGCAGGTCCCCAACCTCGCGCGACCAGCCCATGACCGGAACCCGCGCCCCGGTGACCGGCGTGCCGACGAAATGCCCGGTCCCGCTGGCCATCGCCCCCGCGACCACCACTGTCAGGACAAAGGTCAGCACCAGCCCCAGCGCGATCGACAGCTGCACCGCCGGGGCCAATCCCGTCGCCGCGTTCCGCCAGATCGCCACCCCCATCGCCAGGCTCAGCGACGTCAACGTCACCGCAGCCAGACCCATGAGCCCGTAAAGCGTTGCCCAGATGCCCGTCTGGTTGAAGTGTGACGCCGTTCCCAGTGTCGCCGCCGCGCCGATCCACAGAAGCTCGGCCAGGATGCAGGCGATCACCACGCCTTGGTAGACCTGCCAGCCGCGGCTTTGCATCATCCCCTCGGGCAGCCATCGCGCAAAGATCGCCAGGGTACCAAGGTAGATCGCCAGGGCCGCGTGGAATTTCAACGGCTTCAGCCAGATGCTGTCGCCTTGGAACTGCCGCGGGTCCAGTTGGTAGGCCGCCAGAAGCGGCAGCGCGGACAGAAGGATGATCACGGTAAGGACCGCAAGGGCAGGGGCATCGTCGAAGATACGACCCAGGGTGAAAGGGTGCGGATCGGTGAAGGCCAGGGTCATGGCAATACCTTTCGGACAAGGGTGAAACGAAGGATCGCGAAGGCCAGAAGGCCCACGGGACCAAAGAGGAAGGTCAGCACCAGGCAGGGGATCACCAGCCAGTGCGGGATGCCCTCGGCCCGCGCGGTGCGGACCTCCCAGGCGCCAAGGAACAGGTCCAAGGCCAGGTAATGCAGCCACCCCGCCAGCGCGATGTGCGGGTGGGTGAAGAGGGCCTGCACCTCGGGCAAGGAGTTGAAGCCCCCCGGAGCCTCCCACCAGAAGGCCAGGACCAGGCCCGAGTAGAGGAGCGACAGCGCCAAGGGTACCGCCAGGGCCACGCCCTGCGCCAGGCGCGGGGCACGGGGCGACAGGATCAACGCCAGCCACCCGACCAGGGCAAGCGGATTGGCAAGCTGGAACAGAGCATCGGGGGTCATTGCAGTCTCATATCTTTACACTGTCAGGATTATGCGGCGAACGGCCGTCCCGTCAACAAAAATCTTTACGGTGGAAAGATGGGGCGCTAAGCCTTGGGCATGACAGAAAAACCCTATCACCACGGTGATCTGCGGGCGGCGCTTCTGGCCGCGGCCGAGGCGGAGTTGACCGAAAAGGGGGTCGAGGGATTCTCCCTGCGATCGGTCGCCAAGCGGGCCGGGGTCAGCCACGCGGCTCCAGCGCATCACTTCGGCGACACCAACGGGCTGCTCACGGCACTCGCGGCGGAGGGCTTCACCCGTTTCCAGGATACGCTTGATGCCCGCGAGGTGGGGGCGGCGGATGACCGCGACCGGGCCGTGCGCGCGGGTCTGGGCTACCTGGAATTCGCACTTGCCCGGCCCGCGCTTTTCCGGCTCATCTTCTCGTCAGTCCGGCCCGACTTCGCTTCGCCTGACCTGATTGCCGCAGCCAACCGGGCCTATGACCACCTCGTCGGACTGGTAACGGTGCTGGGCGGCGGTGAAACGGATGTCATTGCGCTCTGGGCCACCAGCCACGGCCTTGCCGACCTGTCTGCCGGGCACAAGATGCGGACCCTGCAGGGCAAAGCGCCCGAGGAGCGTGAGGCGATGATCCGGGCGGTGCTGCTGCGCTGCCTGCCCGCTTCAGACCGGTAATGCGCTATCCGGCTTTGGCTTGGCCATCACGATCTGGCTTTGCACCCGCGCGACGGCTGGGTTCGGCGCCAGCCGGTGATGGAATTTGTCGCGTTCGCCCATCCGAACCCTGACGATCTGCTCGCGCGTTTCACCCGGATGGGCTACCAACTGACTGCGCGGCACAAGACCAAGGCCATCGAGCTTTGGCAGCAGGGCGACATCACCTACATCCTGAACGACGAGCCCGGCAGCCACGCCAGCCGCTTCGTGGATGACCATGGCCCCTGCGCGCCCTTAATGGGTGGCACGTGGCCGATGCAGGGCATCCCTTCAGGTGCGCTGTGAAGAACGGTGCTGAACCTTATGACGAAGAACGGAAAAGCCTCGATCTTACGGCCATCGTCGGGAATGGCGGCTCCCTCCTCTTATTCACCGACCGCTACGGCGACGCCAATCCCTATGACGCCAATTTCGACTAGCTGGCGTCCCCGAAACCGAAGGGCGTCGGCTTCCACTACCTCGACTACCTGACCCACAACGTCCATCGCGACAACATGGACACCGGGTTCGATTTCTACGGTCGCCTGTTCAACTTCCGCCAGATCCGCTTCTTCGACATCGAGAGCAAGGTCACCGGCCTGCAGTCCAGCGCGCTGACCAGCCCCTGCGGCCGCATCTGCATTCCGATCAACGAGGATCGGGGCGAGACCGGCCAGATCGTCGAATACCTGCGCCGCTACAAGGGCGAGGGCATCCAGTACATCGCCGTCGGCACTGTCGACATCTACAGCGCGACAGGCTCCATTGCCGATGAGCGCTGGAGAAGCTCGCCAACCACGGCATCCTGAGTGACGGCGAGGGGGTCGTGGACGGAGGCAAGTCGAAGATCCTGCTCCAGATCTTCTCCAGGACCGTGATCGGTCCGATCTTCTTCGACCTCATCCTGCGCAAGGGCGACGATGGCTTTGGTGAGGGCAACTTCCGCGCGCTCTTCGAAAGCATCGAACAGGACCAGTTCGACCGCGGCGTGCAGAAGGCGTAGTAGGACGCTCAGCGTTCCGCGATCAGCCCTGCCAGCCGTTCTGCGTCCTTCCAGGCGCCCCAGATGAAGGCCGAGCCCCGGCAGGACAGCCAGGGGAGGCCGACGAAGTAAAGGCCCGGCACTTCGGACACCCCGTCCCGATGGCGTGGGCGACCGTCGGGCTGGAAGATATCCAGATCGATCCAGCCGAAATCCAGCCGGAAGCCGGTGGCCCATATCACGGTCGTGATGCCAGCCGCCTTCAGGTCCAGCGCCAATGTCGGACGGGTGACGCACTCGGGCAGGGGAAGCAGGCTGCGCGCCATGGGGTCTTCGGGCAGATCAAGGCCCTGGGCCGTGGCATAGGCATCGGCTTCGTCCAGCACCGACAGGTAGTTCCGGTCGCCGTTCTCGACGTTGGTGCGAAGGTCGTCGGCAATCTCCAGGACCCCGTTCCCGTACGCGCCGGCGCGGCCCAGAAGCGTGACACCAAGGCCCGCCAGGCGGCGGAAGTCCATCGTGTGCCCGCCATACGCACCGCTGACCGCTATGGTGATGTGCTCGGTGCCTGGCGTCGGGGCCTTCATGTCCCACTTGCCCAGCTTGCCCAGCCACCAGACGAAGTCCTTTCCGCGATAGCGGCGCGGGGGGCGGTCGTGCGGGCCGACCGACAGATAGACGCGGCGACCCGCCCGGACCAGTTCCTCGGCGATCTGGGCACCCGAGGAACCTGCGCCGACCACCAGCACGGCACCTTCCGGCAGGGCGCCGGGGTTGCGGTATCTGCTGGAATGCAGCTGCGTGATCGCAGGGTCGGTGATGACCGTCGGGATCACCGGATGCTGGAACGGGCCGGTGGCGACGACCACGTTGCGGGCCGTGATCGCCCCCTGCGAGGTCGTGACATGGAAGACATCGCCGTGCCGCTCCAGTCTCGTCACCTCCACCCCGGTGCGGATCGGCAAGTTAAGGTCACTGGCAAAGCGCTGGAAATAGTCCGCCACCGCCTCTTTCCCGGCAAAGGCATCCGGATCGAGGTCCTCGAACTCCGCCTCGGGGAAGCGGTCGTGCCAGGCGGGTCCGTTGGCGACAAGGCTGTCCCAGCGCCAGGTCCGCCAGCGCTCGGCAATGCGGTCGCGTTCCAGGACGAGGTGCGGGATGCCCTGCTTCTGCAGGTGGGCCGAGGTGGCGACACCGGCCTGCCCGCCGCCGATGACCAGGGTGTGGAGGGTTTCGGTCATGATCCGGACCTCGTGCAAGGCAGGGTGTCCACGGTGGGCACCCGCAAGGTGCCCATGAAGATCAATGACTTGGGCGTGGGCGTTAAGGGTCTGTTCATCTTTGGTGTCCTACTCATCTCCCGGCACTCCGTAGGACGGGGCCTGGGTCGGATCCTCGGCGCGCTGGACGTAGGCGGTCATCTGCGGCGCATAGACGTTCCAGGCCGTGCGCAGCATGCCAATCGGGTCGTCCGACCAATCGATCCGCAGATCAACCAGGGGCCAGGACAGGCGGTCGGCCACCTTCAGACCTGCCGAGTGGACAGGACCGGCTTCCCCACCCGCCGTCAGCCCTGCGTCAAGGGCCTGCATCAGCCGTTCGCCAAGATGCCCCTTCGAAGCGGAAAAGGCCTCTACCATCGCCATCGGGACAAGCTCGCCCGCGAGGAGGTTCCCCCCCGCCGCGCAGTCGGTGGCCCTGGCCTCGGCCCAGACGCCCAACACCTGACTGCCCGAGTGAATTGCCGTTTGCCCTGCGCCATCGACGACGAGAAGCTGGCGGTAGTCGATAAAGGAGCGCCCCTCGGTCACAGCCTGCAACGCCTCCTCAGCGGACAGCCCGGCCTCCAATCGGTCAAGCACCAGCGGCCCCAGGCCAGGGTCGGTGATGTTCTGACTTGCCACTGCCCCCACTCCCGCCCGGACATGGGCGCAACGGGCGGCAACGGCGGGCGAGGAGGACGAGATCGCCATCCCGAATTGCCCGGTCCGGGCGCAACGCGCGACGATGGAGAAGGTCATTTGTCGTCGTCCGGGATGACGGCGGTCCCGTCGATCTCCACGAGCCAGGAGGGGCGGGCGAGCGCGGTGACGACCACCCCGGTCGAGACGGGGTGCACCCCCTTGATGTATTCGCCCATCGTCCGGTAGACCGCCTCGCGGTGGCGGACGTCGGTCAGGTAGACGACGACCTTGCACAGGTGCTCCATCTTGCCGCCGACCTCTTCCAGAAGCTGGCGGATGTTCTGCATGACCTTGTGGGTCTGCTCGACCGGGTCGTGGCTGCCGATGTCCTTTGCGGTGTCCAGGTCCTGCGGGCACTGGCCGCGCAGAAAGACGATCCGCCCCCGCGCGACGACGGCCTGGGCGAGGTCATTGTCAAGCTTCTGCTCCGGGTAGGTGTCGCGCGTGTTGAACTTGCGGTGGCGGAAGTGGGTCATGTCGGATTCCGTGGGTTGGGGCGGTTATCGAATTGAGCGCGTTCCGCGCGAGCCTTCTGTCTCGCGTTTCTGCGTGAAGGACGCAGAAACACTCGGTGTGCCTCCGGCGGGGATATTTGGTGCCAAGTGAAAGCACAGGGTCATGGCAGAAGGCTGGGGCCGGGTTGGAGTTCGGCAATTTCGCGGCGGAAAGTGAGGGCGTCACCGTGGTCTGGCTGGTCGAGGGTCTCGGCCCAGTTGCGCCCGGCGTAGGTGGCCCAGGCGATGGGGCCGGGGGCGGCGGCGTCGCCGATCAGTTTCAGCGACCTGATCCCATTAGCCTGCCAGTCGAGCGCTTTCGTTTCGTGGAAAAGGCCGTCGTTGGGGGTGCGGGAGGTAACGTGGACCACTGCGTCACACCCGAGCGTTGTCTGGCGCCCGGTCCAGGTGCAGGCGAGGGTTACTTCTTTTGGGCCAACAGCTTCCGGGGTCTTGCACAGGTGAACCTCGACGCCGATCTCCAGCAGGCGGCGCATGATGGTGCCCTGTTCCAGCGTATTGTCGGTCCACTCGGCGACCTTGACGGCGGGGGTGACGAAGTGCACTCGGTTGCCCTTGGCCACCAGCAGCTCGGCAAGGACCGAGCCCATGTAGAAGTGATCGTCGTCGTAAAGCGCGATGGTCTGCCCTTCCGGGACGCCGCCCGCCATGAGGTCGTCCGGTGTGTAGATCGGCATCGCCGGATCCGTCGGGATGGGGTGCAAGTGGAACCGCGCCACGGCGTCGCGCCGCCAGGTGGCGCCGGTCGCGATGGCGACGTGGTCGGCCCCCATCGTCAGGATATCCTCGGGCGTAAGGGGGCTGTCGCGGTAGATCTCGACATTTGGCAGGGGCGCAAGCTGGCCGGTCCGGTAGTCGGCGACGCGACCCCAGGCGGACAGGCCGGGAAGTTGGCGTTCCGCCATGACGCGGCCGCCAAGGGTGGTTGTCGCCTCGGCGAGGGTGACCTTGTAGCCGCGCTTTGCGGCCTGCAGCGCGGCCTCCAGCCCGGTGGGACCTGCGCCGACGATCAGGACGCTTTCCGACATGCCCTTGGGGCGGGCGCGGTCCGGGTGCCAACCTTTGCGCCACTCCTCCATGAAGGCGGTGTTCTGGGTGCAGCGGCTGATCCCTTGCGTCATGTCACCCGAGACGCAGATGTTGCAGCCGATACATTCGCGGATGTCTTCGTAGCGGCCTTCCTGAACCTTCTTCGGCAGGAAGGGGTCGGCGATTGACGGCCGGGCCGCGCCGATGAAATCAAGGATGCCCGCCTTGATCTGGCGCACCATCGCGTCGGGCGAGGTGAAGCGGCCAACACCGACGACGGGCTTTTGGGTAAGGTCCTTGATGCCGCGGACGAGGTCCTCTTGTGCGCCCTCGTCCTTGAAGCGCGAGGTGCCAGAACAGGCCTCCCAGGTGCCATTGGCAAGGTCCCAGAGGTCGGGCAGGTCGCTGTGCATGGCGATGAAATCGCGCAGCTCGGCGTTGGAGAAGCCGTAGGCGCCCGCCTCGTGGAGGGACATTCGCAGGGTGACGGCCAGTTCGCCCTTGGTGATTTCGCGTGCATCTTCAACGATCTCGCGCAGGAACCTCGCCCGGTTTGTGAGGCTGCCGCCGTATTCGTCGCTCCGGTGGTTGGTGGCGCGGGACAGGAAGTGCTGCAGGATGCCGAAGCCATGCGCGCCGTAAAGGCAGATCAGGTCGAAGCCTGCTTGCTGCGACCTGCGAAAGGCGTTCCGGAACCAGCGGCGCAGGTCGCGGATGTCCTCCTTGTCCATCGTCCGGGCCTGCACCGGGTCGGAGGTGAAGGTGAGGATCGGGCCGCCTGTGACGGCGAGGGGGACCTCGCGGGAATAAAGGTTGGGGCCGTTTATGCCGGGGTAGTCGAGCTGGATGCCGGCCAGCGCGCCGTGGGATTTCATCGCCTCGGCCATCCGGGCAAGGGCGGGAATGTCGCGGTCGTCCCAGAGGTGCTGTTCGATGAACGGCGTGATTTCCGAGGTCGGGTGGATTTCCGTCTGCTCGGTGAAGATCACGCCCCAGCCTCCCTCGGCCTTGGTGCGGCGCATCTCGACAACGGCAGAGGGGTCGCGGTAGCCGCCGCCGTTGCAGTGCGGGACCTGGTAGAAGCGATTCTTGGCTGTCTTGGGGCCGATCTGCAGCGGCGTGAACAGGATGTCGTGGCGGGGATCGCGCATCACAGGGCCCGGACGTCGGCGGATTGCGTGGACAGGCGGGCAGGGTCGCGGGCTGGCAGGTCGGTGACAAGAAGGGTGGGCGTCTCGCCCGCCTGGGCCAGGATCTCGCCATGCGGACCGGAGATGGTGGACAGACCGACGTAGGCGAGGTCGCCCTCGGTGCCGCAGTAGTTGGCATAGGCGATGGTGACGCCGTGGCAGGCGGCCATCGCGGGAACGGTGGCGCGGGGGACATGGGTGAACGGGGCCATGTTGGCGGTGGGGGCAAGGATGACGGTCGCCCCGCGGTCGGCGAGGGATTTCACGTGCGGTGCGAATTCCACGTCGTAACATATCAGGATTGCTGCGGTTTCCGTGCCCAGCCGGAAGGTGGGAAGGCTGTCCCCCGGTGTGTAAAGTGCTGCTTCGCGCGGGCCGTAGAGCTGGACTTTGCGGTAGTTGCAGAGAAGCCGGCCATCAGGGCCGAAGCAGGCGGCAGAGTTGTAAAGACGGTCGCCGTCACGTTCGGCATAGCCGATCACCAGAGCCGTCGCATGAGACTTGGCTGCGGTCGCTAGGCGGTGGAGAGGGCGGCTGTCCAGGGGCAGCGCGTGGGTGGGGATGTCAGGCTGGTTGTATCCGGGGAGCCAGACCTCGGGGAGGACGACTGCCGCAGCACCTAGGGCCGAGGCGGCGGCCAAGGCGGCTTCTGCCTGGGCGCAGGCGGCGTCAAGGTCGGAGGCCGGGGATTGTCCCTGCCAAAGTGCCAAACGCATCGGTACCTCCCCTGTCTTGACCTGGCCATCCTGAGCGTGGCCTGCCACATCGGCCATACCCCTTGGAATTCCTGTCATAGCTAGTTTAACTGGGATTAGGGGGTATATACCCCCAGCGAGGTATGCATGAGGGACACTGCGACAGGGATCGAGCCGCTGTTGGCCCGGGTCATCGCTGCGATTGGGCGGCCGGGGTTCGAAGAGGCGCTGTGGCAGATGCTTCTGACCCTCGCGCGTCCCGACAACATGCTTGTGTTGGCCTACAGCGACGGGGGCCCGGCGCTGGAGCTGTTCCGCAAGGCCGCGGATGCACGGGTCTTCGCCCGGCTGCAAAGCACCTACATGGCTGGGGCCTTTCGGCTTAGTCCGTTCTACGGGCTGCATCTGCAGCGGGCAGAGGAGGGGCTGTATCGCCTGCGCGACATTGCGCCCGACGCGTTCCAGCGAAGCCGGTTCTACGTCGAGTACTTCGGCCAGACCACGATCATCGACGAGCTTGATTTCACGGTCTGGCTGGGTGCGGGGCTGTCCCTGAACCTGTTTCTGGGCCGTGATGGCCAATCGGGGAGGGTGTTCTCTCCTGCCGAGATCGCGGCCTGCCGGCGAATCGCACCTGTGATTGCCGAACTTGCGCGATCGCACTGGCCGGTACCGAAGCTTGCGGCGCAACCGGCCGAGGATACGCCGGCAAAGCTTGCCGCTGCGGCAGAGCAAAGGCTGGGCATCGCACTGTCGCCCCGTCAGGCCCAGGTGGCGCTGCTGATCCTGCAGGGGCATTCGACCCTGTCGATCGGCCTTCACCTCGGCCTCTCGCCGCAGACGGTCAAGGTCTTCCGCAAGCAGCTTTACGCCCGCTGCCAGATCTCGTCTCAGGCCGAGCTTTTCGCGCTGATGCTGCCGCTGCTTTGAGCCTTACCAGCGACGCTCGAACTTGCGGCGAAGCAGGATGGCGGCCACGTTCATCACGACAAGGAACACCAGTAGCACGATGATCGCGCCGTTCGAGCGTTCGATGAAGGCCGGGTCGGCGCGGCTGGCCCAGGAGTAGACCTGGACAGGCAGGGCGGTGGCCGGGTCGAGGAACCCTTCCGGTGGGGCCGAGGGGTAGTTGTCGACGAAGGCGACCATGCCGATCAGAAGCAGGGGGGCCGTCTCGCCAAGCGCATTGGCAAGGCCCAGGATCGTCCCGGTCAGGATGCCCGGCATCGCCAGGGGTAGGACGTGGTGGAACACCGTCTGCATCTTCGACGCCCCGACGCCCAGGGCCGCATCGCGGATCGAGGGTGGCACGGCGCGGATCGAGGCACGGGTGGCGATGATGATCGTTGGCAGCGTCATCAGGCTGATAACCAGCGCCCCCACGACCGAGGACGACTGCGGCATTCCGGCGAAGTTGATGAAGATCGCAAGACCGAGAATGCCGAAGACGATCGAGGGCACGGCGGCAAGGTTCGAGATGTTGACCTCGATCGCGTCGGTCCAGCGGTTCTTCGGCGCGAATTCCTCAAGGTAGATCGACGCGGCGACGCCGACGGGCACGCACATGACCAGGACCATGAGCATCATGTAGGCAGAACCAAGAAACGCTACGCCCAGGCCCGCGGCCTCGGGGCGCTGGTCAGAGGCGTCTGCGTTGGTGAAAAAGGTCCAGTTGAACTTTGAGGCGACGATCCCAGCGGCCTGCAGCTTTTCCACCAGCGACAGTTGATCCGGGGTGATCTGGTTGTCTCGTTCGGCAGTCTCATAGGTCACGCGGCCCTTGAGGAAGCCGTCCACGCGACCTGCCGCCAGCACCGTGGCATTGATCGTGGTGCCGATCAGGTCGGGATTGGCCAGCACCTCGGCCCGCAGCTGCCCTGCGGCATCCTTCG
>JAIXSA010000146.1 GCA_027484915.1 Paracoccaceae bacterium | reverse complement strand
GGTCGCGGCATGAAGCTTGTCACCGCGATCGAAGAACTTGCGCAGGCGTGGTCGGTCGCATCATCAGAGGCAGCTGCGGCCTTTGGGGACGGGACGGTGTTCCTGGAACGCTTCGTGCGGGCGGCAAAACATATCGAGGTGCAGATCCTTGGCGATGCGCACGGGAACTGCGTTCATCTGGGGGAACGCGAATGCACCTTGCAGTTCCGCTACCAGAAGATCCTTGAAGAAGCGCCTTCGGCAGCCCTTCACCCCGAAGATCGCAAGCGCCTGCATGACTACGCGCTGCTGATCGGACGCGGGCTGGCCTATCAGGGCCTTGGCACTGTCGAGTTCCTCTATGACGTCGAAACTCGGGATATCTGCTTTCTTGAAGTGAACCCCCGCGTGCAGGTCGAACACCCGGTGACCGAGGCGGTCACGGGCGTTGATCTGGTGCGCGAACAGATCCTTGTGGCCTTTGGCGGTGCGCTGCCCTTTGCGCAGGATGACATCCGCCTGGAAGGCCACGCGATCGAACTGCGCCTGACCGCGCAGGACCCGGACCAGGGGCTGCGTCCGACACCGGGCCGTCTGACGCGCTGGCGCCCTGCGCCTGTGGGTGGTGTGCGGCTCGATAGCCATGTCTACGAAGGCTATCTGTTCCCGCCCCATTACGACGCGCTGATGGCCAAGGTCATCGCCACGGGAGTTGACCGACCGGCGGCGCTTGCCCTCGCGGCTCGCGCCATCGACCGGCTTGAGGTCGAAGGGCCCATCACCAACCGCGCGCTTCTCGCCCGTCTTCTGGCGCATCCCGATGTGGTCGCCAACACGATCACGACGCGCTGGCTGGAAGAGGAATTTGCCGAAGGACGCCTGCCATGACCGATGTGAAACTGATCGACGTCTCGCTGCGGGACGGCAACCAGAGCGTCTGGGGGGCTACCGGCGTGACCGACCGCATGGTGCGGCAGGTGATGCCCCTTCTGGACCAGTGCGGCTATGAAGCGATCGAGCTTTTGACCAGCACGATCCTTGCGGTGGCGGTGCGCTACCAGAAAGAAGACCCGTTTGCGCGGCTCGACCTGGCGCGGCGACTGGCCCCGCGGGCGAAGCTGGGCTTCCTGACCACGGGGCGGCGCTTCATCAGCTTTGGCCAGACCCCGAAATCGGTGCTGCAACTGGCCTATGACCTGCTGCGCCGTCATGGCGTGACCCGGATGTGGGTTGTCGATCCGATGTCCGACATGGCCTCGACCCGCGAGAACGCCCGTATGGCGAAACAGGCGGGGTTCGAGGAGGTGGTGGCGGGCATCTGCTTCACCCTCAGTCCCGTGCACACGGATGACTTCTACGCCGACCGGATCGCGGAACTGGACGGGTGCACCGATATCGATTCGATCTATCTCAAGGACCCTTCCGGCCTTCTTACGCCCGAGCGGCTGCACCGCCTGATCCCCAAGCTGCGGGCGCGGTTGAAGCGGCTGGCCATCGATGAAATCCACACCCATTGCAATACCGGCATCGCCCCCCTGACGCTGCTTGCGGCGGCCGATCTGGGGATGTCGAAGCTGCATTGCGCCCTGCCGCCGGTTGCCAACGGGTCGTCGCACAGCAACGCCCTGCAACTGGTAAAGAACCTGATCGCGCGAGGCCATTCTGTTTCCGTCGACGCGCAGGCGATGCAGGCAGCGTCCGACCGTTTGCGCCGCGAAGCGCGGTTGATGGACCTGCCAGAGGCCGCGCCCGTGGAATATGACGAGGATTACTACCGCCACACATTGGCGGGCGGGGTCTTGACGACCACCCGCCGCCAACTGGCCGAGATGGGCCGCCCCGACCTTGCTCCGCGCATCACCGACGAGGCGGTGCGGGTGCGCGAGGATCTGGGTTGGCCCATCGTGGTGACGCCCTTCGCGCAATACATCGTGGCGCAGGCCACGCTGAACCTGGTGACCGGCGAGCGGTATGGCCGCCTGTCGGACGAGGTGGTGGACCTGCTGCTTGGAGAGTTCGGGCCGATGCCCGGACAGGTGGACCAGAACCTGTTGGACCGCGCGATAGCGACCCCCCGCGCCAAGCAGCGCAAGCCCCGCGAAGAGCCGACGCTGGCCGAGGTGCGGGCCCGTTTTGGCGCGGGGATATCCGACGAGGACCTGCTGCTTCGGGCGGTGATGCCCGCCGAGCAGGTGGACGCGATGGCGGCGCGGCGCGGTCGGGCCGATGGCGGCATGGCGGCGCTGCTGGCGCAGCTTTCCGATCAGGACCGGCCTTGGTCGGTCAGCATCAAGGCGGGTTCGGGCGCAATGGCCATGACCGGCGCGAAAGGTGGCGCGAAATGAGCTTTACCAATGATCCCGAAATGGTCGCCCGCATCGCGGCAGCCCCCGCATGGGTGCTGGATGTCGACGGCTGCATCGTTCGCACCGCCAAGGCGGGCGGGGCGGGCGGCGTTCCGATCGACGGCGCGGTCGAGTTCCTTGGCTGGCTGAAGGCGACTGGCAAGCAGGTGATCGTCTGCACCAATGCCTCGCAGCGGCCCGTCGCGCATTATGCGGCGCATCTGCGCAAGATCGGCCTAGATGTGGCCGACGCCGACATGATCACCGCTGCCACGGCATCAGCCGACCATATCGCGGCAGTGCATGGCGCGGGGCCTGTCGTGGCGCTTGGCGAGGACGGCATGTTCCAGGCGCTGGCGGAGGCGGGGGTGCGCATCGCCGGCCCGGGCGAAGTGCCGGTCGCCGTGGTTGTGGGGGCCGCCGATACCTATGCCTCGCGCGATATCAACGCAGCATGCCTTGCCATCGCGGATCATGGCGCGGTGTTCTACCTGACGGTCGATACGCCGTGGTTCCACGGCGGGGCAGGGCGGGCGGTTTCAAGCTCGACCGCAATCGCCCGCGCGATTCATGGCATCACCGGCGTGGCCCCCCTGGTCTGCGGCAAACCCTCGGCAGCACTCGCAGGCGTTTTGCGCGCAAGGCTTGGTGGCGGCGACCTCGTCATCATGGGCGACATGGCTTCGATCGAGGTCCGCATGGCCCGCGAGATGGCGGGGCTTGGCGTGCTTGTCCTGTCGGGTGGGACCACCGAAGCCGAACTGCCCCAACTGCCACCGACGGATCAACCGCATCTCGTGGCGCAGGACGCGGCGCACCTGCTGCGCCTGCTTGCCAACACACGAAATCTCTTGGGAGGAGACACCAGATGAAGAACGAACGCTTTGAATTCTTTCACGAAGCTGCAGCGCCCAAAGGGGCCGAGGGTTGGGAAAAGATGTATCCCTACTACCTCGTCTCGCAGCCCGAAGGGCGCGGGACCGAGGACAGCCGCTTCTGGTTTGCCGACAGCATGCACTGGTCGCGCGCCGTGCATCCGTTCGACAGCATTGGCGCCGAGGCGGTCTATCTGGGCGTGGGGGTGAACTCGACCCGTTCCATCGCGCTTCCGACCTCTCTCGGTCTCGACGTGCGCATGGTCAACGGGTTCGTCTATATCTGCCCGCTGCCGGTGACCGACTCTGCCGAGATCGGCAAGCGGGCCGAACTGTTCGGGCTGCGTGCGGGGCATTACTTCCAGAACTGGCCCCAGCTTTACGCCCAGTGGAAAGAGAAGATGCTCGCCTCGATCAAGGTGATGAAGGGTCTGAGCTTCGATTCCTTCCCCGAATTCGAGCCGGAAGAAGTGGTCACGAAAGGCTGGGGCAAGTCGGCAAGCTGGCAGGTGATCGAGAACTATCACCGGCTGGTCGATGAATTCTTCCTGATCTGGCAGTATCACTTCGAGATGCTGGGCCTGGGCTACGGCGCCTACATGGTGTTCTTCCAATTCTGCAAGGACGCCTTCCCCGAGATCGAGGACCAGACGGTCGCCCGCATGGTGGCAGGCATCAAGGGCATCATGTTCCGCCCCGACGAAGAGCTGCGCCGGCTTGCCAAGGCGGGTGTTGCCGCGGGTATCGGCCCGGTCCTGACGGCGGGCGGTTCGCCCGAGACGGTCTTTGCGGCATTGGCGCAAACCGAAGCCGGCAAGGCTTGGCACGCCGATTTCGAGGCGACCCGCGATCCATGGTTCAACTATTTTTCGGAATATGGCTTCCTGCATGACCAGAAGACCTGGAACGACGATCTGTCGGTCCCGCTGCAGGGGATTGCGCGCTATGCCGAACGGCTGCTTGCGGGCGAAAACATCGACCGCCCCGTCGAGCAGCTTGCCGCCGAACAGGACGAGCTTGCCGGTGAATACCGTGCGTTGCTGAACCCGACCGAGGCCAAGCGTTTCGATGACGCGCTGAACCTGTCGCGGGCCGTGTTCCCCTATATCGAAGAGCACAACATCTATGTCGAACACTGGACCCATGCGGTGTTCTGGCAAAAGGTGCGCGAACTGTCGCGGATGCTGGTCAAGATCGGCTTCTTCAAGGACGAGGAAGACCTTTACCACCTGAACCGCTTCGAGTTGGATCAGGCACTGGCAGACGCGTTCCAGTCCTGGGCCATCGGCGTTCCGGCGCGGGGTGTGGCGCATTGGCAGGCCGAGATCGGTCGCCGCAAGGGCATCATGGCGGCATTGCGGTCGGCGTCGATCACGCCCGCCTATGGCCTGCCGCCTGCCGAGGTGAACGATCCCTTTGCCGTGATGAACTATGGCGTCACGACCGAGCGGGTGAAGGAATGGCTGGGGGCCACCACGGCGGACGGGCTGACCTTCAAGGGAATTCCCGCTTCCCCCGGTGTTGCCGAAGGGCCGGTGCGTGTGATCCGGCATGAAAGCGAAATCGCCGATCTTCAGCCCGGCGAAATCCTCGTGGCTCCGATCACCGCCCCGTCATGGGCCTCGGCTTTTTCGGTGGTGGCGGGCGTTGTCACCGACATCGGCGGCATGATGAGCCACGCAGCCATCGTCTGCCGCGAATACGGGATGCCGGCCGTGGTTTCGACGGGCTTCGCCTCGGCGCGCCTGAAAACCGGCCAGCGGGTGCGCATCGACGGGCGCACCGGCCTTGTCGAAGTGCTGTGAGGCCAGAGATGTTCACCATTCCGTTCGCGGACAAGGCCAGCCTGGATGCCAGGCTGGTCGGGGGCAAGGCGCTTGGCCTTGCCCAGATGGCCCAGGCGGGGCTGCCGGTTGCTCCGGGGTTCACCGTGTCGACTGCCGCTTATCATCAGCATCTGGAAGACAGTGGCATCCGCACGCGCATCGTCGATCTGCTGGCGGGTGTGGATCACGAGAAGATCGAGGGTCTTGAGGCCGCCGAGATGCAAATTCGCGCGATGTTCGACGAGGGGGATTTCCCCCCCGCGATCCGCGCCGAAATCGCCCGCGCCTATGACGCGCTTTGCGCCGTCTGCGGGCCGGACGTATCGGTCGCCGTGCGGTCGAGCGCTACGGCGGAAGATGCCGAAGGGGCCAGTTTCGCAGGCGAATATGACACCTTCGTCGGCATGCGCGGGATCGACGAGGTGGCGCTTTACGTCCGGCGCTGCTGGGCCAGTGCCTATACCGCGCGGTCCATGTCCTATGCCTGGAAGAACGGCATCCAGCCGACCGAGGTGGAAATGGCCGTGGTCGTGCAAAAGACCGTCAACGCACGGGCGGCGGGGGTGATGTTCACCCTGTCACCGTTGACGGGCGACCGGTCGCGCATTGCCATCGAGGCTGCCTACGGCCTTGGCCTGTCGGTCGTCGGTGGCGAGGTGACGCCGGACCGCTTCGTGGTGAACAAGATCGGGCTGGGACTGGTCGAAAAGGTGCTGGGCGAAAAGGCAATCGAATACGTCGACGGTGCCACCGTGGCCGATGTATCGCCCGACCGCCGCGCCCTCTTTTGCCTGACCGATGACGAGGTCACGGCACTTGCCAAACTGGGCAAGGCGCTTGAACGGCAGCACGGCCATCCGGTCGACATCGAATTTGCAATCGACCGCGATCTGCCATCGGGCAGCAATCTGATCCTGCTTCAATGCCGCCCCGAAACCTATTGGTCGGGCCGCCACGCGGCGGCATCGGCGGCGCCCATCCTCGACGCGGCGCAGGCCGTGCTTGCCAACACCCTGCGCAGCGCAAAAGCTTAAGGAGACCAGCATGAGCCTTCAGGACATATTCGGCCTTTCAGGCAAGGTTGCACTGATCACCGGCGGCGGTTCGGGCCTTGGCCGCGCAATGGCCGAAGCGGTTGCCGAGGCGGGCGCCACCCCGGTCTGCTTTGACCGCGACGCGGCGGGCCTGGCGGAAACCGCCGCAGCCATGCACGCCCGCGGCCTGCCTTGCGAGACGATGACTGGCGATATCACCGACGAGGCCGCCGTCGACGCCGCCGTGGCCGAGATCGACCGGCGCTTCGGACGCCTCGACATCCTGTTCAACAACGCCGGGATCGGCGATCCGGTCCCGACCCTAATGCATGACTGCCTGACCGAAAACTGGCGCAAGGTCGTCGATATCAACATGAACGGCGTGTTCTACTTTGCCCGCGCGGCCTTGCGCATCATGGTGCGGCAGGGGTCGGGCAAGATCATCAACGCCGCTTCGATGTGGGGCCTGGCGGGGTCATCCAGCGTCTTTCCGATGCCGGGTTACACCGCCACCAAGGGCGCGGTCGTCAACCTGACGCGTGAGCTGGCGCTGCAATATGCAGAGAAGAACATTCAGGTCAATGCAATCTGCCCCGGCTTCTTCGTCACCAAGCTTGGCCCCTATGACGAGAACGAATTCGTCGAAGTGACCACCAACTTCACCCCGATGAAACGCCTCGCCCAACCGTCCGAGATGAAGGGCACGGCGCTTTACCTCGCTTCCTCGGCTTCGTCTTTCGTCACCGGTGCCTGCATCGTGATCGACGGCGGCTGCATGGCGAAATGAGGGATAGAACATGAAAAACAAGGTCATCATCACGGTCGCCCCGACCGGCGGCATGGCGAAGAAGTCGCAGAACCTGAACCTGCCGACCCAGCCCGACGAAATCGCGGCCTGTGTGAAGCGTTGCGCGGATGAAGGTGCAAGCATCGTCGCCGTCCACGCCCGCCGCCCTGACGATCAGGCGACCTGCGATGCCGCGATCTACCGCGACATCAACGCCCGCATCCGCGCGGTGTCGGACATCATCATCAACAACTCCACCGGCGGCGGCGTCGATGGCGACATGACGCGCGAGATTGAACCGGGCCTGCACGAGATCATGTTCGCCGAGCGGATGAAGGGGCTGGATGCCGGTGCCGAAATGGCGACCTTCGACGCCCATACCGTGCTTGCCTCCTTCGGCGGGCGCGAGATCCTTGTGAACACGTCGCCGCGGCGCTGCGATGCGATGGCGGCGAAGTTCATCGAAACCGGCATCAAACCGGAATGGGAGTGCTTTTGCCTGCCGCATCTGATGCAAGATCCGTTGCGCCTGATCAACGGCGGGTTCGACAAGCCGCCTTACTGGATCAACTTCGTTCTTGGCGGCGAACGGGGCTTCCAGAACGCCTCTCCCTATACGCCGGAAGTCCTTGACCATCTGGTCGCGCATTTGCCAACGGGCGCACTGTTCTGCGTCTCGGGCATCGGCAAAGCGCAATTCCCTGCGACGACCCACGCGGTTCTGGCGGGTGGCCATGTCCGGGTTGGGCTTGAGGACAATCTTTACATCGCGCCGGGCGAGTTGGCCACGAACGAGCGGTTGGTGGCAAAGATGGTCCGCATCATCCGCGAACTGGGTTATGAGCCTGCAACCCCTACCGAGGCGCGCGAGATGCTTGGCCTGCCGCAACTGGGGGCCTGACGATGATGGCGCTGGTGGAACATGCGGTAGACGTGTCTTTCGGGGATTGCGATCCCGCGGGGATCGTCTTTTATCCCAATTACTTCCGTTGGATGGACGCGACGTTTCACCGGCTGCTGCAGGAAAGGGCGGGCGGTCACGCCCGCCTGTGCCGCGATCTGGATGCCGTTGGGATCGGGCTGATGGATGTGGGCATGAACTTCCGAATGCCCGTCCGGGAGGGGCAGCGCATCCAGTTGCGATTGACGGGCATCGACTGGGGCAGTCGCAGCCTGACCCTGCGATATGAGGCCGAAACGGATGGCCGGACGGTGTTCGAGGGCCACGAAAAGCGCGGGATTTTCGTCATGCAAGGCGGTCGCTTGACGGCGGCGGAGGTCGAGCCCCTGAAAGTGATGATCCAGGCGAAAGATTCTTGACTGTTGGCGTTGGCGCGCGGCGCGGAGACCCAGACAAGCGATCATGGTTCGTAGAACCAAGCCCTCCGCTTGACACCCTGTTGCCCCTCCCCTATCGACGACCGCTTTGCAGGCGCGAGGAACAGCGACATGGCGCAGGCAGCGCTTGGGCTTGGGGTTGACTTCGGCACGTCGAATACGGCGGCCGGATACATGGCCGACGGGCGGCCGAAGCTCATCGAGTTCGCCCCGGGTCGGATGACGATCCCGACGACCTTCTTCTTCGACTACGATACCCGCAGGACACTGATCGGAGACCATGCCAACCAGGCTTTGATTGAGGGTGCGGAAGGGCGCTTCATGCGGGCCCTGAAGCGCGTCCTCGGCACCAGCCTGATGCACGAGCGCCGGCAAATCCTCAACGAACGGGTGACCTTCGTCGACATCATCTCGCGATTCCTGTCCGAGGTGAAAGCCCGGGCCGAGGCTCAGGCGGGCGTGACCTTCGATCGCGTGCTTTCGGGGCGGCCCGTTGTGTTCCACGGCACAGGCGACCCGCGAGAAGCCGCTGCCGAGGCAGACCTGCGCGCCTGCTATCTGGCGGCGGGCTTCCGGGAGGTGGATTTCATGCCCGAGCCGGAGGCGGCCGCCATCGCCAGTGGCGCGCTGGGGAACGCGGGGGAAGTCGCCCTGATCGTCGATGTGGGCGGCGGCACCTCGGACTTCTCGCTGTTCCGCTCCGGCCCGGACGGGGTGACGATCCTGGCCAATCACGGGGTGCGCATCGGCGGGACGGATTTCGACCGCTCGATCAGCATCGACCGGGTGATGCCGCAGCTCGGCAAGGGGACTGACCTGCGCAAGCTTCTGGGACCCGGCAGCACGCCTACCCCGATTGCCATCTTCAACGACCTGGCCACCTGGGAGATGATCCCGTTCCTCTACACGCCGCAGAACCGCCGCCTTGCGGCCGAGATGGTGCGCCTGGCGCACCAGCCGGAAAAGCTGGGCCGTCTGGCAAAGGTGCTGGATGAAGAACTGGGGCATGATATGAGCTTTGCCGTGGAGCGGGGCAAGATCGCGGCAAATGGCGGGGCGGAGAGGGCCTTCATCCTGCTGGATCAGATCGAGCCTGGCCTATCTGTTCCGCTCTCTGCGGAGGCGCTGACCGAAAGCCTTGCTCGTCATGCAGACGCTTTGGCCGAAGGCGCACGCGAAACGCTGCGGATCGCGGGCCTGGAGGTCTCCTGCGTCGAGAAAGTGGTCTATGTCGGAGGCTCCAGCCTGATGTCGATGGTATCGGAGACCATGAAGGAACAGTTCCCAAAGGCTGTCCATTCGTTCAGCGAAGTTTTCACTGCTGTTGCGGACGGGCTCGCCATCGCCGCAAACGATGCGAGGCCGTTCCAGGGAGTCTGACTGGACAGAAGGGGTGTCTGCCGAACGCGAGGTCTATGCATTCCGGATGATGGCAAACGGTCGTTTGTGTGGAAGCACTCCGTTCCACGCCGGTTCTGCTGATTGCCTTGCTGTCATGACGGGGAGGTGCTGCGACGGTCGAATCGAAAGGAAGGCCGCGCCCTGTGCGGTCTGCAAATATCTTGAGACACTTAATGGTGCCGCTGTTGGAGCAGCAACCGATGAGCGCGCCCCAAGTTCATTTCCTTTGGCGATCCATCACACCAATGGGCGGCGGCGATGAACGGACCGGCGATATTCCCCTGTTCTGTCAACTATTTGATCGACGCCGACAACTCGGGTTTCGGCGATGTCGAGGCCAGTAGGTCGGTCCGCCCCGTCGGCTTTGATCCTGTAGCGGATGAGCATACCTGCCTTGGACTTCGGAACTTGTACGCTAACGGCGCAATGCACGCCGAACCAGGAAATCCGAAAGATCAATTGCCATCCGCTTGAAGCCGTCCGCGACCAGGGGCGTGCCATGGCGGTAACGGATTCCTTCCCCGCGAGCAGCCGCCGCTCGCAATCGCCGTCCGCGAGACGCTGATGCACGATTTAGCCTTGCGGATTCAGGAAGTGACGGACACCTTCGAGGACCCTGCGCAGGTCTATGCCTTTGGGATCCGCAAGGTGCTGGACACGGCGACGAACGACGTGCGCTGGGCGCAGATGTTGAACCGGTCCGAGGTCATCGCCGACGCCATGTTCCGCATGATGGGACCCTTTGCCATCCGGGACCTGCGACTCGCCTCGCAGGCTGGGCGGTTCGAGATGTCGAATGCGGAACCGGTGTGGCGTCTGACGACCCATGCCCTCATCGGGGCCAGCTTTGCCATCACCACGGGGCAGGTTCCCGGCAGCGCATCCGACCAGATTATCGTGCGGTTGCTGTGCATGACGGGCATCGGCGTGAATTCCGCCGTCGAATTGGCAAGTCGACCGCGCCCGGCTCTTAAGCCCGAGGGAAAGGCAAAGGCTACGCCTTCGACTTAGTGATAGCTTTGCGACACTGGGCGCTGCGACGAATGTCGTCGGTCTTGCCGTGCGCTTTCCGCCCCTTTCGGCCGGTCGGCGTTGCTGGCGCGGCCCGCAAGGCAGAATGGCGACAGGTGCGCAAGCTGCGATCAGGGTGGCACGTACCAGCCTTCAGTTCGTAGTCCGTGGCATCGTTGAACGGGGCGGTAAACCCTTTGTCAGGGCTTGCCTCTCCGACTTCAATCCGTTGCATCGCTCTAGCAGCATCAATCATCGCCTGCAGACGAGCAACGGCCGCGGCATGGTTGCGATCTGCCTCCCTGAGGTCACCGCCAAGGGGTTCGGTCAGCTGAGTCTTGTTGTCGAAGAAAGGGCGCAAGGCCAAGGGTATCGCCAATCTGGCCCAGAAACGACCATCCTTCTCCTTCCAATGACGACGCTTGGCGGCCATGTGGATCTTCCCATTCTGGCACCTGTTCTGGCACCAGAAATGACATGAAGCCCTTCAGATCAAGGGTTTTCTTTCAGATCAATAGGATAGAATGGTGCTGCAAGAGAGGATTGAACTCTCGACCTCTCCCTTACCAAGGGAGTGCTCTACCACTGAGCTACTGCAGCGCCGTCGGTGGGCGGGTGATTAGACGCAATCGAAACGGCGCGCAAGGGGGAAAGGGCGGGAATTCCCTCCCTCTCTGGACCCACCCGCGCCCTTGGGGTAGAAGCCATCCCCATGCGCAGCCCCTCGGACCCCTCGCCTGGCGACAAGGCCCGGAAACCTGATCGCCCAGCTTCCCGGGAAGACCGGCTGAAGGCGGCGCTCAAGGCCAACATGGCGCGCCGGAAGGCACAGGCAAAGGCTCGAAGCGCCGAAGATGCGCCGGGCGGAACCGAGGAAAAGGACTAGGGCAGATGGATTCGATTCTGGTGCGCGGCAATGGGGCCCTGTCGGGGGCGATCCCGATCGCGGGGGCGAAGAACGCCTGCCTGACGCTGATGCCCGCCACATTGCTGTCGGACGAGCCGCTGACGCTGACCAACGCGCCGCGCCTGTCGGACATCCGCACGATGACGCAGCTTCTGCAGTCGCTGGGTGCGGAAGTTGCCAGCCTGCAGGATGGGCTGGTGCTGGCGCTGTCGTCGCATTCGATCACCAACTTCAAGGCCGACTACGACATCGTCCGGAAGATGCGCGCCTCGATCCTGGTGCTGGGCCCGATGCTGGCGCGCTACGGTGCCGCCACGGTTTCATTGCCCGGCGGCTGTGCCATTGGCGCGCGGCCCGTGGACCTGCACCTCAAGGCGCTTGAGGCGATGGGGGCCGAGCTTGACCTGCGCGACGGCTATGTCCACGCCAAGGCCCCCGGCGGGCGGCTCAAGGGCGCGGTGGTCGAGTTTCCGTTCGTGTCCGTCGGTGCGACCGAAAACGCGCTGATGGCGGCGACGCTGGCGAAGGGGACCACGGTCATCAAGAACGCGGCGCGCGAGCCCGAGATCGTCGATCTTGCCCGTTGCCTGCGGAAGATGGGCGCGAAGATCGACGGCGAGGGGACCAGCACCATCACCATCGAGGGCACCGATCGGCTGGGCGGGGCAACGCACCAGGTCGTCACCGACCGGATCGAGCTTGGGACCTACATGCTCGTCCCCGCGATCTGCGGCGGCGAGGTCGAATGCATCGGCGGGACGCTGGACCTTGTCGCCAGCTTTGCAGAAAAGCTGGATGCGGCGGGCGTGTCGGTCACGCAGACCAACCGGGGGCTGAAGGTCAGCCGCAAGAATGGGCGGGTCAAGGCGGTGAACGTCATGACGGAACCCTTCCCGGGTTTCCCCACGGACCTGCAGGCGCAGATGATGGCGCTTCTCTGCACGGCAGAAGGGGTTTCTGTGCTGGAAGAGAAGATCTTCGAGAACCGCTTCATGCATGCCCCGGAACTGATGCGGATGGGCGCACGGATCGACGTGCACGGCGGGACGGCCACCGTTACGGGCGTCGAGAAACTGCGCGGCGCTCCGGTGATGGCGACCGACCTGCGCGCCAGCGTGTCGCTGATCCTGGCCGGGCTTGCTGCGGAAGGTGAGACGGTCGTGTCCCGCGTCTATCACCTCGACCGCGGCTACGAGCGGGTGGAAGAGAAACTGCGCGCCTGCGGGGCGCATATCGAGCGGATCAGCGCATGACCGACGCCCGGTTCCAGGACGGCGGGGAGGAACCTCTGCGGCTTGTGGCCCAGGATGCCGAGGATTTGAAAGTCATCTCGTCCCTGGTTCAGGATGCCGTCCTGCCTGTCACCGAGCTGAAGTATGACGCCAAGCGCCGGCGGTTCGCCGCGCTGATCAACCGCTTCCGTTGGGAGGACCGGGTCGAGGCCGAGAGGGTGGGTCGCGCCTATGAGCGCGTCCGATCCGTGCTGGTGGTGGAAGATGTGCGAAAAGTGCAAACTCTGGGCTTTGATCGCACGGATCAGGACTTGGTATTGTCGCTTTTGTCCATGTCGTTCGAACCGGGCGAAGATGGAACCGGCCGCTTGACCCTGGTCCTTGCCGGCGACGGCGCCATCGCGCTGGATGTCGAGGCGCTGGAGGTCCGGCTGGACGACGTGACCCGCCCCTACCGCGCGCCGTCGGGCAAGGTTCCGCGCCACGAGTAGGCCGGGCGCCGGAGTTTTCGAAAACTCCGGTCCGATTTCTTTGAAGAAATCGCGCCCCGATCCGAACTTGAGCCCGGTCCCGCCCCGCGCTATCTGACCCGCGACCAGCCGGAGGCCTTGATGCCCGTCTTCCTGACCACCACCGACCCGGACTTCGAGGCTGCCTTTCAGGCATTGCTCGGCCAGAAGCGCGAGGAAGCCGAGGACGTCGACCAGGCCGTCGCCGAAATCATCGCCGATGTCCGCGGCCGGGGCGATCAAGCGGTCATCGACCTGACCGCCCGGTTCGACCGGCTGGCGCTGACGTCCGAGACACTCGCTTTTTCGGACACAGAGATCGAAGCCGAGATTGCCAAGGTCAGCCCCGAGGACCGCGCCGCCCTGGATCTTGCCGCCGAGCGTATCCGCGCCTATCACGCCCGCCAAAAGCCGCAGGACGAAAGCTGGACCGACAGCGCGGGGGCGACGCTGGGCTGGCGCTGGACGCCCGTCAGCGCGGCAGGGCTTTATGTGCCGGGGGGGCTGGCCTCCTATCCCTCCAGCGTGCTGATGAACGCCATTCCGGCCAAGGTCGCGGGTGTCGGGCGATTGGTCATCGCCTGCCCCACGCCGGACGGCAAGGTGAACCCGCTTGTCCTCCTTGCCGCGCAGATCGCCGGCGTCGACCACGTCTACCGGATCGGTGGGGCGCAGGCGATTGCGGCCCTGGCTTACGGGACCCAGACCATCGCGCCGGTCGACAAGATCACCGGCCCGGGCAACGCCTTCGTCGCCGCTGCCAAGCGCCGGGTCTTCGGGCGTGTCGGCATCGACATGATCGCGGGGCCGTCGGAAATCTTGGTGATCGCGGACGGGGACAACGACCCTGACTGGATCGCGCTGGACCTTCTCAGCCAGGCCGAGCACGACGAAAGCGCGCAGTCGATCCTGATCACCACGGATGCGGCCTTTGGGCAGGCGGTCGCGGAGGCCGTGGCCAGACGTCTGGAAACGCTGGAACGCCGTGCCATCGCCGGGGCCTCCTGGGCGCAGAACGGGGCAGTGATCGTCGCCCGCAACCTGTCCGAAGCGGCGACCCTGTCGAACCGCGTCGCACCCGAGCATCTTGAGCTTTGTGTGGCCGACCCCGAGGCGCTGTCGCGTGAGATCACCCACGCTGGCGCGATCTTCCTGGGCCAGTACACACCCGAGGCCATCGGCGATTACATCGGCGGGCCGAACCATGTGTTGCCGACGGCCCGGTCCGCGCGGTTTTCCTCCGGCCTCTCGGTCCTCGATTTCATGAAGCGCACGACGCTGGCCCGGATGACGCCCGAGGCGCTGAAGGCCATCGGCCCGGCAGCGGAACGCCTTGCGAAGTCGGAAAGCCTTGAGGCGCACGGCTTGTCGGTGCGCGCGCGGCTGGACCGGCTGAACGGGTGATCCGGCGCAGGGTGCCGCGCGCCTGACCTGCGGTCTGGCCGTCGCCATCCCCGCTTGACCCCAAACCCCAAGGTCGGGCATCACGGGCTGACTCCTCGGGAAGCACCCATGACCAACCGCATCTGCCAGATCGACATCGACGAAAAGGGCCTTGCGCGCCCCACGCCCGAGATCGAACAGGAACGCCGCGTCGCGATTTACGATCTTCTGGAGGAGAACTCCTTCACCCCCGCCCGTCGTCCCGATCGCGAAATGCCCGAAGGCCCTTACCGCGTCCTTCTGGCGATCCGCGAGGGCCGACTCGTGTTCGACATCGCCACCGAGACCGGCGAGAAGGCGGTGGAGTTCCACCTCTCGCTCGGCCCGTTCCGCCAAGTGGTCAAGGACTACTTCCAGATCTGCGAGTCCTATTTCGACGCGGTGAAGCGCCTGCCGCCCAGCCAGATCGAGGCCATCGACATGGCCCGCCGCGGCATCCACAACGAGGGCGCCTCGATCCTGCGCGAACGGCTGGACGGCAAGGCCGAGGTCGACACCGACACCGCGCGGCGGCTTTTCACCCTGATCTGCGTCCTGCACTGGGGCTGAATTTGGGCGATTTTCCCCAATCGGTACTCTTCTGCTGCGACCACAATGCCGTGCGGTCCCCGATGGCCGAGGGGCTGATGAAGCAAATGTACGGTCAGCGCGCCTATGTGCAGTCGGCCGGCGTGAAGAACGACATGGAGATCGACGGCTTTTCCGTCGCTGTCTGCAAGGAGCTGGGGATTGAGCTGTCCCGCCACCGGTCCCGGTCTTTCGACGAGATGCAGGACTGGGGCGACGACCTTTCGCAATTCGATCTGATCATCGCGCTCAGCCCCGCCTCCCAGCGGATGGCCCTGGAACTGACCCGCTTCCACCATTTGGAGATCGAGTACTGGCCGATCCTCGACCCCACCGGCCTGGGTGAGACACGGGACGCCAAACTCGCCGCCTACCGCCAGGCGCGCGACCAGATCAAGACGCGGATGCTGGAGCGGTTCGGCCCGCCGACGGAAGAGCCAAAGCCCTAACCGTCACTCCGCAGCAAGTTGCACCTTCCCCGCCATGATCTCCGGCAGCGCCCCCTCGATCCAGCCGACCAGCGCCACCACATGCGCCGCCGCCTCGCGGCCCAGGGGCGTCAGCTCGTAATCCACATGCGGCGGCACGACCTGATGCGCCGTCCGCAGCACGAACCCGTCCGCCTCCAGGTCCTTCAGGGTCTGGCTCAGCATCCGCTCGCTGACCCCGCCGACCTTCCGCCGCAGCTCCGCAAAGCGGTGCGGCCCCGTCGTCAGCGCCACCATCACCAGCGTGCCCCAGCGGTTGGTCAGGTGGCTCAATATCCCCCGCGACGGGCAGTCCGCCGCCAGCACGTTCCCCAACTGCCAGCCGTCCAACAGGCCCTGTGCAACCCGATCCATGATCCTGTGCGCCCTTTCGGTATACTAACAAATTTGTGCGTACTTCCTTTTCGTAAGTAAACCCGTATCTCTCCCCCTGTCAACCAACGGGAGAGACCAAATGACCATCGCCATCACCGGATCGACCGGCCACCTCGGCCGCCTTGCCATCGCCGCCCTGAAAGACCGCGGCGCAAAACCCATCGCGCTCGCTCGCGACCCGGCCAAGGCCGCCGACCTGGGCGTCGAAGCCCGCGCCTTCGACTACACCACTGCCGATCCCGCCGCGCTGAAAGGCGTCGACACGCTGGTCCTGATCTCCTCGAACGACTTCAACGACCGCGTCGGACAGCACCGCAAGGTCATCGCCGCTGCCAAGGCCGCCGGGGTCAAGCGCATCCTCTACACCTCGATCCTCAAGGGCGACCAGAACCCGATGATCCTGGCCCAGGACCATAACGGCACCGAAGCCGCGATCCGCGACTCCGGCATTCCGGCGACGTTCCTGCGCAACGGCTGGTATACCGAGAACTACACCGGCTCTCTGGGTGCCGCCCTGCAGCACGGCGCGATCATCGGCGCGGCGGGCGAGGGCCGGGTGAACTCCGCCGCCCGCAAGGACTATGCCGAGGCTATCGCCGTGACCGCGCTGGACAACGCCCATGCCGGAAAGACCTATGAATTGGCGGGCGACACCGCGCACAGCGGCGCCGATTTTGCGGCCGCTGTCGCCAAGGTCGCAGGCAAACCCGTGGCCTATATGCCGATGTCACAGGGCGACTATGCCAAGGCGCTGATCGGTTTCGGCCTGCCGGAGGGCTTTGCCCAGGTCCTGGCCGACAGCGATGCCCGATCGGGTGAGGGCGCTCTGGCCGACGACAGCCACACGCTCTCGCGTCTGATCGGCCGGCCGACGACACCCATCGCGAAGACCATCGCAGCGGCGTTGTGACAGACAGGGCAGGGGGCGCAGACCACCTGCCTACCCCCGCTTCTTCCGGGAAAAGACCTTGCGGAACCGCGCCCGGTTCGTCTCGATGAACAGGTCGAACGGCGCGCCAAGCCGCCCCGCGCGGCCCAGCAGGTAGATGACCCCCGCACCCGCCGCCAGCGCCGCTCCGAGCGTGTTGACGATGAAATCCCCCATCGTGTCCGGTAGTCCCGACTTCATCATGTTGAAGCCGAACAGCGTGTCCATCGCATATTCGAAGATCTCCCACAGCGCGCCCACGGTCATCGCAAGACAAAACGACAATACCCCTACTGCCCAGGGCGGGGCGGCATAGCGGTCGCCCTGGAACAGCATGAAGACCAGCAGGAACCCCAGGATGCCGAAGCCCATGGCGGACCCGAAATGCAGCGCCAGGTCCCACCACCAGAACCGGTCGTAGAAATCCTGCACCTCGCCCAGATACAGCGTCGCCAGGATGAACAGCGCGATGGCCGCCAGAAAGCTGGGCGGCAGCCGCAGGCCGACCCGGTTGGCCAACTGCCCCGGCAGGAAGGTCAAGGCCAGGGCGGCCGAGGTGACGAAGACCGCAGGCCAGACCTCGCGCCAGGCGGCGACCAAAGCCTCTACCGCCAGCAAAAGCCGGATGCCGTTCAGGACGATGGCCGAGGTTCCAGGCAATCCTGTCTCCGTTTCCCGCCGATAGATCCTATATTGGGCGGATGAGCCCCGAGTCCAAGCCCAGCCTGCGCCTTGCCTCCTGGAACATCCACAAGGCGGTCGGCACCGACCGTCGCCGCGATGCCGACCGCGTGCTGTCCGGGATCGCCGGGCTGGATGCCGACATCGTGGCGCTGCAAGAGGCCGACTTTCGCCTGGGCGACCGGCCCTCGGCCCTGCCGCGCGACCGGATCGGCCAGGCGACCGGGCTGGAGCCGCTGCCCATCGGCCGCAACGCCGTCAGCCTCGGCTGGCACGGCAATGCGCTTCTGGCGCGTCCGGGCATAAGGCTGTGCGGGCTGGACCACCTGGACCTGCCGGGGCATGAGCCGCGCGGGGCGGTGATCGTCGACCTCGACACGCCCGCGCCCCTGCGGATCGTCGCGGTGCATCTGGGCCTTCTTCGTGCCGCGCGGCGCTTGCAGCTGGACGCGATCAAGGCCGCGCTGGGCCGCCATCCGCTGCGGCCGACGGTGATCCTTGGCGATTTCAACGAACATTCCCGCCGCGTGGGGCTGGGCCGCATCGCGACGCCCTTCGTGATCCTGCCCACCGCCCCCACTTTCCCGTCGCGCCGGCCCTTCCTGCCGCTCGACCGGATGGTGCATTCGCCTGACCTCGAGCTGACCCCCCTCAGCCCCCCCGCCACCAGGGGCCACCAGCCCTCCGACCACCTGCCGCTTCTGGCCGAGCTGCGCTGGCGTTAGCTTGCCCGCCGCCGTGTTTGGCATTCGGAAGGTGCGACGGGTGCCTTGTCGAATTTACCGGGGGCGCCAAGGCTGGCGCCCCCGGCAAAACGCTTTACTGCGCCGTCAGACGCAGCACAGCAATGTTCTTGCTGCCATCTGTCGCAGTGGTCGTGCCCGCGACGACGACAAGCTTGTCGCCCTGCACAGCAACAGCATTCGCCATGTCATCGCCATCGCCGAGAGAGATGTTGACGATGCCATTTTCAGTGCCGTCATCTGCGGTGCCGAAAGACTGGTCAAGGTCACCGTTGGTTTCATAACGGGCTACGGCAATGTTGGTGCTTTCGCCTTCCTGATGATAGCCGGCCACAACCAGCTTGCCATCAGTCTGGATTGCCAGACCGGTTGCATAGTCGTTGCCTTCGCCCAGCGAGGTGGAAACAAAGCCGTTCGGGGTGCCATCTTCAGATACGCCGAAGCCTTCGTCCGGTGTGCCGTCTGCGTTCAGGCGGGCCAGAACAAAGTTGCTGGAACCATCAGCCGTCACGCTGTCACCTGCCACAACGACCTTGCCATCAGCTTGAAGCGCGACGTCGCGAGCAACGTCATCCCCTTCGCCCAGCGAGAGGTTCACGAAACCCTCAGGGGTGCCGTCGTCGCCCGAGGCGCCGAACGTTGCATCGGGAACACCTGCCGCGTCGTAGCGGGCGACAATGATGTTGCTCGAACCATCTTCCGCGATCCGGTTGCCGGCGACGACGATCTTGCCATCTGCCTGCAGTGCAAGCGCATTGGCCTTGTCATCGCCATTGCCCAGCGAGGTGGCAACAAAGCCGTTGGGCGTTCCATCTTCGGATTGACCGAAAGCCTCGTCGACGCTTCCGTCCGCATTAAGTCTTGCCACGACGATGTTGGACGACCCATCAGCGGTAACGCTATCGCCCACGACGACAATCTTGCCATCTGCCTGCACAGCAAGGTCGCGGGCCACATCGTTCCCATCCCCCAGCGAAATGTTGACGATGCCGTTTTCGGTTCCGTCATCTGCGGTGCCAAAGGTTTGATCCAAGGTGCCGTCAGCATTCACCCGCAGGACGACCATATTGGTCGAGCTGCCTTCTTCGTGGTAGCCCGCAACGACCACCTTGCCGTCTGCCTGTTGAGCAACCGCAGTCCCGAAATCGTTGCCTTCGCCCAGCGAGATGTTCACCACTCCGTTCGGGGTGCCGTCATCCTCGCCCACGCCAAAGCTTGCATCGAACGAGCCGTCAGCGGTGTACCGCACAAGCACGATGTCGTTGCTTTCGCCGTTGTGGCGGTTGCCGACGACAACGACATGGCCGTCTGCATCAACAGACAGATCTTCTGCCATGTCATCGCCATTGCCAAGCGACGTGGACACAACACCAGCCGGGGTGCCGTCATCTTCGCCAGCGCCGAAGGACGCATCCAGCATCCCCGCGCCCTCAGAAGCCCACGCGAGGCCTGCCAGCAGTGCGATGGTCGAAACGGTTGCGAGGCCCAGAGCATTCTTGGGTTTCGTGGTCTTGATCATTCGAGTTCCTCATGAACGCTAAGTCAACGACCCAACAGGAAGAAAGATGCTCCGCCGCGCGGCTGCCAGCCGGAACGATACGAACACAGGCTTTCGTATGGGCCACTGCACGGGTACTGCGGCCACCTGCGGGCAAGCAAGAAATCAAAGATGAGTGGCTGGTGTGCCAAAATTTGGAACAGACGGCCTAAAGAACTGCTGTCTGATCTTTTGACAGATTCCGTCTACAGCCTGCCGCCAGCTGATCGGCTGGACGCAACCGTAGGGTGGGTCGTTCCGCGCCCTCCGTCCTTTGGGGGCGCAGGTCGACTCACAACCCGTCAAAAGTTAAGCGATCCCTAACGTTCAAAAATAACCCCTTGATTCCAAAGGGTCGAAAATCTGTCCACGCGTGGGCAGATCAGGGGATGATCTCGAACCGGTCCACGTCGACCATCCCCATATCGGTGATCTTCAGATGCGGGATCACCGGCAGGGCCAGGAAGGCCAGCTGCAGGAACGGCTCCTCCAGCGTGACCCCCAAGGAGGTCGCCGCCGCCCTGAGGAGGACCAGCTTCTCCCGCACCTCCTCGAAGGACAGGAGGCTCATCAACCCCGCCACCGGCAGCGCCAACTCCGCCAGCACCAGGCCCCCCTCGACGACGACGAAGCCCCCCTCGATCTCCACCAGCCGGTTCGCGGCGATGGCCATGTCCTGATAGTCCGCCCCAACCACGGCGATGTTGTGGTGGTCGTGGCAGACCGTCGACCCGATGGCCCCCCTTTGCAACCCGAACCCCTTCACGAACCCCGTCGCCCGGTTCCCGTTGACCCCATGCCGCTCGATCACCGCGATCTTCACCAGGTCGCGGGAAAGGTCCGGCTTCTTGTCCCCATCCTGTGGGGCGATCTCGAAGCTGAGGTGTTCCGTGATGATCTTCCCCGGCAGGATGCCGATCACCGGCGTCTCGACCCGGTTGCCGCCGGTCCGGAAGTGCGAGGCCTCGATCCGCGCCGACTTCACCGACCCCCGCGCGACAGGTTCGGTTCCCCCCCGCACCGCAAAGGCCGCATCATCCGCCACCACACCGCCCGCCAGCACCAGCGAGGCATGGCAGCCCTCCAGCGTGTCGATCACCGCAATATCCGCCCGCTTGCCGGGAGCGATCAGCCCGCGGTCCTTCAGCCCGAAGGCCTCGGCGGCTGACAGCGAGGCCGCCCGGTAGACCGCCAGCGGCGGCGCGCCAAGTTCGATGGCAGTCCGGATCATGTAGTCCAGATGCCCATGCTCCCCGATGTCGAGCGGGTTCCGATCGTCGGTGCAGAGGCAGAGGTAGGGCGAGAACCGTTCCGTCAGCAGCCCCGCCAGCGCGTGGAGGTCCTTCGACACCGACCCCTCCCGGATCAGCACTCGCATCCCCTTGCGGAGCTTCTCCAGCCCTTCTTCAAAGGTCGTGGCCTCATGCTCCGTCCGGATGCCCGCAGAGATATAGCCGTTCAGGTCGTTCCCGCGCAAAAGCGGCGCGTGCCCGTCGATGTGGCGGCCCTGGAAGGCCTGCAGCTTCTCCAGGCACTCCGGGTCTTTCATCAACACGCCGGGGTAGTTCATGAACTCAGCCAGGCCGATCACCTTGGGGTGGTCCATGAAGGGCACCAGGTCGGCGGCGGAAAGGCGCGCCCCGGTCGTCTCCATGTGGGTCGAGGGCACGCAGGAAGAGAGCTGCACCCGCAGGTCCATCACCAGCTGCGACGCGGATTCAAGGAAGAAGCGGATGCCCTTGATCCCGCAGACATTCGCGATCTCGTGCGGGTCGCAGATTGCGGTCGTTACACCGCGGGGCGTCACGCAGCGATCAAATTCGTGCGGTGTTACCAGCGATGATTCAACGTGCAGATGCGTGTCGATGAAGCCCGGCACCAGCACCTTTCCAGAGACGTCGATCTCCCGACTGCCGGAGTAGGACCCGAACACCCCCACAATGGTATCGCCGCAGATCGCCACATCCGTCTTGACCAGATCGCCCGTGATCAGGTCGAAGACGCGGCCCCCCTTCAGCACCAGGTCGGCAGGAACGATCCCGCGGCCCTGATCAATTCTGTCGGCAAGAGGCGCTTTCGGCATGGCATTCTCCTTCCCAATCAGGGAACCTCAAAGCCGATGCGGCGTCTAGTGGCCGTGGCTGAAGCGGACCCCTCCATGCGCCCCCTGCGCGGCATTGCCCTGAAACTCGCCTCGGTCATGGTGTTCATCGTCATGGCCTCGCTGGTCAAGTCGACGGCCCAGCACGTTCCCGCGGGGCAGGCGGTGTTTTTCCGGTCCTTCTTCGCCATCCCGGTGATCGTGGCCTGGCTTGCCTGGCGAAAGGAGCTGTCGACGGGCCTCAAGACCGGGCAGCCCCTGGGCCACATCTGGCGCGGTGTGGTCGGCACAATGGCGATGGTCCTGGGCTTTGCAGGCCTTGGCTATCTG
The DNA here is from genome assembly GCA_027484915.1 of Paracoccaceae bacterium. Taxonomy (GTDB): domain Bacteria; phylum Pseudomonadota; class Alphaproteobacteria; order Rhodobacterales; family Rhodobacteraceae; genus Tabrizicola. The sequence continues at coordinate 35,900 of JAIXSA010000146.1, read as the reverse complement.
CCGCTGCCCGAGGTCACGGCCATCGGCTATGCCGCGCCGCTGTTGACCGTGGTCTTCGCGGCGATGTTCCTGGGCGAGGAGGTTCGTGCATTCCGGATCGCGGCAGTCATTTTGGGGATGGTCGGCGTGATGATCGTGTTGGCCCCGCGCCTGTCCATCGATCCCGGAGCCGCCGGCGTGGCCGAAGCGTTGGGGGCGACGCTGGTTTTGGGCGGGACGGTCTTTGCAGCCCTGGCACAGGTCTTTGTCCGCAAGCTTGTGAACACCGAGCAGACCTCGGCCATCGTCTTCTGGTTCTCGGTCACGGCAACCGCGCTGTCACTGATCACATTACCCTTCGGCTGGGTCTGGCCCACGCCGACGGAAGCGGCGATTTTGGTAAGCGCCGGGTTGCTTGGCGGTCTGGGGCAAATCCTGCTGACATCAAGCTACCGCGAGGCGGATGCGTCGCTGGTCGCGCCCTTCGACTATGCCTCGATGATCTTCGCATTGGGGATCGGCTACTTCGTGTTCAGCGAAGTGCCGACCTGGCCGATGCTGGGAGGCGCAGCGCTGATCATGACGGCGGGCATCCTGATAATCTGGCGCGAGCGGAAGCTGGGTCTGGAGCGGGCGCGGCAGAGAAAGGCGATGACGCCGCAGGGGTGACGGGCCGCCCGTCGAAGCCCTGCGGGCACGCCTCGCTTGGGGCGCGCCTTGGCGAGGAGACGCCGAAGGCGCACGGCGAGCGGTCCATCAAAGCCCCAGTCGGTCGACCACCCAGAGGCCCATCGCCTGCACGATGTCGTCGCGCCAGGACAGCGGCCCGGGCCGGTAGAGCGCCGAGCCCAAGGCGCGCTGCTGCTTCTCCAGGATGCCCACGTCCTCTTTTGCCACCCGCTCCCAGCGGTCGTAGTAGGGCTCGGCCCGGGCCTGGAAGTCGGGGAGGGAAAGCCGGTCCTCGGGGAAGCAGCCGCCGACCTCCAGGATCGTGCGGTTCTCGGAGACGGGGATCGTGTTCAGCCACCACAGGCAATCCTGCGCCACGGCGAATTGGACGGTGGGAAAGATGACGGTGAAATAGGTGCCCATCCGCGCGTCATCGTCGAGGCCGTCGATGGGCGGGAAGGGCGGCTGATCGGTGCCGAGCGTGGCGATGGAGCGGCCCGAGATGACCTGGATCGTGATCCAGTTTCCCTTGGTGGCGGGGGATCGCGACTGCTGTGCGCCGACAGTGTCGCGGTGGACGATGCCGGTGTGGTAGGTCTCGACCGCGTTTTCCAGGATCAGTTTCCAGTTGCAGGCGACGTCCAGCGTGACCCGCCAGGTGCAGCGCATGTTCCCCAGTTTGTGGGTCGCCATCCGGTCGGGGAAATCGCCCAAGTGCTCGCGCAGGGACGGTCCCTCCCTGGTGAAACGGGCGAAGACGAAGCCCTCCCAACTGTCGAGGTCCAGCGCCACCATCCCGTTCTCGACCTTGTCGAAGCCCTCGGCGTCCTTCATGTCGGGGCAACCGTAGAGGCGGCCGTCGTTCAGGTAGCTCCATGCATGGTAGGGGCAGGTGATGCGGCCGCCGACGTTCCCCGACCCCTCCAGCAGGATCGAGCCGCGGTGGCGGCAGTAGTTGGCGAAGCATCGGAGCTGGCCGTCATTGCCGCGGATCAGGACGATAGGCCCGCCGGGGTTGTCAAAGGCGCGGTAGTCGCCGGGGTTGGGGAGTTCCTCGGCGCGGCAAAGGAAGAGCCAGTGCTTCAGGAAAAGCTTCTCGCGTTCCGCCTTGAAGATCGCGGGGTCGGTATAGAACCCGGCGGGCATCGACCGCGCGCGGTTCAGGGGTTGGGTGGCGGCTGCGATCTCGGCGCGGTCAAGGCTCATCGGACACTCCCGGTTTCCCTTTGGGGGCAGTGTGCTGTGACGGGAGCGGGCTGGCAAGACCGGCACGCATTTGGTCCGTGCAATCCGGGGGCAGGGGGCCTAGGGTCACGGGCGGCCATCGGGGTCGCAGGGGGATGTGGGCATGGCCAAGGGCATGAACAAGCGCAAGGAAGTGAAGAAGCCGAAGAAGGAGGCCGCGAAGGCCCCGGTGTCGGTGTCCTCGACCAATGCGAAGGTGACGATCTCGGCGGGCAAGCCGAAGGACTAGCGGACCCGGTACGCGGCGGCGAGCGTCAGAAGCCCGCCCGCAATCGCCCAGTTCTTGACGAAGATCGACATCTGCCAGCCGTCCTGCGGCTGCAGGTGGAAGAGGCTGGTGACGGCGCAATAGGCGGCTGCCGCAAGGGCCGCGGGCCAGACCGTCCGGCGTAGGATGAGCCCAAGCGCCAGGGCAAGGTTGGCCGCCAGTGCGGGCCAGACGAGCCAGCCGGGCAGGCCGACGCCCGCCAGCAGGCCCTGAACCACCGCCGGGTCCAGGGCTTTCTGGACCGCGCCGGACAGGAACAGGCCCGCCAGCAGGATACGTCCGACAAGGTTCATCTTCGCCTCCGTTTCCGGAAGCTACGCACAGACGGTCGGAAAGTTGCCGCATTGGGTGGGCGATACGCCCACCTTGCGTCAGAAGACCTCCTTCACCGCCTCCATCGCGACATAGGTCGACGTTGAGGCGACATGGGGGAGCGCAGAGATCACCTCACCCAGGACCCTGCGGTAGGATTGGATATCGGCAGTGCGGACCTTGAGGAGGTAGTCGAACGAGGACGCCATCATGTGGCACTGCTCTACCTCGGGAACCAGGAGCACGGCCTTGTTGAAGGCCGTCAGCGCCGCCTCGCGGGTGTCCGAAAGGCGCACTTCGACGAAGGCGACATGGGCCTGGCCCATCTTGATCGGGTCCAGGATCGCGCGGTATCCGGTGATGATACCCGCCTCCTCCAGCCGCTTCATCCGCGCCTGGGTCGGCGATTTCGACAGGCCGATCCGGCGGGCAAGTTCGACGGCGGCTATGCGCCCCTCGGTCTGCAGCACCCGCAAGATCGCCAGGTCAAAACGGTCCAGATCAAGGCGGTCATTCGGCATGGTTTTTCCCTGATTTCGAAGTTATGCGGCCTGCATATACCACGATCTTCGGGAAAACAGCCTGCGATTTTCGCGTTATGCTGGGCGGAAAGAAAGGTGCCTGCCATGAAATCCGAAACCGCCCCCGCCGCTTGGTCCGTCATCACCACCGGCACGCTGACCGACGAGAGGGCGCTGGTCCAGCGCCTGGTGGCGGAGGCGGCGCTTGACGCCCCCGCGCGGGCCAGCATCGTGGCGCAGGGCGCGGATCTTGTTAAGCGAATCCGGGCGAGTTCCCGGCCGGGGCTGATGGAAGTCTTCCTGGCCGAATACGGACTTTCGACCGACGAGGGAATCGCGCTGATGTGTCTGGCCGAGGCGCTGTTGCGGGTGCCGGATGCCGAGACGATGGATGCGCTGATCGAGGACAAGATTGCACCCAGCGACTGGGGCCGGCATCTGGGGAAGTCGGCCTCGTCGCTGGTCAACGCCTCCACCTGGGCCTTGATGCTGACGGGCAAGGTGCTGGACGACCGCGAGGGCGGGATCGCGGGCGCGCTGCGGGGCGCGGTGCGTCGGCTGGGCGAGCCGGTGATCCGGACGGCCGTCAGCCGCGCGATGAAGGAGATGGGACGCAACTTCGTCCTGGGCGAGACCATCGACAAGGCGATGGACCGGGCCGAGGAGCTGGAGGCCAAGGGCTACACCTACAGCTACGACATGCTGGGTGAGGCAGCGCGGACCGAGGCCGATGCGCGGCGCTATCACCTGTCCTATTCCCGTGCGATCACTGCCATCGCGCGCGCCGCCAAGGGCAACGACATCCGCACCAATCCGGGGATTTCGGTCAAGCTTTCGGCGCTGCATCCGCGCTATGAGGTGGCGAAGCGTGAGAGGGTGATGGAAGAGTTGGTCCCGCGCGTCCGGGCGCTGGCCACACTGGCCAAGGCGGCGGGGCTTGGGTTCAACATCGACGCCGAGGAAGCCGACCGTCTGGCCCTGTCGCTGGAGGTGATCGAGGCCACGCTGTCGGACCCGGCGCTGAAGGACTGGGACGGGTTCGGCGTTGTGGTGCAGGCCTATGGCCGTCGTGCCGGGGCGGTGATCGACTGGCTGCATGCTCTGGCGGTGAAGCTGGACCGCAAGATCATGGTGCGGTTGGTGAAGGGCGCCTATTGGGATGCCGAGGTGAAGCGGGCGCAGGTCATGGGGCTTGAGAGCTTCCCGGTCTTCACCCGCAAGCAGTCGACCGATGTCAGCTACATCGCCAATGCGCGGAAGCTTCTGTCGCTGACCGACCGCATCTATCCCCAGTTTGCCACCCACAACGCCCATACTGTCGCGGCGATTCTGCATGTTGCCGAGTCGCAGGGGCTGACACCGATGGATTATGAATTCCAGCGCCTGCACGGGATGGGCGAGCGGTTGCACGACATCGTGCTGACCGACAACGCCACCCGCTGCCGCATCTATGCCCCCGTCGGCGCGCATCGGGATTTGCTGGCCTACCTCGTCCGGCGTCTGCTGGAGAACGGGGCGAATTCCAGCTTCGTCAACCAGATCGTCGATGAGGAGGTGCCGCCGGAAACGGTTGCCGCCTGTCCGTTGACGGCGGTCGAAGCATTGACGGCGATCCCTAGCCCGGCGTTGAAGACCGGACCGGCCCTGTTCGGCGGGCGGAAGAACTCCCAGGGCTGGGACCTGACCGATGCCGCCGATCTTCAGGCCATCGAGGCTGCTCGCGCCCCCTTTGTCGAAGCCCGGATAGATGCTGCCCCGCGCGTGGCCGGTCGGGTGGCGGGAGGTCCGCAACTGGCGGTCCTGAACCCTGCCTCGGGCGCGCTCATCGGTCATGTCACCACGGCGGGCCTGCCGGACGTCGATACGGCCGTGCGCTTGGCCGAGCCTTGGTCCGCAGCGCCTGCGGAACGCAGCCTTGTGCTGAACCGCGCCGCGGACCGGATGGAGGCCGACTTTGGCCGCATCTTCGCGCTGCTGGCGCGCGAGGCGGGCAAGACCCTGGCCGACGCCGTGTCAGAGCTGCGCGAGGCGGTGGATTTCCTGCGCTACTACGCCAGCCAAGCCGCCCAACCGAATCCCGCACGCGGAGTCTTCGCCTGCATCAGCCCCTGGAACTTTCCACTCGCCATCTTCTGCGGCCAGATCAGCGCCGCCTTGGCCGCCGGGAACGCCGTCCTGGCGAAACCTGCCGAGCAGACACCGCTGATCGCCGCCCTTGCCGTCGATCACCTCCTAGCCGCCGGAGTACCCCCGACCGCGCTGCAACTTCTGCCCGGCGATGGTGCGGTCGGCGCGGCGCTGACCCGCGACCCGCGTGTCAACGGAGTGGCCTTCACCGGTTCCACCGCGACGGCGCAGGCGATCCGGCGCAGTATGGCCGAGCATCTTGACCCCACCGCCCCCCTGATTGCCGAGACCGGCGGCCTCAACGCCATGCTGGTCGATTCCACCGCTCTGCCGGAACAGGCAGTGCGGGACATCATCGCCTCCAGCTTCCAGTCGGCTGGGCAGCGGTGCAGCGCCCTGCGGTGCCTCTATGTCCAGGAAGACATCGCCCACACCGCCACCGAGATGCTGTTCGGCGCGATGGAGGACCTGTCGCTGGGCGATCCGTGGCACCTGTCCACCGACATCGGCCCGGTGATCGACGCCGAGGCGCAGGCAGGCATCCGCGCCTATGTCGATGCGGCGCGGGCCGAGGGGCGTGTTCTGAAGGAACTGACGCCGCCGGGGCAGGGCACCTTCATCGCTCCGACCGTCCTGTCGGTGAAGGGCATCCAGGACATGCCGCGCGAGATCTTCGGGCCGGTTCTGCACATCGCCACCTTCAAGGCCTCCGAGATCGACACGGTCATCGCTGCAATCAACACCACCGGATACGGGCTGACCTTCGGCCTGCATTCCCGCATCGACGACCGGGTGCAGCACATCGTCGACGGCATCCGGGTCGGCAACACCTACGTAAACCGCAACCAGATCGGTGCGGTCGTGGGCAGTCAGCCCTTCGGGGGCGAGGGGCTGTCGGGCACCGGGCCCAAGGCAGGCGGGCCGCACTATCTGGCACGGTTCACAAAGGCGATTGCGCCGGACGCCACACCCGACACTGCGAAGACCACCGTCGCCGAGGTAACCAGGGCACTTGCCGCCCCCTTGCCCGCCGCGGCACCGCAGGCTGAGGACATGCCTGGTCCAACAGGGGAATCGAACCGCCTTGCGCTGACGCCCCGTGCCCCCTTGCTGTGTCTGGGCCCCGGCCGGGCAACGGCGCTGGCCCAGGCTGAAGCGATCCGCAAGCTTGGCGGCCATGCGGTCGAGGCTCCGGGGCTGGCTCCTGAGGCGCTTGCGACACTGCAAGGCTTTTCGGGTGCGCTCTGGTGGGGCGAAGCTGACGCGGGGCGGCCCTATGCCGTGGCGCTGGCGCAGCGCCAGGGCCCGATCCTTCCGCTGGTCGCTGCGCCCGACGCGGGCCACGCATTTCTGGAGCGCCACCTCTGCATCGACACCACGGCGTCGGGCGGCAATGCGCAGCTGCTTTCGGAAGTGGCCTACGCTTGACCAAAGGCAACGGATCGGGAAGGGTCAGCCCATGTTCCCGATCCGCGACCACAATCCTTCCGGCCAGACTCCCTTTGTCACCATCGCGCTGATCGTGATCAACGTGCTGGTCTTCCTTGGCTATTTCGTCAGCATGAACGAATATCAGCTGGCTGAGTTCTTCTGGACCTGGGGCCTTATCCCCGCGCGTTTCCTGTCCGGCGAGGGGGAGGTGACCATCTTCACCTCGATGTTCCTGCACGGCGGCTGGTTCCACCTGGCGGGCAACATGCTGTTCCTGTGGATCTACGGCGACAACCTTGAAGAAGAGATGGGGCACGTCGGTTTCCTGCTTTTCTACCTGGCGGCCGGGATCGCGGCGGGGCTGGCCCAGGCGCTGCCCGATCCCAAGTCGATGATCCCGATGGTCGGGGCCTCGGGCGCCATCGCGGGGGTGATGGGGGGGTATCTCCTGCTGTTCCCGAAGGCCAAGGTCGACGTCCTGTTCATCTTCGTCATCTTCTTCCGCATCTTTGCGATCCCAGCTTGGGTCGTGCTGGGCATCTGGCTGGCCATCCAGATATTCTCGGGCGTGTCGACCCCCGGCGATGCCGGCGGGGTCGCCTATTGGGCCCATGTCGGCGGTTTCGTCGCTGGTCTGGCCCTGGCCTTGCCCGTCTGGCTTCGGCGAGGTGCGCAAGACTTCTGGCAACGGACGGACGGCCATCCACCGCATCCCGGGACGCAGTTCGAAGCTGCGCGGTCGAACGTCCCGCTGGTCCGTCGCAAGCGCTGAGCGCTTTGCAGAGCGGCTATCCCGGCCTACCATTGCGCCCGGGAGGCCCCAGATGCTTCGCGCTGCTCTCGATGTCCTGTGCCTCAGCCCGCCCGCCGCAGCCGAGTGTCGGCTGGCGTTGGCACTGGCCGTCGATGTCTCGCGGTCCATCGATTCGCAGGACTACGTCATCCAGACCGACGGCATGGCGCTGGCGCTGTCCGACCCCGATGTGCGGGCGGCGATCTTCGGGCCTGAGGGCAGGGTGGCTCTGGCGATCTACTACTGGTCGGGACGTGGCTATCAAGACCTCGTGCAGGACTGGGTGATCCTGGACAGCCCCGAGACGCTGGATACCGCGATCTGGGAGGTCCGCCGCACCCCGCGCCCCGCCGCCCCGCTGGCCACGGCACTGGGCGATGCGTTGAGCTACGGCCTGGACCTGATGGGCGATGCGCCCGAGTGCGAGCGCAGGGTGATCGACGTCGCGGGGGACGGGCGCAACAACGACGGCATTTCGGTCGCCCGCACCTACGAGCGCGAGGACTTCACCGGCATCACGGTGAACGGCCTGGCGGTGGGCGAGCATGAGGCGGACATCCTGGACTACTACGCGAACGAGGTGATCCGCGGTCCCGGCGCCTTTGTCGAGACGGCACCCCGGCAGACGGACTATCCGGACGCGCTGCGCCGCAAGCTTCTGCGCGAGCTGCAGGGACCGATGATCGGCGGACTTTCGGCGCATCCGTCGAAGGGTTGACCGGCAAAGGCCACGATTGCGGAAATCCCGACCCGAATTCCGCCGGTTTTCCGTTGACTACTGGCGCCCGACGGGAATTCTTCCCGTATTTGATCTACGCATTCGGAGGTTTCCATGCGCCGCCATTTTGCCGCGCTGCTGCTTGCCCTGCTTCTGCCCGCCGCTGCCTCGGCCGAGCGTGTCGTGGCCCACGTTTCGATCACCTCTCAGGAGATGAAGGTCTATCACGAAGGCCGCCTGCTCTTCACCTGGCCCGTGTCAACCGCGAAGGCCGGAAAAATCACGCCGGCCGGGACCTTCGAGCCGGAGTTCCTGTCGCGCAACCACCGCTCGCGCCGCTACAACAACGCGCCGATGCCCTTCGCGATCTTCTACGACGGCAACTACGCGATCCACGGCACCGACCAGATCAAGCGCCTGGGCAAGCCCGCCAGCCACGGCTGCGTCCGGCTGGATCCGAAGAACGCGAAGATCCTGTTCGAGATGGTGAAGGCCGAGGGGATGGAGAACACCCGCGTGGTAATCGTCCAGTAACCGTCCACCCCTTTCTTTCCGGCCCCCGACCCGCTATAGCGCCGGGCTTGAAAAGCTGTTGGAGCGGATGATGCAGGGCTCGGCCAACCTCAACCTGATGATCAAGGCCGCGCGCAAAGCGGGGCGCTCGTTGGTCAAGGACTTCCGCGAGGTCGAAAACCTGCAGGTGTCGACCAAGGGGCCGGGGGATTTCGTCTCGAAAGCCGACCGTGAGGCGGAACGCCTGATCAAGGAAGAACTGCTCGGCGGTCGCCCGACCTATGGCTGGATCGGCGAAGAGACCGGCGTTACCGCCGGTGCCGACCCTACACGGCGGTGGATCGTCGATCCCCTGGACGGAACCACGAACTTTTTGCACGGGATGCCGCACTGGGCGGTATCGATCGCGCTGGAGCACAAGGGCGAGATTGTCAGTGCTGTCGTCTACGATCCCGCCAAGGACGAGATGTTCTGGGCCGAGAAGGGCGCAGGCTGCTGGCTGAACGACAACCGCCGACTGCGGGTGTCCGGCCGCCGGGCGATGCACGAGGCAGTGTTCGCGACCGGCGTGCCTTTCGGCGCGAAGTCCACGCTCCCCGCGATGCTGAAGGACCTTGGCCGCCTGATGCCCGCCTGCGCCGGTGTCCGGCGCTGGGGCGCGGCCTCGCTGGATCTGGCTTATGTCGCCGCCGGCCGCTTCGACGGCTACTGGGAGCGGGAGCTGTCGGTCTGGGACATCGCCGCCGGGGTCCTGCTGGTCAAGGAAGCCGGCGGCCTGGTTGAGGGCCTGCGCACGGGAACCGATCCCCTGGACGGCGCGCTGATCGCGGCAAACGATGGGCTTTTCAAGGCGATGGCCGACACGATACGAGCCTGAGAACCATTTCTTCGAAGAAGTCGGACCGGAGCCTTCAAAGGCTCCGAACCGGAATTTTCGAGAATTCCGGCCCCCTGCCCGTCACGCGCGCTGCAGTTTCATCGGCTCGCTTCGCGCCAGTCGGAGGAAATGCGCGATGTAGGGCTTGGCCGCGTCTTCTTCCCGCGTCGCCGCGTACATCCGTTTCGTCACCACCTCTGGCCCGAGGGGCCGCGTGATGTAGTCGGCGTTGGTCTTCACCTCGCGCATCACCCAGTCCGGCAGCACCGCGACCCCACGGTTCGAGCCGACCAGCATCAGGATCACCGCCGTCAATTCCGCCGTCCTTTGCGCGCGGGGTTCGACCTTGGCGGGGGTCAGGATTTCGGTGAACACATCCAGCTTGTCGCGGCTGACCGGGTAGGTGATGAGGACCTGGTCGCGGAAGTCCTCGGCGGTGATGAACGCCCTTTCCGCCAAGGGGTTCTGTGAGGATCCCACAAAGGTCGGATGGTAGTCGAACAGGGGGTTGAACACGATCCCCGGCGGCGGTTCGCGGTCGGAAGAGATCACAAGGTCCACATCCTCGCGGTTCAGCGCGGGAAGGGCCTCGAAAGCCAGACCGGCCCGGATGTCGACGTCGATCTCGGGCCAAGCGTGACGGAACATCTCCAGCACCGGGAAGAGCCAGTCGAAGCAGGCGTGGCACTCGATGGCGATATGCAGCCGTCCGGTCCGTCCCGCCCGAAGCGCGCGGAACTCCTCTTCCATCGCGTCGATCTCGGGCAGGATACGTTCCGCCGCGCGCAGCATCCGCACCCCCGCCGCCGATAGGCGCATCGGCTTGGACCGGCGGACGAAGAGCTCCATCCCGGCCTGATCCTCCAGCCCTTTCACCTGATGCGACAGCGCCGATTGCGTCATGTTCAGCATGTCTGCTGCCCGGGCAAGGCCCCCGGCCTGCTGGATCGCGCGGATCGTGCGCAAGTGGCGGAGCTCGATGTACATGAATGAAACTCATCAAGATGGTGAGAATTATGAATTGTTCTCACATGCCGCAATCTGCGACAAGAGGGTCATTGAAGGAGACCGCCATGACCAACGCGCCCCGCATCAGCTTTGAATTCTTCCCGCCCCAGTCGCTGGACGCCTCGTTCCGCCTGTGGGAAACGGTGCAGACGCTGGCCCCGATGCAGCCGTCGTTTGTCTCGGTCACCTACGGCGCGGGCGGGACGACCCGGACCCTGACGCACGAGGCGGTCTCGACCATTCACCGCAACTATGGCCTGCCGGTTGCCGCACACCTGACCTGTGTCGATGCGACCCGGACCGAGACGCTTGCCATCGCCGAGGCCTACGCCGCCGCCGGGGTGACCGAGATCGTGGCCTTGCGCGGCGACGCACCCAAGGGTGCCCAGCGGTTTGTCCCGCACCCCCTGGGCTTTGCCAATTCGGTCGAGCTGGTGGAGAAGCTGGCGAAAACCGGCAAGTTCAAGATCCGCGTCGGCGCCTATCCCGAACCCCACCCGGACGCAGCCGACAGTTCTGCCGACGTGACATGGCTGAAGCGCAAGATCGACGCGGGGGCTTCGTCTGCGATAACGCAGTTCTTCTTCGACGCCGACACGTTCTTCCGGTTCCGCGATGCCTGCGCCAAGGCGGGGATTACAGCCCCGATCATCCCCGGCATCCTGCCGATCACCTCTTGGGACGGTGCCAAGAAATTTGCCCGCCGCTGTGGCACCTCGGTCCCGCAGAAGCTGGACGAGGCTTTTGCCACCGCCACCCGCGACGGGCGTGAGGACCTCCTGGCGCTCACCCAATGCACCGCGCTATGCGACAAGCTGATCCAGGGTGGGGTTGAGGATCTTCACTTCTACACCCTGAACCGTCCGCACCTTACCCGCGAAGTCGTCCGCGCGCTTGGGATCCAGCCGCAAGTGGTGCTGGAGAAAGTGGCCTGAAATCCTCCCCACGGGGCAGCCGTCGTCTCCCTGGGCGGCTTTCCGGACTGTCCCCACAGTACCCCGGAAAGCCGCCACCTTTTTTGCCCGTTGCCGCCCCGGGCATATCGGCTAATCTCGCGCGACCCTTAGTGCGGACGATCCCATGCCGAAGCTTGTCACCCTTCTGAACGGCCCGAACCTCAATCTCCTGGGCCTGCGCCAGCCCGAGATCTACGGGCGCGAGACGCTGGACGATGTGGTCGCCCGCGTGGCAGACTTGGCCGAGGAGCTCGGGCTGGCTCTGCGCGCCTTGCAATCGAACCACGAAGGCCAGCTTGTCGACTGGATCCAGGAGGCGCGGACCACTTCGGCGGGGATCATCCTGAACCCGGGCGCCTATTCCCACACGTCGGTGGCGATCCTTGATGCGCTCAACGCCTATGACGGGCCGGTGCTGGAGGTCCACATCTCCAACATCCACAAGCGTGAGGCCTTCCGGCATCATTCCTACGTGTCCGCCCGCGCTGACGGGGTGATCGCCGGCTTCGGCACCGAGGGCTATCTCTTGGCGCTCCGCCGGATGGCGACGCTGCTGAAGGCATGACCGAAGGCTTCCGCTGGCACCCCGAAGCCCGGCTTTTCGACAGCACGGGGGATGAAGTCCTGCCGGATGGGAGCCGCCCACCCCTGGAAGGAGCCATCTTCCCCGACAGCCCACAGGGCCTTGCCGCAGCCATTGGCCACCCTGCCTTCCGGATTGGCGCAGGCGACCAGAGTTTGCCAGACCCCCACGATACGCCCATCCTGGAAACCCTCACTTCTGGCTCCACCGGCCGGCCCCGTCGCATCCGCCGAACACAAGCCTCGTGGACCGCCAGCTTCGCCGTCAATGCGGCCCTGGGGATCGGCCCCGGTGCCCGCATCGCGACGCTTGGCCGGCTGATCCACTCTCTCTCGCTATATGGCGCGGTCGAGGGGCTGCATCTGGGTGCGGATGTCCACCTTCTAAGTGACCTGCGCCCGGACCGACAGCGCGAGGCTATTGCCCGTCGAAAGGTCACCCATCTTTATGCCACCCCGGCGCAGCTTCGCTTGATCCTCGGCCCCGGCCTGCTTCCGGACCTGGGCCTGATCCTTGTCGGCGGGTCCAAGCTTGACCCCGGGCTGCGCGCCGCCCTCCTGACCCTCGCGCCCAACGCCCAACTGCGCGAGTTCTACGGTGCTGCCGAGACAAGCTTCATCACGCTGGCTGACGCGACCACGCCAGAGACTTCGGTCGGCCGCCCCTATCCGGGCGTCGATCTTCACCTCGATCCTGGCGGAGAAGTCTGGGTCAGAAGCCCCTACCTTTTTCTCGGTTACGCCAGCGATCAGGCCGCCACGCCCCTCACCCCAACCCCCGCCGGAACCAGATGGCGCGACGGCTGGCTCTCTGTCGGGGAAATCGGCGACCTGAGGGACGGTTTCCTGGTTCTGAAAGGCCGTGCTGGGCGCATGGTCACCGTGGCCGACCAGAACGTCTTTCCCGAGGAAATCGAAGCCTTCCTCCACACCCTTCCCGGCATCACCCGTGCAGCCGTCCTGCCCGTGCCGGACCCCAAGCGCGGCCACACCCTGATCGCCGTCCTGCAAGGCGACCCGACGCGGGAGGCTGCCATCCGCCCGGCCCTTCGCCGGGAGCTTGGACCGCTGAAATCCCCCAAGGCGCTGATCTGGCGAAAGGATTGGCCCACGCTTCCCTCTGGCAAGACCGACCTCACGGCTCTGAGGGCGACATGGCCCGACTGATCGCCGCCCGTCGCACCGCCGTGGTTCCGCGGGGAGGTGCCTTTGCACGACTGAGGATCGAGGACCTTGCGGCACCTGTCCTGCTGGCCTGCCTTGCCGACGCGGAGATCGTGCCATCGCAAGTCGACGAAGTCATCCTCTCCAACGCTCTGGGAGGCGGCGGCAACCCGGCACGGCGGGTGGCACTGGCGGCTGGCCTGCCGGAAACCGTTGCCGGCCTGACCACCGACCGGCAATGCGCGGGCGGGCTGGATGCCATCCTGCTTGCCAGGGCATTGATCGACTCTGGTGCGGCCGAGATCGTCCTGGCCGGGGGTGTTGAAAGCTATTCCCGGCGCCCCCTGCGTCTGCGCACTGATCCGGACGGCGGTGCGCCCCAGCCCTACGACCAGGCGCCCTTCACCCCCTGGCCGGACCGCGACCCTGACATGGCCGAGGCGGCCGAAACGCTTGCCCGCCGACTGGGCATTTCCCGCGCCCGGCAAGAGCTTTGGGCCGCAGATAGCCATGCAAAGGCGCTGGTTGCCGACCAAAGCGCAGAAGTCGTTGCCCTGAACGGTGTTACGCGCGACGCCTTCCCGCGCGTCCTGAGCCCGCGTCTGCTGGCCAAGGCGCCTGCGCTGACCGGCGACCTGACTGTCGCCACGGCTGCCGTCGCCGCCGATGCTGCCGCCGTCTGCCTGGTCGTCAGCGACCGTATTGCGCAGGGCAGGGGCCTTGCCCTGCTTGCCGGAGCAACTTTGGGCGGCACGCCGGAAGACCCCGGCCTTGCCCCCATCGCTGCAATCCGGCGCGTCTGGACGGGCGAGGCGCTTGCCCAGGCCGAGATCATGGAAGCCTACGCCGTGCAGGCGCTTGCCGTGATCGACGGCGCCGGGCTTGATCCGCAGATCGTCAATCCCGCTGGCGGCGGGCTTGCGCGCGGGCACCCGATCGGGGCGTCGGGGGCCATCCTTGCCGTGCGGCTTTTCCACGGGCTGCAACGTGGCAAAGGTCTTGCTGCCATCGCGGCTGCGGGGGGAATTGGCACCGCGATGTTGGTGGAACTGTCAGGCGCGTGACAGAAGCGAGGCTGGGCGCATCCGCGACAGGCTTTGCGTCACGAGGCCCGCGATGACCGCCTTGACGACATCGCCGGGCAGAAAGGCGAAGGACAGGAAGGCCGCCTCGGACAGCGTCTTGCCCAGCACCAGCGCCATGCCCGCGATGCCGAACACATAGAGCACCCCGATCCCGCCGATGACCGAGGCTGCGGTGGCCGCCACGGCGGGGGAGAGGGTCGTCCGCTCCATCACCCAGCCCGCGACGAAGGCCGCGATGGGGAAACCAACGAGGAAGCCGACCGAAGGCCCGGCGAAGACGCCGATCCCGCCGCGCCCGCCCGACAGAAGCGGCAGGCCGGCCGCAACCAGCGCGAGGAACAGGATCACCGCCAACGCGCCCCGCTTGGCACCGAGGACCGTGCCGCACAGCATGATACCCAGCGACTGCGCCGTGATCGGGACACCGGCGGCGAGGTCGATCTTCGGAACCAGGCCCAGGACGGCGATCAGCGCGGCGAAAAGGGCGATGTGGGTCAGGCTGCGTTCCATCTTGGGTCCTCCAATGGCTTCCGCCCCCTTACTCTGCCCCGCCCCGCGCCCGCAAGGCCTCGGCGACGCGATCCGCATCGTCCAGCGCGGCAAGCGTTGCCGGGACCATCACCCGCCAGCGCGAAGGGCGGGGGGACCGGGCCGACCAGGATTGACGGATCAGTCCCATCCGGTCGAGCATGACCGGAATGAAGCGGATCACCAGCGCGAAGGCCAGCGCCAGGCGACGCGGCGGCAAGACGGGCGACAGGGGCCGTGCCAGCCGCTCGAAGACCACCAGCATGTCGGACAGTCGCGTCGTCATCGTGAGGAAGTTCGCAAGGGCCACCGCCGTCACCATCCGCAGAAGGATGGCAATGCCCGCCGCAACCTCGGCGGTCCAGAGGTGCCAGAGCACGACGATCACCACGAAGGGCCATAGCGGGTAAAGCTGCCGCAGCCCCGCCGCAGCAAAGCGCATCCCGCCGGAAAGGTAAAGCGCCCCTGCAGCCGCAAGGGCCACTGCCAGTATCCAAGACGCGTCCACGACGAACAGAACCGTGGTCCCTGCGGCCAGCGCTGCAAGCTTCCCCGCTGCGGGCAGCCGATGCGCCCAGGTCTCAACCGGCGAGGTCAGCGTCAGCATCGCGCTCTCCGATCAGGGTCATCTCGGCGGTGTAGGCGGGCAGGACTTCGGACGGTGGCCCATCGGCGATCACCCGGCCCGCGTCCAGCCACAGCACCCGATCCGCATCCGCCAGAACCGCAGGGTCATGGGTGATGGTGACCAGCCGCTGCGGCAGGGCCGCAAAACGCCGGGCCAGACGCGCCTGGGTCGGCAAGTCAAGCCCTGCAAGGGGCTCATCCAGAAGGATCGTCCGCGGATGCATGAGCAGTACCGACAAAAGGCACAGATAATGGCGTTGGCCCTGGCTGAGGGTCGAGACCGGAGCTTTCGCCCAATGCAGCCGGCCCTCTGCCTGCAGCAGCCCCGCTACCCGTGCCGATGCATCCACCATCGATGCGCCTTGCTGGCGAAGGCCGAAGGCAAGTTCCTCTTCGACGGTGGGGAACAGGATCTGATGGTCCGGGTTCTGGAACAGGATGCCAAGCGATGCCAGCGCGGCCCTGCGATCGGCAAAGGGATCGTGGCCGTCCACCCGCACTGTCCCAGAATCCGGAGGAATCAGCCCTGCGACAAGCCGCAGGAACGTGGTCTTGCCGGACCCGTTTCGCCCCAGGATGCCGATCCGCGCCTCGGTCAGCCGCAAGCTGAGGCCATCCAGCACCTTGCGGCCGCCCAGACGAACGCTGGCGGAGGAAAGGTCGATGCCGTGGGAAAGGTCGGACATGCTGGGCCTGCGGGCGGAATGCCCGCCGTTCTAGCCGCTTCCCCCCCTGTCCGAAAGGGGTTGCCCCGGCCCGCGATTGGGCCGGGGCGGATGGATCAGCGGCAGTCCGCGATGAAGCGGTTGCCGTACTGGTCGCGGTAGTAGCACTTGCCGGTCTGCGGTGCCGGGCCAAGCAGCTGCGAAGCGGCAACGCCGACGATGGCACCGACGACGGCACCCTTTTCGCGGTCGCTGTCCGACGAGACCGCAGCGCCGACGGCAGCACCGCCGACGGCGCCCAGGGCCGCGTTCTGTTCGGCAGGCGTACAGGCGGCAATCGGCAGGGCCAGCAGGGGAAGGGTCAGAAGAATGCGTTTCATGAGTCTACTCCAGTTATGAGTCTTGCGGACGGACAGTACCTGTCTGACCCTCGCCGTGCGCCCATATTCTGGCACGATGCGCGGAAACCGACCGATCCGTTGCTAGGCCTACAACCCGGCAGGGGCCAAAGGGTTCCGTTGTACCCCTTACTGCCGCGCTGCTGCGATCGAGGCCTCCAGAATGTCCATCGCCTCGGCAAAGTGTGCGTCCGGGATGGTGATTGGCGCAAGAAAGCGAACAACGTTGCCGTAGACGCCGCACGTCAACAGCAACAGCCCGCGCTTCAGCGCCTCAAGCCGTACCCGTCCGGTGAAGCCCGCGTCAGGCTCCTTGGTGCCCGGATTGGCGAATTCCACGGCCACCATGAAACCCGGTCCACGGATGTCAACGATCTCGGGCGCGGTGGCGCGGATCGCCTCCAACCGCTGCTTCAGGCGGCTGCCCAGTTCATTGGCGCGGGCGCAGAGGTCTTCCTCCTCGATCACGTCGAGCACAGCGTTCGCCGCCGCGATCCCCAGCGGGTTGCCGGCATAGGTGCCGCCCAGGCCGCCGGGGTTGGCTGCGTCCATCAGCTCGGCCTTGCCGGTGACGGCCGCCAGCGGCAGCCCGCCTGCAAGGCCCTTGGCCATCGTCGTCAGGTCGGCGGCCACCCCATGCATCTCCATCGCGAAGAGGTTCCCGGTCCGCGCAAAGCCCGTCTGCACCTCGTCGGCGATCATCACGATGCCATGCTGGTCGCAAAGCGCGCGGATCGCCTTCACGAGGTCGGTCGGCGCCGGGTAGAACCCACCCTCGCCCTGCACCGGTTCAAAGATGATCGCGGCGACGCGGGCTGGGTCGAGGTCAGCCTTGAACAGCTTCTCGATCCCCGCCATCGCGTCCTTGGTCGAGATGTTGTGCACGTCCATCGGGAAGGGAACGTGGAAGACGTCCGGCATCATCGACCCGAACCCCTTCTTGTAGGGCTCGACCTTGCCGGTCAGCGACATGCCCATGAAGGTCCGGCCGTGGAAGCCGCCGCCGAAGGCGATCACTGCGTTCCGGCCCGTGGCGATGCGGGCGATCTTGATCGCGTTCTCGCAAGCCTCGGCCCCCGTGGTCACGAAGATCGTCTTCTTCTTCCACGGCCCCGGAACCTTTTCGTTCAGACGCTCGGCCAGGCGGATGTAGTTCTCGTAGGGCATCACCTGATGGCAGGTGTGGGTGAACTTGGTCATCTGGTTCGCCACCGCCGCCATTACCTTCGGATGGCAATGCCCGGTATTCACCACCGCGATGCCCGCCGCAAAGTCAATGTAGCGGTTGCCCTCGATGTCCCAGACCTCGGAGTTCAGCGCCCGATCCGCATAGATCTGGGTCATCATCCCCACCCCGCGCGAGATGGCATCATCGCGGCGCTTGGCTACTTCGGCGTTCAACATGATCGTGCTCCCTGATGGACCCCGAGACTCATCAACGGCCACGGGGGTCGCGTTGCGTCCATTTGATCAAATAACCCGAGCAGGTTCAAGGCTGGAGGAGTCGGGTCCGTGTTCAGACTTCCTTAACCACCTGCGGCGCAGAGTGCCCGTGCGAACGAGGCGAGGCAACGGATGGCGGACGGGCAGCTTTCGAACCCCACACACCCCACACCCCTTAAGGAGGACCGTCTCGACCGGCTCCGCCTCGTTCGCTCGCGCCGCGTCGGAGCCGTGACCTATCACCGGCTGCTGGCCGAGCATGGGACGGCGAAAGCCGCGCTGGAGGCTTTGCCTGGCATCGCCAAGGCTGCCGGAGTCGAGGAGTATGAGGTCTGTCCCCTGGGCGTGGTCCAGGCCGAATTTAAGAAGGGCCAGGCCCTGGGCGCACGGCTTCTGATGCATGGTGAGCCGGACTATCCCCGGGCACTGGCCGAAATCCCGGACGCTCCCCCGGTCCTTTGGGCGATCGGCGATGTGGCGCTTCTGAACCACCCCTCTGTCGGCATGGTGGGTGCCCGCAATGCGTCCTCGCTTGGCACCCGCATGGCGCGACGGCTGGGGGCTGGCCTGTCCGAGGCTGGGTTCACCGTCATCTCTGGCCTGGCCCGCGGCATCGACGCCGCCGCGCACGAGGCCGCATTGGAAGGACAGGGCCGCACCGTTGCCGTCATGGCGGGCGGCATCGACGCGATCTACCCGCCCGAGAACGCGGCCCTCGCCGCCGCAATCGACGCAGCCGGCTGCCGGATCAGCGAACATCCTCCCGGCCTGGAACCCCAGGCGCGGCACTTCCCGCTTCGAAACCGCATTGTCGCCGGGCTGTCTCGCGCCGTTGTGGTGGTGGAGGCCGCCGCAAAATCCGGCAGCCTGATCACCGCCAAGGCCGCGCTGGAATATGGCCGTGAGGTAATGGCCGTCCCCGGCCACCCCTTCGACGCCCGCGCCTCGGGCTGCAACATGCTGATCCGCGATGGCGCACTCTTGATCCGTGGCCCGCAGGACGTGATGGAGGCGCTTGGTGCCCCCACCGACGGGACGCCCGAGCCGGAATCGCGCCTACCCCCGCTTCCCGGCCCCCAGACCCCGCAGCGCCCGCTGAAAGAAGTGGCGCTACTCCACTCGATGATCCTGAACCGCCTTGGCCCCAGCCCCCTGGCCGAGGACCAGCTGATGCGCGATCTGAACGTGACGCCCGCTCAGCTTGCGCCCGAACTTCTGACGCTGGAACTTGACGGCCGCATCGCCCGCCAGCCCGGCGGCCTGCTGGCACGGGTCGACTGACCGACGCTCATCCCTTCCTTCGGTCGGTCTTCGCTTGCATCTGCGAGAAGCGACCGCAGGGAAGTGCCAAGCCGCCGCCAAGGCACCCCCGGTTGACAACCGCGCAGCTTCGCCCACATGTTGCGCCGCCATTTGCCGGCCCGGGAGTTTCAGGAACACATGCCAGTCGTCGTCGTGGAATCCCCCGCCAAGGCCAAGACAATCAACAAATATCTGGGCCCGGACTTCACCGTCCTGGCCTCATATGGCCACGTCCGCGACCTGCCCGCAAAGGACGGTTCGGTCGACCCAGAGCATGGATTCGACATGCTGTGGGAGGTTGCTCCCGAGTCGAAGAAGCACATCCGCGCGATCACCGAGGCGTTGAAGACCGACGATACGCTGATCCTTGCTACCGACCCGGATCGCGAGGGCGAGGCGATCAGCTGGCACCTGAAGGAAGCCCTGCAGTCAAGCCTGAAGAAAGGGAAAAAGGTCGCCCGCGTGACCTTCAACGCCATCACCAAGGACGCGGTGACGAAGGCGATGAAGGAACCCCGCGACATCGACACACCGCTGGTCGAGGCCTACCTCGCCCGCCGCGCTCTGGACTATCTGGTGGGCTTCACCCTGTCGCCGGTCCTCTGGCGCAAGCTGCCGGGGGCGAAATCCGCAGGCCGCGTTCAATCGGTCTGCCTCCGCCTGATCGTCGAGCGCGAGATGGAGATCGAGGCCTTCAAGGCCCAGGAATACTGGACCGTCAAGGCCGTCTTCCGCACCCCGCGCGGCCAGGAATTCGAAGCGGGTCTTGTCACCCTTGGCGGCAAGAAACTGCAGAAATTCGACATTCCAACTGCCACTGCGGCGGAACTGGCCGTTTCGGCTTGCACTTCTCGAACATTCTCGGTTTCGGCGGTCGAATCCAAACCCGCCACCCGCAACCCCTGGCCGCCCTTCATGACCTCCACCCTGCAGCAGGAGGCGTCCCGCAAGTACGGTATGGGTGCCAAGCAGTGTATGAATGCGGCGCAGCGGCTGTATGAAGCGGGCTACATCACGTACATGCGGACCGACGGCATCGACATGGCCCCCGAAGCGGTGATGGCGACGCGCGGCGAGATCGAAAAGCGCTTCGGCAAGGCCTATGTCCCGGACTCTCCCCGCATGTACAAGAACAAGGCCAAGAACGCTCAGGAAGCGCATGAATGCATCCGGCCGACAGATATGGGCTTGGGGCCGGAAAAGATCCGCGTCGAAGAGGACCAGCGCAAACTGTACGACCTGATTTGGAAGCGCACGATCAGCAGCCAGATGGCGGCGGCGCGGCTGGAGCGGACGGCGGTTGACGTGGTCTCGCCGGACGGCGAGGTGGGGTTCCGGGCAAACGGGCAGGTGGTGCTGTTCGACGGCTACCTCAAGGTCTACGACCAGGGCCGCGACGACGAGGATGACGAGGAAGGCCGTCTGCCGCAGGTCATGCAGGGCGAGAAGGTCGACAAGGGTGGCGTGACGCCCGAGCAGCACTTCACCCAGCCCCCGCCGCGCTATACCGAGGCGACGCTGGTCAAGCGGATGGAAGAACTTGGGATCGGTCGGCCCTCAACGTACGCCTCCATCCTGACTACGATTGTCGACCGCGAATACGTCCGGAAGGACAAGAACCGGCTTTTCCCCGAGGACAAGGGGCGGCTGGTGACGGCCTTCCTGTCGAACTTCTTCCACCGCTATGTGGAGTATGATTTCACCGCCGACCTGGAGGCGGAGCTGGACGATGTCTCGGCCGGGGACCGCGAATACAAGGACGTGCTGGCGCGGTTCTGGCGTGATTTCTCGGCTGCTGTGGCGGAAACGGCGGACCTTCGGATCGGTGAGGTGCTGGAAAAGCTGGATGAGTTCCTCGCGCCGCACCTCTATCCTGCAAGGGCGGATGGCAGCGATCCCCGGGTCTGCCCGACTTGTGGTTCGGGACGCCTGCACTTGAAGACCGCCCGGTCGGGCGGGGCATTCATCGGTTGCGGCAACTACCCGGAGTGCCGGTATACCCGGCCTCTGGCGGGGGATGCTGAGTCGGCTGCGTCGGACGGGCGCATCCTGGGGCAGGACGAGAACGGGATCGAGGTCAGCCTGCGGGCGGGGCGCTTCGGGCCGTATGTCCAGCGGGGGGAAGCAAGCGAGGCCAATCCCAAGCCCGACCGGGCGAGCCTTCCGAAAGGGTGGACACCCGATGGGCTGACCCTTGAGCGGGCGCTGGCGCTGCTGTCCCTGCCACGCGAGGTGGGCAAGCATCCGGAGGACGGGGTACTGGTCGAGGCGGGGATCGGGCGGTTCGGGCCTTATGTGAAGCATGGGTCGGTCTATGCGAACCTGCCCGAGGTGGAGGAGGTGTTCTCCATCGGGATGAACAGGGCGGTGGAAGTGCTGGCACAGAAACTTGCCGGGCGGCGCGGTGGGGCGACGAAGGCGGGGCCGTTGAAGGTGCTGGGGGCGCATCCGGATGGGGGTGAGGTCCAGGTGATGCCGGGCAAGTATGGGCCCTATGTGAAGTGGGAGAAGGTCAACGCGACCTTGCCGAAGGGGGTGGAGCCGGAGTCGGTCACCCTGGAGGAGGCCCTGGTCCTGATCGCGGAGAAGGCGGGGAAGTCGGGCGGGAAGAAGAAGGCGGCCCCAAAGAAGGCGGCGGCGGCCAAGCCTGCGGCGAAGAAGGCCCCGGCAAAGGCGGGGGCGAAGAAGGCTGCCCCGAAGAAGACGGCGGCAAAGGCGGAGTGAGCGCCGCGCGCGGCGTGGTTTTCGATGCACATGAAATCAAGGGGTTGGGTGCGGTCGTTTACCCAGGTTTAACCTTTGGCGTGGCTTTTCGGGGCGGCTCGTCGAGCACTTCGTGCACTCCTCGCGGGGTGGCGCGACCCTTCCGACGAGTGCACGAGGTGCTCGAGGAGGTCCCCCTAGCCCCGTGGGTTGATCAGTTTGGCCATTAGCCCGGCGGTGCGGATCATGCCGAGGTTCCGGCCGTTTTCCGTCACCACCAGTTCGGCCACGCCTTGGCTCATCAGGTCCATGATGTGTTTGACCGGCGTTTCCGCATCGAGGGAGCGGGCGGTCGCGGAGGCTTCGCCGTGCTCCATCACGTCGCGCGCGGTCAACACGCCAAGCGGGTTCATGTGGGCGACGAAATCCGCGACATAGTCGGACACCGGGTTTGCGATGATCTCCCGCGCCGTGCCGCACTGCACGATGCGTCCGCCTTCCATGAGGGCAATGCGGTTGCCGATCTTGAACGCCTCGTCCAGGTCGTGGCTGACGAAGACGATGGTGCGCTTCAGCTTCCTTTGCAGGTCCAGAAGTTCGTCCTGCAGCTTGGTGCGGATCAGCGGGTCGAGGGCCGAGAAAGGTTCGTCCATCAGCAGGATTGGCGCTTCGGTGGCGAAGGCCCGCGCCAGCCCGACACGCTGCTGCATGCCGCCGGACAGGTCGCCGACCTTGCGTTCGGCCCATTGGCTTAGGTTCACCAGTTCCAGCTGGGCGTCGACCTTGGGCTTGCGCGCTTCGGGTGACATGCCCGCAAGCTCCAGCCCCAGGCCCACGTTTTCGCGGACCGTGCGCCAGGGCAGGAGGCCAAACTGCTGAAAGACCATCGCGACGCGGGTCGCGCGCAGGCGGCGAAGTGTTTCGGGGCTGGCCTTCGTCACCGAAGCCATCTTGTCGCCGTCAAGGATCTGAACCTCGCCCCGGACGACCGGGTTCAGCGCGTTGACCCCGCGGAGGAGTGTGGATTTCCCCGAGCCGGAAAGGCCCATGAGAACAAGGATTTCGCCCTCGGCCACGGTCAAGGAGCAATCATGCACGCCAAGCACCTGGCCGCAGGCCTGCTGCACCTCTTGCCTGGTCTTGCCCTGGTCCATCAGGGGCAGGGCGCGGTCGGGGTTGTCGCCGAAGACAATGGAGACACGGTCGAAGATGACGGCAGGGCGGCTCATTTCGAAACCCTCAGCATGCGGTCAAGCGCGATGGCGACGACGACGATGACGAAGCCCGATTCAAAGCCTTTGGCGGCGTCGACGTTGGCAAGGGCGCGCATCACGGGGTTGCCAAGGCCCTTGGCCCCCACCATCGAGGCGATGACGACCATCGACAGCGAGAGCATGATGGTTTGGGTCAGCCCGGCCATGATCTGCGGCCGCGCCCAGGGAAGTTCGACTTTCCAAAGTCGCTGCCGGGGTGTCGCCCCAAAGGCCGTTGCGGCCTCCAAGAGCGCGGTGGGGGTCGAGACGACGCCAAGATGGGTCAGTCGGATGGGTGCGGGCAGGACGAAGATCACGGTGGCGATCAGGCCTGGGACAAGGCCGGTGCCGAAGAAGACGATGGCCGGGATCAGGTAGACGAAGGTCGGCAGGGTCTGCATCAGGTCGAGGATCGGACTGATCGCAGCGTAGAGTTTCGGCCGATGCGCGGCGGCGATGCCGATCGGGATTCCGATCCCCAGGCAGACGACGCAAGAGGCGATGATCAGGGTCAGGCTTTCGGTGGTTTCCTTCCAGTAGCCCTGGTTGATCACGAAAAGCCAGCCAAGCGCGATGCCGAGGCAGACCTTCCAGTTCCGCTGCAGATACCAGGTGAGTGCGACGAAGAGGGCCACGATCACCAGGGCGGGGGGGGCCTGCAAGAGCCAGAGGATGCCGCCGATCAGACCTTCCAACACATAGGAAATTCCGTCGAAGAAGGCGGTCAGGTGCGTCTTCATCCAGTCGAAGAGGATTTTCGAGTATTTTCCGACCGGAATTTTCTGCTGAAACAGTTCCAACAAGTAAGTAAGCCAAAGCATCTTTACCCCCCGTCCAAAGTAATGGGCCCCGGGTTGGCTCCCGGGGCCGTAGCGTCTTACTTCAGCGCGGCTTCCACCGCCGCGACGGCATCGCCACCATCCTTGGTGGTCACGCCGTCGAGCCAGGGCTTCCAGGCATCGGGGTTGGCGGCCAGCCAGGTCTTGGCGGCCTCGGCCGGGTCGGTCCCGTCGTTCAGGATAGCACCCATGATCTCGTTCTCCATCGCCAGGGAGAAGGAGAGGTTCTGCAGAAGCTTGCCCTGGTTCGGGCATTCCGCGACATAGCCCGCGCGGGTGTTGGTGAAGACGGTGGCACCCCCGAAGTTCGGGCCGAACACGTCATCGCCGCCGGTCAGGTAGGTCATCTTGTAGTTGGCGTTCATCGGGTGGGGTTCCCAGCCGAGGAAAATGATGGCCTTGCCCTCGTTGTCGGCACGGGTGACTTCGGCCAGCATCCCCTGTTCGGAGGATTCGACGAGTTCGATGCCCGCGGTCTTCAGGCCGAACTTGTCGGTGTCGATCATGTCGAGGATCAACTTGTTGCCGTCGTTTCCTGCCTCGATCCCGAAGATCTTGTTGTCGAGATCGGCGGCATGGGTGGCGATGTCGGCAAAGTCCTTGATGCCAAGCTCGGCCCCCTTGGCGTTGGTGGCCAGCGTGTACTTGGCGCCTTCCAGGTTGGCACGGACCACGTCGACGGTCTTGGCATCGCGGTAGGGCGCGATGTTCGATTCCATCGTGGGCATCCAGTTGCCGAGGAAGACATCGACATCGCCCGAGGCCATCGCCTCGTAGGTCACGGGGACGGCAAGCATCTGGGTCTCGGTCTCATATCCCAGCGCCTGCAGGACCAGGGCGGTCGCGGCGGTGGTGGCGGTGATGTCGGTCCAGCCGACGTCGGAGAACACGATCTTGTCGCAGCCTTCGGCAAAGGCCGATCCGGCCAATGCGAAAGTCACGACAGTCGTGAGGAGGGTGGATCTGATAGACAAGGAAGCTCCCCGTGTTTTTGTTGATTGACGAGTCAATAAACTTCGCCCTTATTCGGTTTGGCAAGAGTTTTCTGGGGCCAGACCGATATGCCGAAGCTTGGGATGGAGCCTATCCGCAAGGAAGCGCTGGTAAAAGCCACCATTGTCGAGATCGGCAGGGTGGGATCGCTGGACGTGACCGTCAGCCAGATCGCCAAGCGGGCGGGGATGTCCTCGGCCCTGGCGCATCATTACTTCGGGTCGAAGGAAGAGATGTTCCTGGCTGCGATGCGCCACATCATGACGCTGTACGGGGCCGAAGTGCGGGGTGCGCTGGCGGCTGCCGAGGGGCCGGAGGGGCGGATCCGGGCGGTGCTGCGCGCGTCGTTCAGCCCCGGCAACTTCCGGCGCGAGGCGGTGGGGGCCTGGCTGAACTTCTGGGTGCTTGCGCAGACGGTGCCCGAGGCGAAGCGGCTTCTGGCGGTCTACCAGAAGCGGCTGCGGTCGAACCTGTTGGCGGGCCTGCGGCCGCTGGCGGGCGCGCGGGCGGAAGGAATCGCTGATTCGCTCGGCGCGCTGATCGACGGGCTCTACTTGCGCGAAGTGTTGAAATCGGGGGCTCCGGATGGAGCGGTGGCTGTGGCGCTGGCCTTGCGTCACCTGGAAGCCGAGTTGGCGCGGGGGGCCTGAGATGCACGCGGATTACGTGATCGTTGGGGCAGGGTCGGCAGGCTGCGCGATGGCCTACCGACTGGCCGAGGCGGGTCGGCGGGTGACGGTGATCGAGCATGGCGGGTCGGATGCCGGCCCGTTCATCCAGATGCCGGGGGCCTTGAGCTACCCGATGAACATGGGGATCTACGACTGGGGCTTTGCCACGGAGCCCGAGCCCCATCTGGGCGGGCGCAGGCTTGCGACGCCGCGGGGGAAGGTCATCGGGGGGTCGTCCAGCATCAACGGGATGGTCTATGTCCGTGGCCACGCGAAGGATTTCGACACCTGGGCAGCGTTGGGGGCGGACGGCTGGGGCTATGCGGACGTTCTCCCGTATTTCAAGCGAATGGAGCAATCGCACGGTGGGTCGGGGGCGGAGTTCCGGGGGACCGACGGGCCGCTGCATGTGAGCCGGGGGACGCGGGAGAACCCGCTTTTCGACGCCTTCATCAAGGCGGGTGAACAGGCGGGCTATCCGGTCACGACCGATTACAACGGGCAGCAGCAGGAAGGCTTCGGGCCCTTCGAGGCGACGATCCACAAGGGGCGGCGCTGGTCGGCGGCGAATGCCTACCTCAAGCCCGCGATGGCGGGAGGGAACGTGCAGGTCGTCCGGGGCTTTGCCCGCCGCGTCGTCATGGAGGGCAAGCGTGCCGTTGGGGTCGAGGTCGATACCCGCGCGGGGCGGCAGGTGATCCGGGCGGGGCGCGAGGTGATCATCGCGGCGTCCTCGATCAACTCGCCCAAGCTTCTGCTGCTGTCCGGGATCGGGCCTGCCGCGCATCTGCGCGAGCATGGGATCGAGGTCGTCGCGGACCGTCCGGGCGTGGGTGCGAACCTGCAGGACCATCTGGAAATCTACATGCAGTTCTCGGCAAGCCAGCCGATAACCCTTTATAAATACTGGAATCTCTGGGGAAAGGCCTGGGTCGGGGCGCAATGGCTGCTGACCGGCAAGGGCCCCGGCGCGTCGAACCAGTTCGAAGCTTGCGCCTTCATCCGATCCAAGGCGGGCGTCGAATACCCCGACATTCAGTACCATTTCCTGCCGCTCGCGGTGCGCTACGACGGCAAGGCAGTTGCCGCAGGGCACGGCTTCCAGGCCCATGTCGGGCCGATGCGGTCGAAGTCGCGCGGGTCGATCAGCTTGCGGTCGGGCAACCCGACGGACGCGCCGGTGATCCGGTTCAACTACATGTCCGACCCTTCGGATTGGGAGGACTTCCGCACCTGCATCCGCCTGACGCGGGAGATCTTCGGGCAGGAGGCGTTCAAGCCCTATCTCAAGGCCGAATTGCAGCCGGGGCCGGGGGTCGAGACGGACGCGCAGCTGGACGACTTCCTGCGCGAGCATGTCGAAAGCGCCTATCATCCCTGCGGTACCTGCCGGATGGGGCGGGCGTCCGACCCGATGGCGGTGGTCGATCCGGAGTGCCGGGTCATCGGGGTCGACGGCCTGCGGGTTGCCGATTCGTCGATCTTCCCGCAGGTGACGAACGGCAACCTGAACGGCCCGTCGATCATGACGGGCGAGAAGGCGGCGGATCATATCCTGGGGCGGACGCCCTTGCCCGCGTCAAACCTGGAGCCCTGGATCAACCCGAACTGGCGCGTGTCGCAGCGGTAGCTTGATCCGGGTCAAGGCGGGGCGGGGATGGACCTTCTAGACTGGACAGGACAGTCAAGAAGGAGACAGGCATGTCGAACACCCCGCACACGCTGCATGAGGAATTCCCGGCGGAAGCGCAGAAGATCAGTGCGTTGAAGGCCTCGGACCCGCATTTTGCCGGGCTCTTGGTCGAATACGACGCGGTCAACGACAAGGTGCATCGGTCGGAAGCGCGGCTGGACCTTCTGACCGAGGTCGAGGAGGAAACGCTGCGCAAGGTGCGCTCGCGGCTGAAGGACCAGATCGCGGCGGCGTTGCGCAAGTAGTCCGCTCGTCGATGGCTTCGCCACTCCTCGCTACGGTTCCGAGGAGGACACGAAGTGAACGACGAGGGGTCAGCCAATCTCGTAAGGCAGGACGTCGCGGGCGTTCGGGTTGATCTTCAAGCGGCCTTCCAGCGGTGGAACGCTGCGCTGGTGGCAGTTCACCCTTTCGCAGATTCGGCAGGAAATACCGATGGGCTCGAACCTTCCCTTGAGGTCGAGCCCGTCGGAATAGACGAGTTGAGGCGCGTGCTGCACCTCGCACCCAAGGCCGATGGCATAGCGGCGGACCGGCGCGAGGAAGGCCCCGGCGGGTTTTGACACATCGCGGGCCAGGCACAGGTAGCGCACGCCGTCGGGCGTCTCGGCCAGTTGGCGCAGGAATTGTCCTGGGGTTTCAAAGGCCTGGTGGACGTTCCACAGGGGGCAGGCGCCGCCGAAGCGGGCAAACTGCAGGCGTGTCGAGGAGTGGCGTTTCGTGATCGTGCCCGCCTGGTCGACGCGGACGAAGAAGAAGGGGATGCCCTTGGCGCCGGGGCGTTGCATCGTCGAAAGCCGATGGCCGACCTGTTCGATACTTGCCCCGAAGATGTCGGCCAGGCGTTCGAGGTCGTGACGCACCTCTTGCGCGGCAGTGAGGAAGGCGCGGTAGGGCAGGAGCGCGGCCCCGGCGAAGTAATTTGCAAGACCGATCTTGGCGATGTCGCGGGCTTCCGAGGTGGAAAACCTTGCGAGATCAAGGGTTGCTTCCAGAAGTTCATTCTGGGTGAGAAGGGCGACCTGGTGCAGAAGCTGGAAGCGCTGCGAGGGGCCGGAGGCGCGGGCAGAGATGTCGAGGCGCTTGGCTTGCGGGTCGTAGTGTCGCAAGGGCGCGGTGTTCGAATAGTGCAGGCTGATCCCGGCGCGCTTCAGTAGGTCCTGGGCTTGAATTTCTATGGGTTTTCCATTGGATGCCGAGGTCGCGAAATGCTCTGCCGCGCGGTCGATGGCATCAAGGTAATTGTCGCAATAGTGAAAGAAGTCGCGCACCTCTTCCCAGGCCGAGGGGCGAAGGGAGGCGTCTTCGCGGCCGAGGGCTTCGTCCAGTGAGGCAAGTCGTTCGTGGGTCTGGCGGTAGGCGCGGTGGAGGTCGAGGAAAGCGCGGGCAAGGGCCGGTGCGTTCGAGGCGGTCAGGCGCAGGTCGGCGAGAGGCGGCGTGGCGGTGGTGAAGACCGGGTCGGCCAAGGCCTCGCGCATGTCGGTCACCAGGCGTTCGCTTTCGCCGACCGTCAGTTCGGTGACGTCGAGGCCGAATTCCTGGGCGAGGGCAAGGACCACGGCGGCGCTGACGGGCCGGTGGTTGTTCTCCATCTGGTTCAGGTAGGGGAGCGAGACGTTCAGCTTGTCGGCGAAGGACTTCTGGGTCAGCGACAGCCGACCGCGGATTTCCCGGAGTTTGACGCCGGCGTAGAGTTTCTGGGTGGGCATGGGGACCTCTTTGCAAAGCTATGCAGCGCTTTGCAAAGAGACGTCAATGGGGAGGTCAGGCGATGCCGATCTGGCGCGCGCGGCGGATGACGAAAAGGATCGCGACCACCGAGGCGGCGGAGGACGCCAGCATGAGCAGGATGAGTGGCATTTCCGAGGAGCCGGGGCCAAGGAGGACACCGGCAAAGGCGGCAAGGCCCGCGCCGCCGCCGATCAGGATGGCTCCACCGAGGCCCGAGGCGGTGCCGGCGAGGTCGGGGCGGACCGAGAGCATGCCGGCATTGGCGTTGGGCAGGCAGATGCCATTCCCAAGGCCCATGAAGACGGTGAGGCCGAAGAACACGGTCGGGCCGGAGAGGCCGGCGAGGGTCAGGAGGGTCAGGAGCGCCAGGCCCAGGGAGGTGACCATGCAGCCGATCAGGATCATCCGGTTCATGCCGATGCGGACGGAGTAGCGCCCGGCGAAGAAGTTGCCTGCCGCGTAACCGATTGCCGTCAGAGCGAAAAGTGCTCCGACATGGGTGGAGGAGAGGCCGAAGATGTGGTCTCCGACGTAGGGCGCGCCGCCGAGGTAGGCGAAGAAGCAGCCCGAAGCGAAGGCGGCGGAGAGGGTGTAGCCCCAGAACCTCTGCGAGGCGAGGAGGGCGGGGTAGGTGCGGATCTGCTCCATCAGCGAGACCCGGCGAAGGGTGGCAGTTTCGCCGAGGTCGGCCCAGACGAGGGCGAGAGTGGCGAGGCCCAGGACCAGGAGGAGGGCGAAGTTGGCCTTCCAGCCGTAGAGGTCGTCAAGGACGCCGCCGATCACCGGGCCGATCATGGGCACAAGGCTCATCCCCATCGTGACGTAGCCGATCATGCTGGCGGCTTGCGCGTCGGCGACCATGTCGCGGACGACGGCTCGGCTCAGGACCATCCCGGCGGCGATGACGGCCTGGGCCATGCGGAAGATCAGAAACCAGGTGGCGGTAGGGGCGAGGAGGGTGCCGATGGTGGCAAGGAGGAACAGGACGAGCGACCCCAGCAGGACGGCACGGCGGCCGTAGCGGTCGGAGATCGGGCCGATCACGATCTGGAGGAGGGCGGAGAGGAGGAGATAGAGCGCCACGGACTGCTGCATCACGCCGTAGGGCACGCCGTAGTAGGCGGCCATGCCGGGCAGGGACGGCAGGAAGATGTTCATGGTCAGGGCCGAAAGCCCGGCCATGAGGATCAGCGTGACGATCTTCGGGGGGGTCGTCCGGTCGAGGAATACGGCGTCTTGCATTTGGGAAGGGCTACCCCTGCGTGCTGGCTTTGTCCACAGGCCGCCGGGTGGGGAAACCTGATGTCACGCCCATTTGTGGAAGATGAAGAAGGCCCCTGCCGCGATGAATGCGAAGCCGACCAGATGGTTCCAGTGCAGCGGCTCTTTCAGGTAGAGGACCGAAAAGACGGCGAAGACCGACAGGGTGATCACCTCCTGGATCGTCTTCAGCTCGGCAGCGGAAAAGTAGCCGTGGCCGATGCGATTGGCGGGGACCTGCAGGACGTATTCGAAGAAGGCGATCCCCCAGGACACAAGGATCACGGTGATCAGCGCGCTTTCCTTGAACTTGAGGTGCCCGTACCAGGCGAAGGTCATAAAGATATTCGAGGCCAGAAGGAGGCCGATGGTAACGACGGGGATGGGAAGGTTGGGCATGATATCCTCGGGAACCGGGTGCGGAACGGCTTAGCCCAGCCGCCTGGTCAGGCCAATGCTTTGCTGTTTCGCAATTTGACGCAGATGCTTTCAAAGGAGTTTGCAAATTTTCTCATTCGTGCTTCTCGCCGCCCCAGCGTTCCCCTAGATTGCAGCAAGCCATCAACCGTGGGGGAGCGCGCGATGAAGGATATCCTGGGTGAGCTTGAGGTCCGTCGTGCCGCCGCGCGATCTGGAGGGGGCGAGCGCCGGGTGGCCGCGCAGCACGCCAAGGGCAAGCTGACGGCGCGAGAGCGGGTGGAACTTCTTTTGGACGAAGGCTCGTTCGAAGAGTTTGACATGTTCGTCGCCCACCGCTGCACCGACTTCGGGATGGAGAAGGACAGGCCTGCGGGTGATGGCGTTGTCACCGGCTGGGGCACGATCAACGGGCGGCAGGTCTATGTCTTTAGCCAGGACTTCACCGTCATGGGTGGGTCGGTGTCGGAAACCCACGGCGCGAAGATCTGCAAGATCATGGATATGGCGATGCAGAACGGCGCGCCGGTGATCGGGATCAACGATTCCGGCGGGGCGCGGATTCAGGAAGGCGTGGCCTCGCTCGCGGCCTATGGGGAAGTGTTCCAGCGCAATATCGAGGCCAGTGGCGTGGTGCCGCAGATCAGCCTGATCATGGGTCCGTGCGCGGGGGGCGCGGTCTATTCCCCGGCGATGACCGACTTCATCTTCATGGTGAAGGATTCCAGCTACATGTTCGTCACTGGCCCCGATGTGGTGAAGACGGTCACGAACGAGGTGGTGACGGCTGAAGAACTCGGCGGTGCCTCGACCCACACCCGGAAGTCCAGCGTGGCGGACGGAGCGTTCGAGAACGACGTCGAGGCGCTGGCGGAAATCCGGCGGCTGTTCGATTTCCTGCCGCTGAACAACCGGCAGAAGGCCCCGGTGCGGCCCTTCTTCGACGATCCGTCGCGGATCGAATCCAGCCTGGACACGCTTGTGCCTGACAACCCGAACCAGCCCTACGACATGAAGGAGCTGATCACAAAAGTCGCGGACGAAGGCGACTTCTTCGAGGTGCAAAAGGACTTCGCGGCCAACATCATCATCGGCTTCATCCGGCTGGAAGGCCAGACAGTGGGCGTGGTGGCGAACCAACCGATGGTCCTGGCCGGGTGCCTGGACATCGACGCTAGCCGCAAGGCCGCTCGCTTTGTGCGGTTCTGTGACGCATTCGAGATTCCAATCCTAACTTTCGTTGATGTTCCTGGCTTTTTGCCGGGCACGGGGCAGGAGTATGGTGGGGTCATCAAGCACGGCGCAAAGCTGCTGTTTGCCTATGGCGAGGCGACGGTTCCGAAGGTCACGGTGCTGACGCGCAAGACCTATGGCGGGGCTTATGTGGTGATGGCGTCCAAGCACCTGAAGGCCGATTTCAACTATGCCTGGCCCACGGCCGAGGTTGCGGTGATGGGCGCGAAGGGCGCGGTCGAGATCCTGTATCGCAGCGAGCTGAGCGAGCCCGAGAAGATCGCCGCGCGGGTGAAGGACTATGAGGACCGCTTCGCCAATCCTTTCGTCGCAGCCGAGAAGGGCTTCATCGACGAGGTGATCATGCCGCATTCCACCCGCCGCCGGGTGGCGCGGGCCTTCGCGGCGTTGCGCGGAAAGAAATCCGCTATGCCTTGGAAAAAGCACGACAATATTCCGCTGTGATGCCGATGCGCCCCGCCCCGATCCGTTCTGCGCTGCTTCTTGCTGCCCTGGCGCTTGCCGCCGGGTGCAATGAAGAGCCTGCCGCGGGACCGACGGTCGAGGTGCCTTCCGGCCGCACCCTTTCGCTGATCGACGTGATCACCAACGCCCCGGGGCCGGAGGGCGCGGCCGCGCGCTTCCGCTTCCTGGCGCCCGACCTTTCGGCCGACGACGTGGAATCTTCGGCCGCCGACATGCAGGTCCTGTGCGACAGTTTTGCGCTGGAGCGGGTCGCCGGAATGGTGCCCGAACCCCAGCAGATCATCATCACCTTCATGAGCGCCGCCGTCCCCTTCGGCGAGGCCGCGCCGGACGTTTTGCAGTTCTTCGAATCCTACCGGATCGAGAATGGCGTCTGCGTTTGGGAGGTTTTCTGATGCCGGCCCAACCGCCAAATGTGGATTTTCCTTCTGGCCATACACAATTGGCTGATGTAGGAACATCACAGGTCGAGAACTTGGTCTGGCCGACATACCAAACCGAAATCTTTTCGGTTAGGGTGGCGACGGGCCGGGCCAAATCGGCCTTCAACAGCGAACAGGTGCCGGGTACCCGCGAGGGATCCGAAGCACCACAAGAAGGATGGAGTAGAGGATGTCGAAGAGCGCACGTCTCGTTCTGGTTCTGGCTATGGTTTCGGCAATCGCCGCCTGCGCCAAAAAAGAAGAAGTTGCTGTCGATCCGGTCACCCCGGAAGTCGCAGACACCGGCAAGTACAAGTAACCTTTCGGAGCGGGCCTGCCTGCCTCGGCAGGCCAGGCCCGCGCCAATCCTTTGCCTCCTGCGCCTGGGCGCGGTTTGCAGGCAGACCCTTTCGCACACAGATGATCTGATCCGGTCCCTCTGGGCCACGCCGATGCTTTCGCCTATCCGTGCTGTCGACTGCCATGACAGGAGACAAACCAGATGCTGAAGCACCGCGGTTTCCCAGGCCGGATGCCTGGCACCGATTTCCAGTTCACCATCCGCCGCGCCAACGTGAAGGACGGCGCGACCAAGCTGATCAAGCGCGAGCGGTACAAGGACCGCAAGCACGTCGACCGGATGGCGGATGCGGCCTTCATGGCCGCGCTTTGGCAGTATTTCGGCGAGGAACCGTTCGAACGGGGCAACCTGGACGCCGGGCGCCTGTCGTGGCTTTTCGGCCGCGAGGTGGTTGTGGCCGAGGATCCGTTTGATCCGTGCTCTTACGAGGCATTGCTGAAGATCGACGTGAAACGGGCCGAGGCGGCATTCCCCCAGGTCTTCGCACCGGATGCGCCTGACGCATTGGCCGACGACTGGGACGGTGAGGAGGACTAGGCATGAAATTGCCGACGCCTGGCCTGTTTTGGCATGGATTTGCCCACGGCCTTGGCGTCGTTTGCAACGCATTTGCAATGGGGGCCTCGCCGCGCCATTCTTTCTGTGCGGGTCAATGGCAGTCAGGTCATGGCACGCGCAGTCAACGTTGTTACCCTTCCCCTTCCCTTCGGTCCGGCCCGTCCCAGGCCGGACCGATCCTTATGCGCGCTGGTCGCGCACCAGGTGACGATTGCGGGGGTCGGCATAATAATTGCTTCCAAATCCGTGATGTTGCGGTAGAATCTCGCGCAATAACAACAAACGAAAGAGGCAGTACCCCATGCGCAAGTCGCTTATCGTCTTCGCTCTCCTTTCCACGTCCCTGGCCGGCTGCATGCAGGACCCGGCGTCGCGCGGCATGGCCGGCGCGGCGGCTGGCGCCCTTGTCGCTGACGCTTTGGACGAAAACATGCTGGCCGGCGCGGCGCTGGGCGGGATGGCGGGTCTCGCCACCTGCGGCATCGAGCTGGGCCTGCCGCCCTGCAACACGGGCTACTGAGCTAACCGCCTTCGGGCGGGTTCACACTGACATGAAGGACCATCCGGGACGTGCTCCCGGGTGGTCCTTTTGCATTTCCGAGGGGGGAGCCGATGTTTGACAAGATCCTGATCGCCAACCGGGGCGAGATCGCCTGCCGCGTGATCAAGACCGCGCGCAAGATGGGGATCAAGACGGTGGCCGTCTATTCCGACGCCGACCGCAACGCGCTGCATGTGCAGATGGCGGACGAGGCGGTGCATATCGGCCCGCCCCCGGCGAACCAGTCCTACATCGTGATCGACAAGATCATGGACGCCATCCGCCAGACGGGTGCGCAGGCCGTGCATCCGGGCTATGGCTTCCTGTCCGAGAACCGCAACTTCGCTGCGGCCTTGGAGGCGGCGGGGGTTGTGTTCGTGGGGCCTCCCAGCCCGGCCATCGAGGCGATGGGGGACAAGATCACCTCGAAGAAGATCGCTCAGGAAGCCGGGGTTTCCACGGTGCCGGGCTACATGGGCCTGATCGCCGACGCGGACGAGGCGGTGAATATCTCGGCGCAGATCGGCTATCCGGTGATGATCAAGGCCAGCGCGGGCGGTGGCGGCAAGGGGATGCGGATCGCATGGAACGATGCCGAGGCTCGCGAGGGGTTCCAGTCCTCGAAGAACGAGGCGGCCGCCAGCTTCGGCGATGACCGCATCTTCATCGAGAAGTTCGTCACCCAGCCTCGCCACATCGAAATCCAGGTCCTCGCCGACAAGCACGGCAACTGCGTCTACCTGCATGAGCGCGAGTGCTCGATCCAGCGGCGGAACCAGAAAGTCATCGAAGAGGCGCCCTCGCCGTTCCTCGATGAGGCGACACGCAAGGCGATGGGGGAACAGGCCTGCGCTCTGGCCAAGGCCGTGGGCTATACCTCGGCGGGGACGGTGGAGTTCATCGTCGATGGCAACCGCAACTTCTACTTCCTTGAAATGAATACGCGTTTGCAGGTCGAGCACCCGGTGACGGAGCTGATCACCGGCGTTGACCTTGTCGAACAGATGATCCGGGTGGCCAACGGAGAACCGCTCCCGTTCAAGCAGTCTGACCTGAAAATCCACGGCTGGGCGATGGAAAGCCGCCTCTATGCCGAGGACCCGTACCGGAACTTCCTGCCCTCCATCGGCCGTCTGACCCGCTACCGGCCCCCGGTCGAAGGCAAGACGGAGCGCGACGGGATCGTGCGCAACGATACCGGCGTCTACGAGGGCGGCGAAATCAGCATGTTCTACGACCCGATGATCGCGAAGCTCTGCACCTGGGGGCCAACGCGGGCCGATGCCATCGAAGAGATGCGGTTGGCGCTGGACACGTTCGAGGTGGAAGGGATTGGCCACAACCTGCCGTTCTGTTCCGCCGTGATGGACCACCCGCGCTTTGCCTCCGGAAACATCACGACGGCCTTCATCGCTGAGGAATATGAGGGTGGGTTCACCGGGGCCACGCTGGATAGCTCGCTTCTGCGGCGCGTGGCAGCAGCGGCGGCGGCGATGAACCGGGTGGCGGAAATCCGGCGGACGCGGAT
>JAIXSA010000038.1 GCA_027484915.1 Paracoccaceae bacterium | reverse complement strand
GTGGGGTCGATAGCATAGCGGGCGTCGTGGCCGGGACGGTCGGTGACGAAGGTGATCTGGTCGGAATAGGGGGTGGCTTTGGGGGCCATCTCGTCGAGAAGCGCGCAGATGGTGCAGACGAGGTCGATGTTGCGACGCTCGTTTTCCCCGCCGATGTTGTAGCTGCGGCCCAGCGCGCCTTTTTCCAGGACGAGGAGGAGGGCGTCGGCATGATCCTCGACATACAGCCAGTCGCGGATGTTTTCGCCCTTGCCATAGACCGGGATGGGTTTGCCATGGAGGGCGTTCAGGATGACGACGGGGATCAGCTTTTCGGGGAAGTGGTAGGGGCCGTAGTTGTTGGAGCAGTTGGTGAGGACGGTGGGGAGCCCGTAGGTTTCAGCCCAGGCGCGGACCAGGTGGTCGGACGCCGCTTTCGACGCAGAGTAGGGCGAGCGGGGGTCGTAGGGGGTGTGTTCGGTGAACTGGCCCTCGGCGCCGAGCGAGCCGAAGACTTCGTCGGTCGAGATGTGGTGGAGGCGGAAGGTTTCCGGTTTTCCGGCGCGGGTCCAGTGGGCGCGGGCGGCTTCGAGGAGATTGAAAGTACCGGTGATGTTCGTCTCGATGAAGTCCGCAGGGCCGTCGATGGAGCGGTCGACGTGGCTTTCGGCAGCGAGGTGCATCACGGCGTCGGGGTTGTGGGTCGCGAAGATGCGGTCAAGGGCGGCGCGGTCGCGGATGTCGGCTTTCTCGAAGCTGTAGAGGTTGGACCCCGCCACAGAAGCCACGTTCGCCTCGTTCGCGGCATAGGTCATCGCGTCGAGGTTGACGACCTCATGGCCCCGAGCGACGGCAAGGCGGACGACGGCGGACCCGATGAAGCCACACCCCCCAGTGACGAGAAGCTTCATTCGGCGGCCCCGTAGCGGAAGGGCTGGCCGATATCCGCCAGGAGGGGCGCGCGGGCGTCCTTGTCTGACAGGATTGTGGCGTCGACCCCCCAGTCGATGCCAATGGCCGGATCATCCCAGCGCACGGCGCCGTCATGTTCCGGGCTGTAGAGGTCGGAGCATTTGTACTGCACCTCGGTGTCATCGGTGAGGGTGACGAAGCCGTGCAGGAAGCCCTTGGGCACGAAAAGCTGACGGCCGTTGTCGGGGGTCAGCTCGACGCTCACCCAATGGCCATAGGTCGGCGACCCGGTGCGGATGTCGACGGCGACGTCCAGAAGTGCGCCGCGGGTGCAGCGGACCAGCTTGTCCTGCGCGCGGGGGGGCGACTGGAAGTGCAGCCCGCGGAGCGTGCCCTTGGCGGCCGAAAAGGAGTGATTGTCCTGCACCCAGGGCAGGTCCAGCCCGGCGTCAGCCATGCGCGCCGCGTTCCATGTCTCTGTGAACCAGCCGCGCGCGTCGCCAAAGCGGCGGGGGGTCAGGATCACGACATCGGAAATCGCAGTCGGCTCAATCTGCATGGGCGAAACTCGGAAGCGACGGGTATCGCAGACTTGCGATGATATGTGGTGCAATGCAACCCGCGACGGGCGGGAAACACACTGTTTGCGGGGTTTTGCCGCGTCGCA
Source organism: Paracoccaceae bacterium (assembly GCA_027484915.1). Classification (GTDB taxonomy): domain Bacteria; phylum Pseudomonadota; class Alphaproteobacteria; order Rhodobacterales; family Rhodobacteraceae; genus Tabrizicola. Next base: position 36,270 of record JAIXSA010000038.1, on the reverse strand, counting down.
TCCTGGGCTATCAGGGGCCAGGGACGATTGGGGAAGGACGGGGTCATGACCCATCTTTGGGTGCGCGCAGAACAGCGGCCGAACGAAGAACGCGTGGGCATCACGCCCGAAGGCGCAGCAGCGCTGATCAGGGCGGGAATCCGGGTCACGATGGAGAAGTCCTCGGTCCGGGCGATTCCGCTGGACGGCTACATCTCGGCAGGCTGCGAGATCGCGGAAGAGAACCTGTGGCCAAAGGCCCCCGCAGACGCGATCATCTTCGGGCTGAAGGAACTTCCCGAAGACGGGACTCCGCTGACGCACAGGCACATCATGTTTGGACACGCCTACAAGGGCCAGCCGGCGGGGCGGGTGTTGCTGCAGCGGTTCAAGGCCGGGGGCGGGACGCTGTATGACCTGGAGTACCTGGTGAATGAGGACGGTCGCCGGGTGGCGGCGTTCGGCTATTGGGCGGGCTACGCGGGCGCGGCGGTATCGCTGAAATGCTGGGCGGCGCAGCAGCGTGGTGGGATCGCCGGACCGGTGCGGAAGGTCGCGTCGAAGGATGCGCTTCTTGCACAGCTGGGCGAGGAGCTTTCCGGTCTGGGGCGGCCGCGCGCGATCATCATCGGCGCGCTGGGGCGTGTGGGTACCGGGGCGGCTGACCTCTGCACGGCGATGGGTGTCGCGGTGACGAAATGGGACATGGCCGAGACGGCCAGTGGTGGTCCGTTCCCGGAGGTACTGCAGCACGAGATCTTCCTGAACTGCATCCTCGCGCGGCCTGGGTGTCCGGTGTTTGTCCCGGCCAGTGCCAAGACCGATGCGCGGAAGCTGACGGTCATCGGGGACATCGCCTGCGACCCGACCTCGGATTTCTCGCCGATCAAGGTCTATGACCGGGCGACGGAGTGGGATGCTCCGGCCTTGCGGGTGCATGATGACCCGCCGCTGGATGTGACGGCGATCGACAACCTGCCGTCGCTGATGCCGGTGGAATCCTCGCAGGACTATGCTGCGCAGTTGTTGCCGTCGTTGCTGACGCTGACGGACCTGGACGCGGGCGTCTGGGGGCGGGCGAAGGCGGAATTCGACAGGCACGTCGCGGGCGTGTGAGAGCGGACAAATTTCTTCGAAGAAATTTGCCAAGAATTTTCGAAAATTCTTGGTCCTGTGTGGGCCAGGCGGAGGGGAGAAAGACCATGACGATCCATTGGTGCGGCACGGGGCTGTCGTCGATACCAGGGCTGCGGCGGCTGATCGAGGCGGGGCATGCCGTGGTGGTCTGGAACCGCACGGTCGAGAAGGCCCGCGCGGAAGTGGGTGACCTGACGCAGGACATCCGGGCCTTTTCGCTGGAGGCTCTGGCCGCGGCGCTGAAGCCCGGCGACATCGCGGTGTCGATGCTGCCTGCCGACCAGCATGTGGGGATCGCCAAGCTGTGCCTGGAGAAGGGGGCGAATTTCTGCTCGTCGTCCTACATCGCGCCAGAGATGCGTGAGCTGGACCAGGCGTTCCGTGAAAAGGGTCTGGTGTCGATCAACGAGGTCGGCCTTGACCCCGGGATCGACCACCTGATGGCGCATGATCTGGTGGCGCGATATCGGGCCTCGAAGGCCTATCACAACGACAACGTCCTGAGCTTCACCAGCTATTGCGGCGGCGTGCCGAAGGAGGCGAACGCCTTCCGCTACAAGTTCAGCTGGGCCCCGGCGGGGGTGCTGAAGGCGTTGCGCTCTCCGTCCCGGAGCTTGCGGCATTTCACCGAACTGCGGGTCGCGCGGCCCTGGGATGCGATCAGCCGCTATGATGCTCCGCTGCCCCAGCCGGAAAGCTTCGAGGTCTATCCGAACCGCGACAGCTATCCGTTCATGGACGAATACCGGTTTGAAAAGCATTGGAAGGTCAAGGACTTCGTCCGGGGCACGATCCGGCTGAACGGCTGGGCCGACGCCTGGGCGCCGATCTTCCGTGAGATCGAGGGACTGGAGGGGAAACCTCTGTCCGAAATCAACGCGGCACTGGAGGCGCGGGCGGCGGCGTTGCTCAAGGACAACTCCTATGCCGAGGGCGAGCCGGACCGGGTGGTGCTGTTCGTGTCTCTGAAGGCGGAGCGGGACGGCAAGGCGGTCTTCCACGAGACTTGGGCGATGGATGCCTGGGGCGATGTGCGGGGGACAGCGATGGGGCGGCTGGTGTCGGTGCCGGTGTCGCTGGCGATCGAGGCGGTGCTGAACCGCGAGATTCCGGCGGGCGTGCACGGTGCGCCGCATGACCCGAAGCTTCTGGCGCGGTGGCTGGACCAGGTCGGGCATCTGGCGCAGGTGCTGCAGCGGATCGACCACCTCGCGTAGGACGCTCGTCAATCGCCATCGGCTGTTCATCGCAGAACGACGAGGAGTGACGAAGTCATCGACGAGCGGCCCGGTTTTGCCTACTCTGCTCTGACGACCCGGGAGAACCGGGCACCTGAGCAGCGAGGCAGGACGTGGGCAACCCTGGCAACACCTCAAAGCGATTGGACCGGCTGGCCAACAAGCTGGCCGTCCTCGCAGCGCGTCGGGCGCGGCCGGCAGGCGGCTTCGTGTCGCAGCCGGAACCGCGATCCATTGGGCTTTACATGCGGGGCAAGCAGCTGGTGGCAGGGAACATCCTGCTGGCAGGCCATCTGGCCGAGGCGCCCGGCCGGTCGCTTTGGGACTTTTCGGCCCCGGACGCCTTCATCGCCGAAGCGCAGGGCTTTGCCTGGCTGGACGACCTGGCGGCGCTGGGCACCCGGGATGCGGTGGCCCGCGCGCAGGACTGGACCTGGGGCTGGATCGACCGCTACGGCATGGGCAGGGGTCCGGGCTGGACACCTGACCTGACGGGTCGCCGGATCATCCGCTGGGTGCACCATGCGGCGATCCTTTTGCAGGCGCGCGACCAGGCGCAGTCCGCCGCTTTCTACGCGGCGCTGTCGCGGCAGGCGACCTACCTTGCTCGACGCTGGCGCAGCGCGGCTGAGGGTCTTCCCCGGTTCGAGGCCCTGACGGGTCTGGTCTATGCCGGAATCTCGCTGATCGGGATGGAGGCGCTGGTCGTCCCTGCCACCGAGGCGCTGGCCGCCGCCTGTAATGCGGACATCGACGCCGAGGGCGGCATCCCGACGCGCAACCCCGAGGAACTTCTGGAGGTGCTGACGCTTCTTACCTGGTCGGCGGGCGCGATGACCGAGGCGAACCTTGCGATCCCGCCTGCAGTCAGCCAAGCGATCACCCGCATTGCCCCTGCGCTGCGCGCCCTGCGCCATGCCGATGGCGAACTGGCGCGGTTCCACGGCGGCGGCAGGGCTGTCGAGGGGCGGCTGGACCAGGCACTGGCTTCGGCAGCGGTGCGGGCCGGGGCCACCCCCGCCATCGCGATGGGCTATGCCCGGCTGCACGGCGGACGAACCTCGGTCATCGTGGATGCAGCGGCGCCACCGGGCGGGCGGGCGGCATGGACGGCACACGCCTCGACGACGGCGTTCGAACTGACCTCCGGCCGGCGGCCAGTGGTGGTGAACTGCGGCTCGGGGGCCTCATTCGGCCAAGCCTGGCGGCAGGCTGCGCGTGCCACCCCGTCGCATTCCGTGCTGGCGCTGGAGGGTGTCTCCTCCTCACGCGTGGGACGGTCGGGAGAGGTCCTGGAGCATCACGCACAGGTCACCGCCTCGCGCCTGACGGTCGGGTCCGAGGGGACCGACCTCTACCTTGCGCATGACGGCTGGCTGGCATCGCACGGGCTGACCACCAGCCGCAGCTTGACGCTGGCGCATATCGGGCGGCGACTGTCGGGCGTCGACGCCTTGACCGCGCTGACCGCCGAGGCGCGGCGGCGGTTCGAGGATGTGATGACCCAGACCGCGATGGCGGGCGCCCGCTTTTCGATCCGCTTTCACCTTCATCCCGAGGTCGATGCGACCCTGGACATGGGCGGGACCGCTGTCTCGATGGCGCTGAGAAGCGGTGAGATCTGGATCTTCCGCTACACCGGGCCGGTCAAACTCGACCTCGAATCTTCAGTCTACCTGGAAAACGGGCGGCTGAACCCGCGGCCCTGCCTTCAGATTGTGCTTCGCGGCGAGGCCCGGAGCTTCGAGACACGGATAGGCTGGACCTTGGCGAAGGCAAAGGATACTCCGCTGGCCATCCGGGACCTGGAGGGGGTGGACCCTGACATCCCGCCAGAGAAGTAACGTCGGGCAAGTGAAGGGTTCCAGCGATGCCAAATCTCGTCCCCATCGGCCGCGCGCTGATCTCGGTATCCGACAAGACCGGACTTCTGGACCTGGCCCGCGCGTTGGCGGGATACGGGGTGGAACTGATCTCGACCGGTGGCACAAGCGGAATGCTGCGGGCCGCCGGGCTGGCGGTGCGCGATGTGTCCGACGTGACAGGCTTTCCCGAGATGATGGATGGCCGCGTCAAGACGTTGCACCCCAACGTGCACGGCGGCCTTCTGGCGCTGCGTGACGATGACGAGCATCTGGTGGCGATGGCCGCCCACGGGATCGAGCCGATCGACCTTCTGGTCGTGAACCTCTACCCGTTCGAGGAAACGGTGGCCAAGGGCGCGGACCATGCGACCTGCATCGAGAACATCGACATCGGCGGGCCTGCGATGATCCGGGCGGCGGCGAAGAACCATCGTTTCGTGACGGTGGTGACGGACCCGATGGATTACGACTGTCTTCTTGCGACGTTGAAGGCCAACGATGGTGCCACGACGATGGCCTACCGGCAGAAGCTGGCGCTGACGGCCTACGCCAAGACCGCGGCCTATGACACCGCCGTCTCGACCTGGCTGGCGGGCGAGATCAAGGAACCCGCCCCGCGGTACCGCAGCTTTGCCGGGAAGCTCGCGCAAACCCTGCGCTATGGCGAGAACCCGCATCAGGCGGCGGCTTTTTACGTCGACGGCTCGCGTCGCCCCGGCGTGGCGACGGCCCGGCAGTGGCAGGGCAAGGAGCTTTCGTACAACAACATCAACGACACTGACGCCGCCTTCGAACTGGTGGCGGAATTTGCGGGCGGCGCCCCGGCCTGCGCGATCATCAAGCACGCGAATCCCTGCGGCGTGGCCACGGCCGCGACCCTGACCGAGGCCTATGTCCGCGCCTACCAGTGTGACCAGACCAGCGCTTTCGGCGGGATAGTCGCCCTGAACCAGGTGCTCGACGCGACAACGGCCGAAGAGATCGTCAAGATCTTCACCGAGGTCGTCATCGCCCCCGACGCGACGGATGAGGCGCGGGCGGTCTTCGCGGCGAAGAAGAACCTGCGCCTTCTGACCACCGGCGCCTTGCCGAACCCCAAGGCCAAGGGGCTTGCGTTCAAGCAGGTGGCGGGCGGCTTCCTCGTGCAGGACCGGGACGCAGGACATGTCGTGGCGTCAGACCTGAAGGTCGTGACGAAGCGGAAGCCGACGGACAAGGAACTGGCCGACCTGATGTTCGCCTGGACCGTGGCCAAACACGTCAAGTCGAACGCGATCATCTACGTGAAGGACGGCGCGACGGTCGGCGTCGGCGCGGGGCAGATGAGCCGGGTGGATTCGACCCGCATCGCCGCCCGCAAGGCCCAGGACATGGCCGAGGCGCTGGGGTTGGCTGGCCCGCTGACCAAGGGCTCGGTGGTGGCCTCCGACGCCTTCTTCCCCTTCGCCGACGGGTTGATCACCGCAGCCGAAGCCGGGGCGACCGCAATCATCCAACCCGGCGGGTCGATGCGCGACGACGAGGTCATCGCTGCGGCGGACGAACGGGGCCTTGCGATGGTCTTCACCGGCCAACGGCATTTCCGGCACTGACATGCGCCGTTTCTGGATCACCGCCGCCGTCGTCTTCATCCTTGACCAGCTGACCAAGCTGGCCGTGGTGCATGGCCTTGACCTCATCAACCGGGGCGAGATCGACGTCTTCCCGCCCTACCTGACCTTCCGCATGGCCTGGAACTACGGGATCAACTTCGGCCTTCTGTCGCACGGCTCGGACTGGGCGCGCTGGGGGCTGGTGGTACTCGCGCTGGTCATCTCGACCTGGGTGATCTGGTGGATGCGGCGCGAAACCGGGAACCGCTGGGCGGAATTGTCCGGCGGCCTGCTGGTCGGCGGAGCCTTGGGCAACATCATCGACCGAATCGCCTATGGTGCGGTGGCGGACTTCCTGAACATGTCCTGCTGCGGGATCGAGAACCCCTACGCCTTCAACGTGGCCGACATCGCGATCTTTGCCGGCGCGCTGGGACTGGTGATCTTCGCCAAGGGCGCCGAGACTGACAAACCCGCCGGCAGAAAACCTCCGCGCACCAAGCGCTAAACACCCGTGACGCCCGCGATGCTTTAGGTTAAGACGGCACAAAGACGGTTCGGAGGCATACATGCAGGCAGCGAAAGGCAGGGCGGTCATCGCGGTTGCAGCGATGGTCACACTGGCGGCCTGCGGCGGGGATCGCTCCCCGCAGCTTATGAACCTGCGCACCGGGGAAGGTCCGGACGAATTCGCCATCGTCCCACCTAAGCCATTGGATATGCCAGAAAATCTGGCAGAATTGCCCGAGCCGACGCCGGGCGGCTTCAACCGCACCGACCAGAATCCGGAAGCCGATGCCGTCGTCGCACTTGGTGGCAAACCCGGCGCGGCGGGGGGTATCCCGGCCAGTGACTCGGCGCTTTATGCCCATGCGGCCCGCTTCGGGGTCGACGGCGGCATCCGGTCCACCCTTGCGTCGGAAGACCTCGAGTGGCGCCGCGACAACAACGGTCGCATCCTGGAACGCCTGTTCAACGTGAACGTCTACTACAAGGCCTACCGGAAGATGCGACTGGACCAGCAGGCGGAACTTGCACGCTGGCGTGCGCTTGGGCTGCGGACATCGTCAGCGCCACCGCGCAAACCGAACGAAGAGTAACAAGCGCGTGGCCCCGGCTTGATTGTGCGGGCGCCGCGCCGCAGGTTCCCCCCAGGACATCACGTGGAGAAGCCGATGCTCGGACGATCTGGCGCTGGCATTGCCGTTGCGCTTGCCCTGACGCTGCCCGCCCTCGCTGAAGAGCCGGTGACCACCTTCACCCTGGACAACGGGCTGAACGTGGTGGTGATCGAGGATCACCGTGCCCCGGTGGTGGTGCAGATGATCTGGTACCGGGTCGGCGCCGCGGATGAACCGCCCGGCCATTCCGGCATCGCGCATTTCCTGGAACACCTGATGTTCAAGGGAACCGACAAGGTCGGCCCCAATGAGTTCTCGGGCACGGTCGAGGCGCAGGGCGGCGACGACAACGCATTCACCTCATGGGACTATACCGCCTATTTCCAGCGCATCGCTGCCGACCGGCTGGGCCTGGTGATGGAGATGGAAGCCGACCGGATGCGCAACCTGCGCCTGACGGAAGACGACGTCACCACCGAACGGCAGGTGATCCTGGAAGAACGCGCGCAGCGCACCGACAGCGACCCCGGCGCGCTGCTGATGGAACAGATGCGCGCGGCCCAGTTCATGAACCATCCCTACGGCATCCCGATCATCGGCTGGCGGCACGAGATGGAGCAGCTCAGCCGCGAGGATGCGCTGGAGTATTACCAGCGCTTCTATGCACCGAACAACGCCACCCTGGTGATCGCCGGGGACGTCGAGCCCGAGACGGTGAAGGCGCTGGCCGAGGAACATTATGGCCCGCTTGCGCCGTCCGACGGCATCGTCCCGCGCGAACGGCCGCAAGAGCCGCCGCAACTGGCCGAACGCCGCCTGACCCTGGCGGACGAGCGCGTCTCCGACCCCTACGTGTTCCGCACCTACCTTGCCCCGGAACGCGACCCTGGCGATCAGAAAGAGGCTGCGGCCCTGACCGTGCTGGCCGAGCTTCTGGGCGGCAATGGCCAGACCTCGGTCCTGGCCCGCGCGCTGCAGTTCGACTCTCAGGTCGCGGTCTACACCAGCGCATTCTACAGCGGCACCTCGATCGACGACGCCACGTTCGGCATGGCGGTGATCCCGGCGCCGGGGGTCAGCCTCGAACAGGCCGAGGCCGAGCTTGATCGCGTGCTGGGCGAATTCCTGGAGCAAGGACCTGACACCGCTGCGCTTGAGCGGATCCGCACCCAGGTCCGGGCCGGTGAAATCTATGCGCGTGACGACGTGGAAGCCCTTGCTCGCCGCTATGGTGAAGGGCTGAGCGTCGGCCTGTCCCGGGCGGATATCGAAGGCTGGGACGAAGCGCTTTCCGCCGTGACCGAGGCTGACGTCATGGCGGCGGCCCACAAAGTCCTGGATCGGCGGAATGCCGTCACCGGCTGGCTGACCCAGCCTGAGCCTGCAGCGGCCGAAGCAACCCCAGCTGCCGCCACGGAGGTTCAGGAATGATCCGCGCCCTCTTCGCCGCCGTCCTGGCCCTTGCCCTGCCCGCCCAGGCCGAGATCCCGATCAAGGAAGTCACCTCGCCCGGCGGAATCACCGCTTGGCTGGTCGAGGATCACAACATCCCCTTCACCGCGCTGGAAATCCAGTTCCGTGGCGGCACGTCGCTGGAGGCGCCGGACAAGCGCGGCGTCGTCAACCTGATGACCGCCACGCTTGAGGAAGGCGCGGGCGACATGGACAGCCGCGGCTTCGCCGAGGCCCGCGATGCCCTTGCCGCAAGCTTCAGCTTTGACGCTGGCGCGGATTCGGTCGGCGTCTCGGCGCAGTTCCTGACCGAAAACCGTGACCAGGCCATCGACCTTCTGCGCGAGGCTCTGGTGAACCCTCGCTTCGACCAGGATGCTGTGGACCGGGTGCGTGAACAGGTGCTTTCGAACCTGCGGTCGAACGAAAAGGACCCGGGCACCATCGCGTCCGAGCGGTTCGACCTTCTGGCCTTCGGCGATCATCCCTACGGTTCGTCCGGCGACGGCAGGATCGAAACCGTGACCGCGCTGACGCGCGACGACGTGGTGGCCGCGCACAAGGCGACCCTGGCGCGTGACCGGGTCTTTGTTGCGGCGGCCGGCGACATCACCGGAGAGGAGCTTGGCCTTCTTCTGGACCGGCTGCTTGGCGATCTGCCCGCCACCGGCGCGCCGCAGCCTGCGCAGGCGCCCTGGCTGCTGCCGCCGGGCGTGACCGTTCAGGATTTCCCCTCGCCGCAGTCCACGGTCTTCTTCGGCCAGAAGGGCATACCCCGCGATGACCCGGATTTCTTCCCGGCCTTCGTCCTGAACGAAATGCTGGGCGGCGGTCGCTTCACGGCCCGCCTGATGACCGAGGTCCGCGAAAAGCGTGGTCTGACCTATGGGATCGGCACCTATATCGTGAACATGGACCACGCCGACATGCTGCTGGGGCAGTTCTCGGCCTCCAACGACAAGGTGGCCGAGGCCATCAAGGTGATACAGTCCGAATGGGGCCGCATCGGTCGGGAAGGCGTGACGCCGGAAGAGTTGGACGCGACCAAGACCTATCTCACCGGCTCGTATCCGTTGCGCTTCGATGGCAACGGCCCGATCGCCAGCATCCTTGTCGGCATGCAGATGGATGGGATGCCCATCGACTATGTCACCACCCGCAACTCCAAGGTCGAGGCGGTGACGATGGAAGACATCCAGCGCGTCGCGGCCCGACTCTTCGACCCCGAGGCACTGCAATTCGTCGTGGTGGGTCAACCCGAGGGACTTTGAGGTCACGGAAAGGGGCTGCGACCTATCCGTCAGGACGGCAACTAGCCCCTTCCCCCAGCAAGACCCTTGGTCTACGAATTTGGCGATGATCTTGAATATTCCGAACACCCTGACCGTGCTTCGTCTGATTGCCGCCCCAGGCGTGGCGGTGATGTTCCTGTACTTTCACCGTCCCTGGGCCGACTGGTTCGCTCTGGCGCTCTTCGTGGGCGCTGCCCTGACCGACTGGTTCGACGGCTACCTCGCGCGACTGTGGAAGCAGGAATCCAAGTTCGGCGCGATGCTGGACCCGATTGCCGACAAGGCAATGGTGGTCATCGCGATCATGGTGATCACCGGCTACAACGGGATGAACCCCTGGCTCATCCTGCCTGCCACGCTGATCCTGTTTCGTGAAGTCTTTGTCGGCGGCTTGCGCGAATACCTGGGTGCCAAGAGCGGGCTGCTCAAGGTCACCAGGCTTGCCAAGTGGAAGACCACTGCACAGATGATCGCCATTGCGGTGCTGTTTCTGGGGACGGGTCTTGACTACCTCAACGTCCTGGCGCTGGACGGCATGACGCCCGAGCAGCACCAGGCCGCCGTCGCGGCAGGCCAGGCCGAGGCGATCCGCACCTGTGGCAACCGCGACTGCGCATCCTATGCGAACCTTGCGGGGATCTGGCTGTTGTGGATCGCGGCTCTCCTGACCCTTGTCACGGGGTGGGAGTATTTCTCGAAGTCGCTGCCATTCTTGCGGGAAGACAAGTGATCGACGTCCTCTACTTCGCCTGGGTCCGGGAACGGATCGGACTCCCGCGCGAGCGGATCGAGACCGGGGCGGCCACGGTGGCCGAACTGGTCGAAGAACTGCGCGGTCGGGAAGAGCGGTACCAGGCCGCCTTCGCCGATCTCACTTCGCTGCGGGTGGCGCTGGATCAGGAACTGGCCTCGTTCGACGCCCCGCTGGCGGGGGTGCGGGAAGTTGCCTTCTTCCCGCCGATGACGGGCGGCTGAGATGCGCATCGCGGTCCAGGCCGAGCCCTTCGATCTGGGGGCCGAGGTGTCGGCATTCACGGCGGGCGTGCGGGGCGCGGGGGCGGTGGTCAGCTTCACCGGGCTTGTGCGGGACGAGGGCGGGTCGCTGTCCGGGATGGAGATCGAGCACTACCCCGGCATGACCGGGAAGGCGATTTCCGGGATTGCCGCCGAGGCAGTCGCCCGCTGGAACCTGGTCGATGCCTTGGTCATCCATCGGTACGGGAAGCTGGCACCGGGGGAGGCGATCATGATGGTCGCCACGGCGGCGCTGCACCGGGGGGATGCTTTTGCTGCCGCCGAGTATCTGATGGACTACCTGAAAAGCCGGGCTCCGTTCTGGAAGAAAGAGCTTTCGGCGGGGGGCGAGGCCTGGGTGGCGGCCAAGGACTCTGACGAGGACGCGCTGAAGCGCTGGTAGCGCCGCGCGTGGACAGGTCTTCGGGTCTTTTGGAATCAAAGTGTTGGGCGTGGACGTTTACGCCTGCTTAACCGGTATGCCCCCACCCTCTCCAACGCGGGAGAGGGAAGCGCGTGGTCTGTGTGATGTGCCAGGGTGATCAGCGCGGCGCGCCGAAGCGGGATTGCCAGCTTGGCTGCAGGTCCAGGGGTCCGGACTGCGCCAGGTAGACCCCGCGGGCGATGGCACGTGCCAGGCAAATCGCGGCGGCGTGGCCAAGCTGGAAGCTGTCGGTGACGGGGTCCTGCAGCGGTCTACTGCCCGTGGCGACGCTGAACACGAGATCCCCGTCCAAGGGCGTGTGCGAGGGGAGGAGGGCGCGGGCCATGCCGTCATGGGCGGCGACCGCCATGCGATGGGCTTGCGCCTTGGTCAGCGTCGCGTCGGTGGCGACGATGGCGATGGTCGTGTCCTCACCCAACCGCTTCCGCGGGAGGGGGGCATCCTGCGGGACCATCGGCGCTGGACCGAGGCCGCCGAACTCGGTGCCCTCTTCAAACGGGGCGGCCCAGAAGTGCGGGATCTCGCCGACGGTGGCTTGACCCAAGGCGTTGACAACGACCAGAGCGCCAACCGTCAGGCCGGACGGCAGCACGCAGGAGGCCGAGCCGAGGCCACCTTTCAGATTGCCGGTCATCGCGCCGTAGCCCACCCCGGCGGTGCCGATAGCAAAGTCTTGCGCCGCAGCGTCAAGGGCGCGGTGGCCAAGGGTCGGGTAAGGGCTTTCCGTCCAACCCTTGTCGCCGCCGTTCAACAGGTCAAAGACGATGGCCCCGGGCACGATGGGGACGCGGACCGGGCCGACGACGAAGCCCCGGCCCGCGTCGCGGAGGCCCTGCATGATACCGGTCCCGGCATCTAGGCCGAAGGCGGAGCCGCCGGACAGGAAGATCGCGTCGACATCCTGCACCATGCGGTCGGGGGCCAGCAGGTCGGTCTCGCGCGTGCCGGGAGAGCCGCCCATGACGTGGACCGAGGCGACGAAAGGCCGGTCGGCGGTCAGGACGGTGGTGCCGGACCGCAAGGCAGCGTCCTGCGCATTGCCGACGCGAAGGCCGGGGACATCGGTGATCAGGTTGCGGGGGCCGGGGCGCATCATGTCAGAACCTGGCCAAAACTCTTCGAAGACGTCTGCAAATTCCTTCGAAGGAATTTGGCGAAGAGCGCAGCGTCCCGCATCGGATGGGGACCTTGGTCACACAGGTCTTCGGTGCCCGGATGGTCGTGCGAGATGACCTCTCTCATAACCTTCACGACCATCAGGTCATTGCCGTTGAACTGGCCCACGATCCGGGGGGACCGATGGACAGAGAAGATGGCGAGGTTCTGGGCAAGGTTGACGGGGTCATTCGGGCCTCCTGCTTCGGACAGGATAGGCGGGTAGGCCCGGAGGCGCAAAGGAGGATGCGGCCCCTCGTGCGCCTTCGTATCTCGTCGCAAGGGGGAGCGACGAGCGACGAAGTCAACGAGGAGCGCTTTGTCAGAAGTCGAAGATGTCGCTCAGGAAGCTTTCCTTGCGCTTCTTCTTGTAGCCGTACTTGTAGTCGTCATCGTCGTCCTTGTAGCGGCGACGGTCATCCTCGCGGTAGCCCTGCGGGGCGCGGGGTTCGGGCTGGTAGACGGGCGCGGGGTGGGCGTGCTGCTGGATCGCCTGCTGCGGCGTGGGTGCGGGCGCGGCAGCGGGGCCACCCAGCGAGCGTTCGATGATCTTGTCCAGCTCGCCCCGGTCCAGCCAGACGCCGCGGCACTTCGGGCAATAGTCGATCTCGACCCCGCCGCGGTCGGCCATCACCAGGGTTTCGTTGTCTACCGGACAGCGCATTTCCAACTCCCATGCATGTTCACCCGGCTTACATGGGGTCGCAAATCGGCCAAGCAAGGGTCGCAAAGGCACTTGCGCGAATTGTTGCGAAGGCGCATGGAAAAGAAGAGCCGTGGCGATGGCGTCGCCGCAGGGGCCTTGCGCCCCGACGCTTGCGGGGGAACCCGCTTCCGTCCTGTACGCCGGGACCTTTCGGGGTCCCTTGGGCATATGTCCTGACCCCTGGAAATGAGGTCTGGAAATGTCGTTGAACCGTCCCGAGATGTACCGCTTCCACAATGGCGGGAAGAAGGACACGCTGCCCTTCGCCGATCAGGAGTACCATGACCGGCTGGAAGGCCTGCGCGAGATCATGGAGATGCATGAGCTGGACGCTGTCGTCCTGACCTCGATGCACAACGTCGCCTACTATTCGGGCTTTCTCTATTGTTCCTTCGGCCGTCCCTATGCCTGCGTGGTGACGAAGACCGAGTGTGTGACGATCAGCGCCGGGATCGACGCGGGCCAGCCCTGGCGGCGGTCGATTGGCGACAACATCACCTACACCGACTGGGCGCGCGACAACATGTGGAGGGCCGTGGCTTCGGTCACCGGCGTGGGCAAGGCCATCGGCTGCGAAGCTGACCACCTGACCGTCGAGCGGATGGAGAAGCTGAACACCTTCCTGAAGCCCAAGCGCGGCGTCGATGTCGCCCCTGCGACCATGCACCAGCGGATGAAGAAATCCCCGGCCGAGATCACCATGATCAAGCACGGCGCCAATGTGGCCGACGTGGGCGGCTATGCGATCCGTGAGGCAATCAAGGTCGGCGCGACCGAGCTGGAAGTGTCCATCGCCGGCCGTGACGCGATGGAGCGCGAGATTGCCAAGCGCTTCCCCGACGCGGAATACCGCGACACCTGGGTCTGGTTCCAGTCCGGCATCAACACCGACGGCGCGCACAACCCGGTGACGAACCGCAAGCTGCAGCATGGCGACATCCTGTCCTTGAACTGCTTCCCGATGATCTCGGGCTACTACACCGCGCTGGAGCGGACGTTGTTCGTGGGCGAGGTGGACGATGCATCCATGCGCGTCTGGCAGACCAACATCGACAGCCACGAATTCGGCATGAAGCTGCTGAAGCCCGGTGCCTCCTGCGCCGAGATCACCATGAAGATCAACGAGTTCCTGGCCGAGCGGCAGATGCTGCAGTACCGGACCTTCGGCTACGGCCACTCGTTCGGGATCCTGTCGCACTACTATGGCCGCGAGGCGGCGCTGGAACTGCGCGAGGACATCGACACGGTGCTGGAGCCGGGGATGGTGATCTCGATGGAGCCGATGCTGACGATCCCGGAAGGAATGCCGGGCGCCGGCGGCTACCGCGAGCACGACATTTTCGTCGTGACCGAGGACGAGCCCGAGGACATCACGCACTACCCCTACGGCCCGGCGTTTAACGTCGTGGGATAAAGGCACTGGTTCGATAAGGACAGGGAACGGAATCGGCCTTGCGCCGTTTCCGTTCCAGCCTTGGCTGCGAAGATTCGGAAAAGCTTGCGCTTTTTGCTTGACGGATACCTGACGCGGCGCAAGGTGGCCAAAGCTGCCCATCATATGAGTCTGCCAAAGTGATTTATTCCTCTGCCCGGATCCTTGCGATCCTTGCCCTGCCCTTCCTTGCCGCCTGCGCAGGCACCACCCAGAAGCAACCCGATGTCGTGCCAGGGTACGAGGGCATCCAGGACGGTGAGTTCTTCATCGAACCGGTTCCCGCCAAGTATCTTGAGGATGGCAACAGCCGGACCGAAGTGGCCTACTCCGGCCCCGAAGCTCCGGGCACCGTGGTGGTCGACACCTTCGCGCGGAAGCTTTACCTGGTGGGTGAGGGCGGAACGGCAACGCAGTATCCCATCGCTGTCGGCCGGGAAGGCATGTCTTTCCGCGGCACAGGCGTCGTCGGGCGCAAGGCGGAATGGCCGTCGTGGCAGCCCACGGCGAACATGATCCGCAGTCGGCCCGACCTTTACGCCGCCTATGCAGGCGGTCTGCCGGGCGGGCTGACCAACCCCTTGGGCGCGCGGGCGCTTTATCTCTACCGCGGAGGGCGTGACACGATGTTCCGGATCCACGGCACCTCGGACGCGGCTTCGGTCGGTCACGCGACCAGCGCAGGCTGCATTCGCCTCTTCAATCAGGACGCCATCGATTTGTACAACCGCGTGCCGAACGGCACCCGCGTCAAGGTCCGCTCCGAGGCGGAGAGTCTGGCGCTGGAAGGCCCGCAGATGCTGAACGCCTATGGCCGCATGGTCCCTGAGACGCCCGAGAACCTTGCCCGCAAGGAAAAGGAACTTGCTGCCCTCGCCTGGCAAGAGGCCCGCGACAAGGCTGCGGCCGAAAAGGCCCTGAAGAAACGGCTCGCCGCCTGCGCCCGCCGGGGGATCCCCGACGCCGAATGCGTTCCGGCGGAGACCGCGTCGACAGTGGCCGTGGGAACCTCTGACGCCGGCTAAACCCGGATCACGTAATCCTTGAGGGTGGTCTGAACGACTTCCCACGTTCCTTCAAAGCCGGGGCGGATGATCAGGCTGTCCCCGGCGTGAAGCTGGGTGATGGTGCCGTCGGCGCTCGTCAGCAGAGAATAGCCCGAGAGGATGCGGAAGTATTCCCACTCGGTGTAGCTGACCCGCCACTTGCCGGGGGTCGACTGCCAAAGACCACAGAACAGGCCATCGCGCTCCTCGAGGGTCCAGGTGCTGTGGACCGGATTGCCGTAGATAAGGCGGTCTGGGGCGGGAACGCCGACTTCCGGGGCCGTTCCGTCGCGACTGACGCGCTGGATCAAGGTCATGCTGCTCTCCTTCGTTCGGGACATTCAGGCCAACCTGACCGTCCGGGTCAAGCCCGTGACGCTGCGGCCCGCGGTGCTGCGCTGCGGCGCAATCATGTTGCGGAGGCGGTGCGGTTGTGCCCATATGACAGGCAGAGTGCGAAAGCGGAGGCCCGAGATGAGTGCCACTTCCCCCGTCCGGCCTGTGCTTCCCCCCGACATCCGCGCCCGAAAGGGAGGTGCGCCGCTTGTGGTGCTGACAGCCTATTCCACCCCAATCGCGCGGCTGGTTGACGCCCATTGCGACATTGCCTTGGTCGGCGACTCGGTCGGTATGGTGATCCACGGGCTGCCCTCGACGCTGGGCGTGACGCTTGAGATGATGATCCTGCACGGCCGCGCCGTAGTGCGGGGGTGCACGAAGGCGATGCCCGTCATCGACATGCCCTTCGGGTCCTACGAGGAAGGCCCGCAACAGGCATTCCGCAACGCAAGCCGCCTGATGGCGGAAACCGGCGCTCCGGCCGTGAAGCTCGAAGGCGGGCAGCACATGGCCGAGACGATTGCGTTTCTGACCCAGCGCGGGGTGCCGGTCATGGCGCATGTCGGTCTGACGCCACAGTCGGTGAACACGCTGGGCGGCTACAAGGTCGTAGGCCGCGCAAAGGAGGCGGACAAGGTGATGGCCGATGCGAAAGCGACCGAGGCGGCCGGCGCCTTCTCGATCGTGCTGGAGAAGGTGCCCGAGGGGCTGGCGGGCCGCATCACGCAGGCCCTGTCGATCCCGACCATCGGCATCGGCGCGGGCGTGCAGTGCGACGGACAGGTGCTTGTGGTGGACGACATGCTGGGCCTTTTCACCGATTTCCGGCCCAAGTTCGTCAAGCGCTATGCCGAGCTTGGGAAGGCCGCTGACGAGGCCATTGCCGCCTACGCCGCCGAAGTCCGCGCGCGCACCTTCCCGACGGCCGAGCATTCGTTCCCTGATGTGCTTCCGGTGAATAAATGATCCTGCGGACAGTGTCGGACCTGCGCGCATTGGCGCGGGGGTGGAAGGCAAAAGGCGAAACCGTGGGCGTGGTCCCGACAATGGGCGCGCTGCACGACGGCCACCTGTCGCTGGCCCGCCGCGCGCGGCAGGAATGCGACCGGGTGATCACCACGATCTTCGTGAACCCCAAGCAGTTCAACAACCCCGAGGACCTGAAGAAATACCCCCGCAGCGAAGAGGCCGACGCCGCCTTGCTGGCAACGGTCCCGGTCGACGCGATCTTTGCACCCCCGGTGGAAGAGGTCTATCCCGACGGTTTCATTACCACGGTGACGATGCAGGGCGTGGCCCAGCCCTTGGAAGGGCACATGCGCCCTGGCCATTTCGATGGCGTGGCCACAGTGGTGACCAAGCTTTTCGGCATGACGCTGGCCGACCGGGGCTACTTCGGCCAGAAGGACTGGCAGCAGTTGCAGGTCGTGCTGCGACTGGTGCGCGACCTGAACGTGCCCGTGCAGGTCGTGGGCTGCGAGACGATCCGCGAAGCTGACGGTCTTGCCATGTCCTCGCGCAACGTCCGCCTCACGCCCGAAGGCCGCGCCAAGGCCCCCGTCCTTTACGCTGCGATCACCCGCGCCGCGCAAGACATCCGCATCGGTCATGCCGACCGGATGGCGATCCGCGAAGCCGCCGAAACGATGCGCGAGGCGGGCTTCGAGCGCGTCGAATACATCGAACTGCGCGATGCCGAGACGCTCATGCCATCCGACGACCCCCGCCGCCCACGCCGGATGCTGGCCGCAGCCTGGGTCGATGGCGTCCGCCTGATCGACAACATCCCGGTCTAGGCCTTTCATACTGGCCCAAAAATCCCCGCCGGAGGCATACCGCCGGTGGGCCTTGCGCGGACATTCCGCACTTGGCGGACGGGGGAAGTTGCTGCAAGACTTCCCCCCGCAGTTGCGCCGATTATTCGGCACCGGAATGATGTAATTCGCTGTTACATCACTATGTGATGCAAACGATGTTCAACGGAGGGTCGGATGGCCGATTTCGAAACGCAGATCAAGGAAAGCCAGGCTCAGGTCGCCGAGGCGCAGGCAAAGATCTCGGCCATCACGAACCGGATCGAGGCCGCCCGGTCCAAGCTGGACCAGGGCGTGCAGCTGGACGTCGAGAATGCGACGCTTGAGGATGTCAGCAAGCACACCGACCTGATGAACGCGAACATCGCCGAGCTGATCATGGGTCTTGACGACGTGACCTCGGGCTTTTCGGCCGAGTTCGCCGAGATGCGCTCGAAGACCGGGATGGAGACCTTCATCGGCATCTTCTCCTCGGCCAAGGCGGAATCGATGCGGCAAGAACGGATGCGCGCGGCGACCATCGACGACAAGCTGCAGGACCTGATCTCGAAATCGGACGTGATCGTGAAGCTCTTGCAGGGCCAGCTCGACCTTCTGAACACCCAGAAGACACGGGTGGAGGGGAACCTTGCCAGCACTCTGACGGAACGCGAAGAGACCGTGGCAGCGCTGGAGGCGGTGCGGAAGGAAGTCGCTTCGCTGGACCCAAGGATCATTGAGCTGGAGAACAAGATCAGCGTCGAGCAGGACGCGGCGGCGCGGACCAAGCTGGAGACGGAGCTGGCGACTCTGAACGCGCAGTACAATGCGCTGGTGCAGGACGAGCAGGTGAAGCTGGCGAAGTCGCAGACGCTGGAGCGGTATATCGAGAAGGGCAAGACCTGGGTCGACTCCCTTCAGAACCAGGCGGCGACGCAGCTGGTGCTGATCAACAAGCTGCAGACGGACACCAAGCAGCGGGTGGTGCTGTATGACGCGCTGACCTCGTCCTTGAAGACCGCGCAGCAGCAGGATGTGGCGCACCGGATCAACGAGATCGGGGTGAAGACCGACCAGGAGGCCCAGACTGCGATGGCGGCCATTGGGGCTGCGACGAACGACAAGATGGCCGACATGCTGGAAGCGCATGAGGGGCACATGGTCTTTGCGAGGGCGATCCTGGAGCAGAAGGCGAAGGCGGATGAACGCTTTGCGCGCCGGTTTGCGGCGATCGTCGAGAAGCACGACAAGAACGCGTATGGGGAATGAGGTGTCTGCTTGGCGGAAGGTCTTTCTCCGCAATGGACTAATCTGGACACCCTACCTTCTTGCATGGCTTCTCCTCGCGGGAGAGTTTTCAGGGCATTTGGGTACGCTGCTGTACCTTGTCCCAATCTGGGTCGCTATGATCGGCGGAACAATGTGCCTTTTTCGGCGGATCGTTCAGTGGATAACGTCTGAGGCCGCTCAAAGAGGTAAGGAGGTGCCACGCATGCGTTGGCGCTGGTTCTGGTCCTATTTCCTGGAAATCGACGAAGGGTATCGGCTGCGGCCATGATTAAACAGAAAGCCTTTGGGTGGCCGGATGACTGACCCCACCGTCAAAGACGTCCTCACCTCGGACCATCACGAGCTCTACGACACGCTCGTCGCGCGGCGGTATTTTGGCAAGTTCGTCCGGATCACCGGGCATCTGGGCCGGGTGGCGGCGGAGGTGGAGGCGGAGGGGCGGCTTTCGCGGACTGAGGCTCGGGTGCTGGGCAAGTACCTGACGGCGGTGGCGGCGACGTTCCGGGCGCTGTCGCACAAGTACCTGATGACTGGACGGGGGGAGACGGCTCCGCGTCTGACCATCGACCGGCATGAGAGCGGGTTTCCGGTCGCGCAAGAGCTGATGACGATGGCGGTCGATGCGCAGCAGGCGGAGAAGCATCTGGCCGGCATGCCCTCGGAGGCCGAGCTGAAGGACCGGATGGTGCGGCAGATCGTCGGGGATTTGACGATCCCGACGGCGCTGCAGTTCGCTTTGTCGCAGCGGTACTACTATGAGGCGTTGCTGGCGGGGGGGATGTTCTGGGCGCGGAACGATCCGGATGCGCAGTGGATCGAGGACCTGGGCGAGCGGCGGCATTTCCTGGTGCATTGGGCGGTCTGGGACACTCAGGTCAACCTGCCGGTGGTCTACCTGATGGACCTGGAGGATGCCGGGAAGAAGCCCCTGCCGAACGACGCCTACCGTTGGCCGCAGGCTCAAGCGGCGCTGATGGCGCAGTCGGTGGGCGGGTTGAAGCTGCTGACGATTGCCACGGGGTTCGACAAGGATTTCGAGGACCTGCACCCCAAGCGGTTGCGGCGGATCATCCTGGGGCCGATGTATTCGGCGAGTTTCACTTTGCAATCGGGGCCGATCTCCAAGGTGCTGGAGGGCGCGAAGGCCCCCGAGGGTGAGGACTGGGCGCTGGTCTGGACGGTGGAGGATCTGGTCTCGGACCGCGAGGAAGAGGTCAAGGACGGCTGGTTCTCGACCGCCGTGCGGCAGGTCTACAAGCTGGACCCGGTGGCGGGGGCCGAGCTGGGGGCCACACGGCAGGACCGGATGATCATCCTGCCGGAGAAGCCCTATCAGGTGCTGGTGGAGCAGGACCCGAGGGGGCTGCAGGGACTGCGGAAGTTCGTCGTGGGGGCCGGGGGGCGCTTGATACCGACGTTGTGATTTGCGGATGCGTCCGGGGCGCTGCCCCGGGCCCCGGGATATTTTCGCCAGTATGAAAGGGCTTATCGCATGAACACGCGCGACACAATGGAGCTGAAGGAAGAGACGATCCGGGCGCAGTATGAGTCGGCGCTGGGGATGGTTCTGGGCTTCGATCACGCGCCGCGGTTGGCGAAGGCTTTGGTTTCTGCGCCTTCGGTAGAGCGGTCGCCGGGGATTGGGGTGCGGCCCACGTTCCGGTCGACGGTGCCGGGGATGGCGACTCGGTCGACGGCGCGGCCCGGTGGGGTGCGGTTGGCGGAGCGGGTGGAGGGGTTGTCCGACGGGTTGGTGACGCCGGTGCAGGCAGCGGTGCTGAATGCTTTGCGGCGTAGTTTGGCGATTGCGCTGGCGATGGGGGAGACGTTTGCGGCTCAGTCGGGGCTGGCGGAGTTGAAGAAGGCGAACCTGGAGGGCCGGGTGCCGGATGCCCGCCGCGCGGAGTTCGGCGAGCTGTTGCAGGGCGAGGCGCTGGTGGTGTTGTTCACGTTTGCCAATGGGCTGGCTTACCTGATCGCGCCGCATGTAGGGCCGGGGACGGTGGAGCTTGGGGAAGTTGAGGAGGTGCTGACCGACAATGCTCCGCTGGCCTTGCAGGGCGCGCTGTGGGAGCTGGATCAGGACATCGGCGCGCTGGCGACGGATGATGTGAAGCTGGTGGCTGTGGTTTCGGCCTTTGCAGAAGCCCTGATGAAGAAGGTGCAGATCCGGGCGGAGAATGGGGCCAGGACGTCTGTCTTTACCGCTGGGTCGTGGAAGGTGGAGGCCGACGGTCTGACCATCGCGGGCTTCAAGCCGGCCAAGGCTGCGAAGGGCGGCGTGATCGCCATGGCCTTCAAGAAGCCGCATGAGGTAGTGGGGAACCACATCGCCAAGTACCAGTCGCTGCGGCTGTCGAAGATGCTGATGGCTTATGATTTCGAGCGGCGGTTGAACCCGTTTGCCGAGCTGGGCGGGTTCATCTTCACCTTCATGGGGGACGGCAAGCCCGGGACGGGGAAGACCACGCTGATCCAGATGATGGCGGGGCTTCTGAACGATTACTGCAAGGTGGCGGGCTATCCATTCCGGTATCAGAACTTCAGCATCGACCAGATCGACAGCTATCAGGGCAAGTCGGGGCAGAACGCGAAGGCGTTCATCGATGCGGTGCTGGACCCTTCGGTGATCGGGTTCGGGACCATCGACGACATCGACCAGGTGGCGGGGAAGCGGGGGGACCGGCAGTCCTCGGCCGGGCAGCAAGAGGTGACGGCGGTCTTCATGCAGGCCTTCGCGGGCGCGGGAACGGTGGTGCGGGGGAACTGCACCTTCGGGATGTTCAGTAACTTCCCGGAGAACGTGGACGATGCGCTTCGCCAGCGGGCCGGGGCGCGGTTCCTGGTCGACGGGCCGCAGACGAAGGAGGATTACATCGACATCCTCTCGCTGCTGCTGGGGAAGAACCATGCGATCCCGGTGGGCGACCACCAACTGTTCGCGGCGCAGGAGATCAAGAAGGCTGTTGCTGCGTCTTTCGAGGGGCATTCGAAGCCGCACGAGGCGGGGCTTCTGACGGTGTGGGAGAAGGTCGCCAAGGACATCGGCCCCCTGGACACGATCGCCAAGATCGGCACCTACCTGAAGGCGATCCAGCAGGCGGATGAGCGGTTCACGGGGCGGGCGATCAAGAACATCACCGATGCGGTCAAGGTCCGGGCGATGGACTTTGAACTGCCGGATGAGTGGATGGAGACGCCGGACCTCTTCCTCTTCAAGCCCTATGACGAGAAGTTGGCGATGATCCGGGGGCTGATGACGCCGATCTCGGTCGAGATGGTGATCCAGGAGATCAACCGCTACGCCGACTCGGAGTTCCGCTATGCCGACAAGTCGGACGAGGTGGCCATCGAGGCGATGGTACGCGACTTCGGCCGGACGGAAGAGGCGAAGCGGCGGTATCTGGAGGGGAAGGGGTGAGGTCTTTGTTGCTTTACGTTGCCAGCGTTACTTCGATTGTCGTGCTGGCAATTGCTGCGGGAGCAATCTTTGTCGCCTTGAATTGTGGGGCAAAGGCTTTCGATCCCGTTGCGTTCTACCAAGAAGGTCAGTGCGAACTTCCCCAATCGCCCCATGACTTGTTTAGGACGATTTTGGTCAATGGTGGTATTGCTGGAGTAGCGGTAGTCACAATTGGCAACCTTTGGATCTTTATGGCGAATAGGGCCAGGAAGTGACCAACGCGCTGACCCTGGACCTGTGGAACTCCATCCTGCCGCTGGCGGGGTTGAGCGCGCTGGTGGCGTGGCTGCCGGGGTGGTTCGCGGGGCGGGGGTGTCTGTCACAGCGGGTGCTGGCCTGGGCGGTGGTGAAGACGGCTTTGGTGGCTTTGGTCGTGGGGGCTGTGTTGGCGGTGGGGCTGTATGCGGCGATCAATGACGGGGTGATGGCGGGGATCCTCGCGGCTCCGGTGGAGCGGGCGGGGTTCTTCCTGGGCCGCTCGGCGCTGTTCGCGCTGCTGTGGGGGCCGGTGTTGGGGTTCGTGTGGCTGGTGAAGGCGCAGGAGATGAACCGGCGGATCGGGATGCGGATGGTGGATGAGGGGGGTAAGGGGTGATCGAGGTGTTAACCCATTTTATCGACTTACCGCTCGCTACGGTGCTGCTCGCCTTTGTGCTGGTCTCCGGGATTCTTTCAGCGAGCATATTCGGGGCGAGAATAATTAATCTGCTTCTGACATTGCCAATCGTCATAGTTGCGGGATGGCTCATGGGTATGTGGGTGATCGTCGTGCCAGAGGCCAAGCATTACGGTGACCCAGAAAGCATTGCCTTCGAGACAAGATTGCTGACCACGTGGCTCACAGCCGTTGCTTTCGTATATGCAGCCGCATTCGCTATTCAGCCGCGCTTGTTCGACAGTCAGACACGATGACTGGTATCCTCCCCAATACCCGGCAGCGGGCACGAGAACTGCGGGCTGAGATGACTCCTCAAGAGCGCAGGCTCTGGTCGAAGCTCAGGGAGTTGAACCGGATGCTGGGGCTGCATTTCCGGCGGCAGGCGCCCATCGGGCCGTTCATTGCGGATTTCGCCGATCTGGGGCGGCGGGTGGTGATCGAGGTGGATGGCGGGGGGCATGGGGGGCCTGGGGATGCAACGCGGGATGAGTGGTTGGCGTCGCAGGGGTTCCGGGTGTTGCGGTTCTGGAATCCGGAGGTGTCGGGGAATATCGATGGGGTGATGCAGGTGATCTTTGACGCTGTTGATGGGGAGTCCTTGGCTGATGGCGTGCCTCCCACCCCCATCCCCTCCCCACGCGGGGGAGGGGAGGCGTTTGTGGCAGGCGGTGGGCGTCATGGTCGGGCCGATGCGCTTTTGGCTGGTGCCCCCCCACCCCAGCCCTCCCCCACGCGGGGGGAGGGAGGCGCTGATCGCGCGGCGTTGCGCGGGACGGATGGGCCGGGAGCCTCCCCTCCCCCTTCGTGGGGAGGGGATGGGGGTGGGGGGCCACCGGCAGTCAAAGGTGCATCGGGGGGAGGGACATGAAACGCCTCATCCAACGCGGCCTGATGTTCGGGAACCTGATCGAGGTCTCCTCGCCTGCCCTTGTCGAACGCTACAACCGGGCGCTCAAGCATTTGACGGGGAAGGTCACCAAGCTCGACGATTTCCACATCGACCTGTCGGGCTATTCGCCGGAGATCGGGGATGAGCTGGACGATGACCTCTACCTCAACCCCAACGGGGCGAACCGGCAGTTCATCTTGCTGACCACGGCGCAGAAGGATGCGCCTTTGCTCAACATCAAGTTCTCCACCTCGCGCGGGATCCTGACGCAGTTCATCGAGAAGAACGAGGCGCAGCTCTTTGCGCTGACGGCGCGGGATGCGGTGGCGGGGGAGTTGCAGAACTCGGTCTATGCCTTCGACACGCCGGCCAAGCTGTTCGACATAAGGCAGGTGACGGTCGAGGCGGATACGATCGGCGGGCATGTGGCGGATGCGGGGAAGCTCGCCAAGCTGATCGAGCGGTTCCGGCAGGAGCCGGACGGCTGGCGCGATGATGTGCTGGTGGCGGAGATGATCGGGCTGGCGAAGAAGACGGGGGACGTGACGCGGGTGCCGATCAGCCTGCCTGCGATGACGTTCCAGCAGCAGAACTTCTGGACCAGCCATTTCGGCGGGGTCTACATCTTTCAGGGGGTTCGGTACCCGGCGGCGATTTCCACGCTGGATTGGCAGAGCCTGGGCGAGGTGCCGGTGGCGCAGGTGATGGACCTGACCCACCGCAACCAGATCGCCGACTGGCTGGAGAGGAACGGGCTGGTGGAGCCTATCGTCCAGGCGCGGGGCACGGATGCGGCGGCGATCCTGCGGCAGAAGATGGATTTCATCCTCGTCGACGCGGCGGACCGGCTGGGGATCGAGATCGGGGATGCCCGGCGGACGGAGTTGCGGAAGGTGGCCTACAAGCTTGGCTCGGCGCTGCCGGAGGAGTTTCTGGGGCTGGCGGCGCTCCTCCGCTGGGTGGAGGCCGGGGGACCCTGGCCGAAGATCACCTCGGAGCATCCGGCGTATTTCTATACGCTGCGGGGCAAGGGCCCCGACCGGGACCTGGTGAACATGCTCTTGTCAGAACTGTCGCCGATGGACGTGCGGCAGATGTTCATCGTCCACAAGGAGCTGTTCTACGCGCAATACGCCACCTGGAGCGAGCGCAAGAAGACTTACGTGGCGGATTTCCTTGCGCGGGAGTATCAGGTGGACCGGGAAGGCGCGCGGACGGCCCTCTTTGGCCCGGAGCCGAGCATGGATGAGCTGCACCGCCCGCAGATGGCCGAGGGGCCAAAGCCGGTGCGGCCCGTCGTGGGGCCTTGGGGAACGGGGAGACGCTAGATGGGTTGGCTCAGGCTTGCGTTCTTCCTCTATGTCGGGCTGACGATCATCTACTTCGTCACCGGCATCTACTCACGGTCCGTCCGGCGCGAGAAGCTGGAGAAGGAATGGGACACCGACCCCATGCGGGAGGGCCAGACGGCGGAAGACCGCCGGGCCTTCATCGAGGCGGGGATGGTCCATTACGACAAGGGGCTGAAAAAGCGGCTTCTTTGGCTTATCTACATTCTGCCGACCGTGGGCTTTCTGGTCACGATCTACTTCGTCAACTGGCACTGAAAGGGCTGACCCATGTGGACCAAGATCAAGTGGGGCATCCGGATCGTACTGATCCTGATCGTCGGCCTGTTCCTGCACTACACCCTGCCGCAGCGCGACGTGGTGCAGATCATCAACACCTACAACCGGGTGACACAGATCGGTGGCAACTGGATGTTCTACTCGATCGAGGACACCGGGACCGGGGTCGAGACGACGACCTCCAGCCGCGACATCCGCTACATCGACGGGGTCTATGCGGACGGCAGCACGATCACCTACCGGAACGAGGACACCGGCTGGTTCTGGCCGCCCTATTTCAAGTGGGATTCCAGCACCCTGCAGGCCGAGGCGACCAACGCGGCGCGGGACAGCAAGGAATGGGTGGCGGTCACGCATTATGGCTGGCGGCTGCCGATCTTCTCGATCTTCCCCAACGCGGTGTCGATCCACCCGGTCGAGGGGCCGGACGTCCGGCTGATCCCTTGGATCAACATCATCATCCTCAGCGTTCTGGCCTTCGTTGCCTTCATGATCCGCAAGATGTGGCTGCAGTTCCGCGAGCGGATGGTCGACCCGGCGCTGGCCGATGCGGGCGAGGCGTGGGATTCCGTCGAGGCCCGGTCCGATAACGCCCGCAAGGGGGCCCGCGGCTTCTTCGGGCGGATCGGGGCCTGGCTGGGGACGTGGCGGTCGAAGAAGTAGCTCTCAACGTCCGCTCGTCGTCGCACTGCGTGCGCTCCTCGCCGGGGGAGCGAAGAGCGTCGAAGACGTGCGATGAGCGGTCCGTCAGGTGCGGAGACTACCACCGGTCGCTTTGGTCACCTTCTCGATGATCTTGGCGGACACGGCCTCGATCTCGGCCTCGGTCAGGGTCTTGTCCTGAGGTTGCAAGCGGACCGTCAGGGCGATGGACTTCTTGCCCGCGCCCATTTGCGCCTCGGCCTTGTCGCCGGTGAACTGGTCGAAGACGCGGACGGATTCGATCAGGGCCTTGTCGGCGCCTTGGGCGGCGTTGACGGCAGTGAGCGCCTCGACGGACTTGTCGACGACAAAGGCGAAGTCACGGTCCACGGCCTGCAGGTCGCTGATGGAGAGGGCAGGGCGCGTGGGCGTCTTCACCTTTGGCGCGGGGACGTTGGCGATCAGGATGGTGAAGGCGACGGCGGGGCCCTTCACATCCATCGCCTGCAACACACGCGGGTGGATTTCGCCGAAGGTGGCGAGGGTGTTCGGCCCAAGGCCGATGACGCCAGAGCGACCGGGGTGCCACCAGTCCGCCACCTTGCGGGTGATCTGGACGCGGGCGGGCGCGCCCAACGCCGCAAGGACCGCTTCGGCATCGGCCTTGGCGTCGAAGACGTCGACCATCCGACGCGATCCGTGGGGGTCACGTTGCGCGGCGGCCCCGACCAGAAGGCCGGCGGCTTGCAGGTGCTGGTCGCCGGGTTCGCCACCGTGGAAGGCGGGGCCGATTTCGAAGAGTGCCAGGTCCATGAAGCCCCGCGCCTGATTGCGGGCGGCGGCGGCAAGGAGGCCGGGGAGGAGGTCGGGGCGGAGGTGCGTCATCTCGGACGAGATGGGGTTTTCGACGCGGACGGCTTCCGTGCCCCCGCCGAAGAGGGCAGCCGACTTGGCGTCGATGAAGCTGTAGGTGACGGCTTCGTTGTAGCCCAAGGCCGCGATCGTTCGGCGGGCGGTGCGTTCGCGGACCTGGAGCGGGGTCAGGATGGGTTTGGGCACGCCCGGCAGAGTGCGGGCCATAGGCGCGCCTTGGAGTTTGGTGAGGCTGGCGATGCGGGCGACTTCCTCGACCAGGTCGGCGTCGCCGAGGATGTCGGGGCGCCAGGTGGGTGGGGTCACTGCGTTGCCATCAAGCTTGAAGCCCAAAGCCTCCAGCGTGGTGCGTTGAGTGGGTTCGGAGATGTCCATGCCGACAAGACTGATAACCCGGGCGGGGTTCAGCTGGTAGGTCCGGGTCGGGTCGATGGGCGCGCCGTCCTGCACCACGGTCCCGGCCTCGCCGCCGCAGAGGTCGAGGATCATCTGGGTGGCGAGTTCGAGGCCCGGCAGGGTGAAGGCGGGGTCCACGCCACGCTCGAACCGGTAGCGGGCGTCGGAGTTGATCTTCAGCGCACGGCCGGTGGCCGCGATGGTGATCGGGTCCCAGTAAGCGGATTCGAGGAAGACGTCGGTCGTCTCGGGCGAGCAGCCCGAAGCCTCGCCGCCCATGATTCCGGCAAGCGATTCAGGGCCTTGGTCGTCGGCGATGACCATTTGGCCGGGGGTCAGGGTGTAGGTTTTGCCGTCGAGCGCCAGAAGGGTCTCGCCGTCCTGCGCAGGGCGGATGTGGAGGTCGCCCTTGACCTTGGCGGCGTCGAAGACGTGCAGGGGGCGGTTCAGGCCGAAGGTGAAGTAGTTGGTGATGTCGACCAGCGCCGAGATTGGCCGCAGGCCGATGGCCTTGAGGCGCGCCTGCATCCAGTCGGGCGAGGGGCCGTTCTTCACGCCACGGATCAGGCGACCGGCGAAGTGGGGGCAGCCTTTGGTTTTCAGCTCGGGCGCGATGTGGATGCCGATGGGGGTGGGGAACTTACCCGCGACCGGGATGGCGGTGACGGGTTTCAACTTGCCCATGCCGCGGGCGGCGAGGTCTCGGGCGATGCCGTGGATGCCAAGCGCGTCGGGGCGGTTGGGGGTGACCTTGATCTCGACCACCGGGTCGTTCAGGCCCTTCCAGTCGATGTAGCGCACGCCAAGCGGAGCGTCCGACGGCAGTTCGATGATGCCGTCGTGGTTGTCGGACAGCATCAGCTCACGTTCCGAGCAGAGCATCCCGTTCGAATCGACGCCCCGGATATTGCCGGGCTTCAGGTCGACGCCGGTGCCGGGAACATGCGTCCCAGGGGGCGCGAAGACGCCAACGAGACCGGTTTTCGCGTTGGGCGCGCCGCAGACGACCTGTATTTCCTCAGACCGCCCTCCGGGGCCGTCGGGGAAGGTTTCAACCCGGCAGACGCGGAGGCGGTCGGCGTTGGGGTGCTGCACCGCCTCGATCACCCGGCAGATGCGGAAGGCACCCAGCTGCGCAGTGGGGTCCTCGATGCCCTCGACCTCAAGTCCAAGGTCGGTCAGCGCCTCGGCCAGCGCATCGACGGTGGCGTCGGTATCGAGGTGATCTTTCAGCCAGGACAGGGTGAACTTCATCGGCGGGCCTCCAAACGTCGCGCCCGGATTAGCGGAAAGCGGGGGCGAGGGGAAGCGTCAGGAGGTTGCCCAGATGTAGAGGTTGAAAAGACCGAACAGGATGGGCTGGTGGATCAGGTAGATGATCAGCGAATGGCGGCCGGCGAAGGTAAGGCGGTGGACGAACGGCGACGGCTGGCTGCCGCGCGCCCGGTCCAGACGGAAAGCCTTCGCGATGGCGACCCCGGCCAGCGCGGGCGCGGCCCAGGGGATCAGCGGCACATAGTCGCCCATCATCGGGCGCATCTCGGCCAGGCCGGTCCAAACAAGCCAGAGGGGGTCGAAGGCGGTGAAGCGGGGGCCCCAGGCGGCAGCGAAGATCACGGCGGCGAGGGCGAGCGTGACGGGCCAGGGCAGGCGAAGGGCGATCAGCCCAAGCAGGCTGGCGACGGCGATGGCATGAAGGATCCCGAACCAGATTGGCCCCCCGGGAACCAGCCAGAGGCTGGCCGTGGTCACCAGGGCCGCGCCTGCGGCGATCATCAGCCAGCGTTTCCAGAAGGCGGTCCAGCGGATGCCCTGCCCATGGGCTAGCCAGAGGCTGATGCCGGAGAGGAACAGGAAGCTGCCTGCGATCATCCTGGCGAAGTAGTACCAGAAGGGCTGCGACATCGTTCCGGGGTCGATGAACCCGAAGAGGGCGAGGTCGAAGGTGAAGTGGAAGATCACCATGCAGACCACGGCCAGGGTCCGGGCAGCATCAAGGGCGATTAGGCGGTTTCCGGTCATGGCGCGACAGTGGCGCGGTTTGGCGGGACCCGCAAGCAGGTGCCGGAGGACGCGGGCTGCCGACGGCTTTCAAGCAGAGCGCTGACGCGCAAGTCTTTTTTCTCTCGCCCTTTTGCGTGAAGACCGCAAATGGGCTCGGGTGATGCCTCCGGCGGGGATATTTGGAGCCAGGTGAAAGGGTTGGTCCGCACGGAAAGCGCTTCCAGGATGCGGAGAGGCCACTCAGCACCGCAAGCGCTGGACGACGCACGATTTCCGCTGTGCTGGTCGCGACTGTCCGGCCGCGCCTAGAACATCTGCAAGAGGCGCTTGAGGTAGTCCAGTTCCTCAAGCGGGCGGGTCATCTCGCCCGAGCGGCGGCGGATTTCGTCCAGAAGTTCCCGCGCCCGCTGGTCGGGGTCGTTCTGCACCATGTTCTCGTCCGAGCCGATCCGCGCAGTTTCGCCGGGTCGGCGGCCCAGGGGGTCGGTGCCCTGCGGATCGGCCGAGCCGAAGTCGCGCTCGCCACCCTGGCCGTCACGGTTCTGCCGCTGTTCGTCGGCCAGCGCCTCGCCAAAGTCGCGCATCCCGTCGCGGAGCGCTTCCATCGCATCGGCCTGCCGGTCCAACGCACCGTCCAGGTCGCCATCGCGCAGCGCTTGTTCGGCCTCTTCCATCGAGCGTTCGGCGCGGTCGAGGTTGCGGCGACCCTCTTCGCCCTGCTCGGTGCCGTCGCCAGGAAGCTGGCCCTGCTGCAACTCGTTCAGCCGTTCGCGCAATTCGCGCTGGCGGTCAGACAGCGAGCCGCCCTGACCTTCGCCGTCCTGGTTCTGCGCCTGGTCGCTGCCCTGGCCGTCCTGATCGCCCGGCTGCTGGCCCTGACCCTGCTCTTGTCCCTGTTCCTGGCCGGGCTGCTGCCCTTCGCCCTGCTGTTCACCGTCGCGCGGCACGCCCTGGAGGTCACGGAAGGCGTCGTCGGACAGGTCCTGCTGGTCGCGCAGCGTCTCGCCCAGGTCGCCCATCGGGCCGTCCTGACCCTGGCCTTGCCCCTGGCCCTGGACGACCTGCATGTTCTCCATCAGCTGGCGAAGCTGCTCCATCAGCTCGGCGGCCTCGGCGGTCTTGCCTTCCTCCATCAGCTGCTGAAGCTTGTCGAGCATCTCCTGCAGCTGGTCGCCAGACATCATCTGGCCCTGCATCATCTCTTGCTGCTGCTGGTCGCCGGGGTTGCGCTGCGATTCCTCGGCCAGTTCGCGCATGTATTCGTTCAGCGCCTGCTGCATTTCCTTCATCAGCTGGTCGATTTCCTCGGGCGAAGCGCCGTTCTCGATCGCTTCCTGCAGCCGGTCCTGCGCGCGCTGCAGGCGTTCAAGCGCGGATTGCAGGTTCCCCTCCTCGACCATCAGGGCGATCTTCCACAGCTTCTCGGCAATGGCATCACGGTCCTCGACCGACAGGCTGGCTTCCTTGGCCTCAAGCTCGCGCATCAGCACGCGCAGGTGCAGGAACGCGCGCTCGTGGCGGATGAAGCCCTCGGGCCGGTTGGTGATCGCCTTCAGGATCTGGCCGGCCCGTGGGGCGTTGACGCGGTTCCACAGGATGTCGCGGCGCATCTCGATCAGCGCGGCGGCCAGCGGGTCGAAGAAGCGCTTGCCGTGCAGGACGACCTCGTAGGGGGCCGAGGTGCCTTCGTTCCCCGCCGCATCGACGACGGCAAAGACCATCGTCACGGGCAAGTTGGCGAAGACGTGTTTCGAGAGGTCGTCGACCAGCGTCGAGGTCAGGTCGGTCCGCTTGCCCTTGCGCGGCATCGGCAGGTCCAGCGTCACCGGCTCAACCGCTTCGGGGTCGACGGTCAACCCGTGACGGCGGTCGACCTTGGCGAGGTCGAGGCTGATCGTCACGCGGCCCGCAACGACGCCGTAGTCGTCCGCGGCCTTGAAGTCCTGTCTGAAGCGGCCATCAGCCTCGCGCACCATGTCACCGGTGATTTCCACCGTGGGGGCGGTGTCGGGGGTGGCCGTGATCTGCCATTCGCGGCCGCCATTGCCCTCGATCGCCAGTTCGCCCGAGCGGGTGATGGTCAGATCATGCACCCCGGCCTTCGCGTCCGGGACGGCGGCAGCGGGGGTCGCTTGCGCATCGGGAGCTGGCGGTGGCGCGACATCGGCCACAGTCTGGGTGACGGTCAGGTCGCCCTCGGGGCCGTAGAGCCGGATTTGCAGCCGAGTGCCGGTCGGCACCTCCAGCGCGGGGTCGGTGATGTCGTTGAGGTAGAGCGAGGGCTTGCCGGTATAGGCCGGGGGCTGGGCCCAGGCCTCCCAGCTGGGCCCGCCGGGCATGGCGACGGCAGCGCCGGGGGTCAGGCCGGCGACGGACCCGGCCTTCCAGAACGACCCGAAAAGCGCGGCCATGACGAAGGCCGTCAGCGCGACATAGCGCAGCGAGAAGCGGTCGCGGGACGACAGGCGCAGGTCGGGCTGAACCGGACGCGCCCCGGCAGCGCGGGCGGCCATCCGCTCCTGATGCACGCGCCAGACCGCCAGCGAGGCAGGGTCCGAGGTGCCGATGGCCTGGGTGTCGCGCAGGGCGGCGATGGGGCGGCCCGGCATGGTGGCGTCAAGACGGTCCAGCGCATCCATCGCAGTAGGGCGACGGAACCGCCTGCCACCCCAGAAGATAAGCGCTAGGGCGAAAAGGCCGACCACGGCCCCGGCCGCCTGGGCATAGTGCAGCGGACCAAGATCCTGCAGGCCGAAGGCGAGCGCGGCCAAGGTGACAAGGACAAGGGACCAGAGCGGCCAGAAGGCCCGCGCAAGGCGTTCAGCCCATAGCCCCGCCAGCGTCAGGCGCATCGGCCAGACAAGCGATTTCAGCGGCGGTTGGGGCGTCTGTCCGGTCATGTCACCTGCCAAGGACCGGCCAACCGGAGACGCCGGATGTCACAGCCACGAAGGAATGGTATCGCGCTTGAGGATTTCGTCAAAGCTTGGACGCGCCCGGATGACAGCGAAGTGATCCCCGTTGACTAACACTTCGGGGATGAGGGGCCGAGTATTGTATTCCGATGCCATCACCGCGCCATAGGCCCCGGCGCTGCGGAAGGCCACCAGGTCACCCTCGGCCACCAGCGGCAGGTCACGCCCCTTGGCGAAGGTGTCGCCGGTTTCGCAGACCGGGCCGACGACGTCGAACTCTTGCGTTGGGGCGGCAACGGGGGGTTCGGCGACGGGGACGATGTCGTGGTGCGCGCCGTACATCGAGGGGCGGACGAGGTCGTTCATCGCGGCGTCAAGGATCAGGAAGTCGCGGCCCTCGCCGTTCTTCACGTAGATGACCTGCGAGACGAGGATGCCCGCGTTGCCGCTGATCAGGCGGCCGGGTTCGATTTCGACCTCGCAGCCCAGGTCGCCGACAGTGCGCTTGATCAGCGCGCCATAGTCGGTGGGCAAGGGCGGCGCTTCGTTCGACCGGGTATAGGGGATGCCAAGCCCGCCGCCGAGGTCGAGGCGGGTGATGGTGTGCCCTTCCGACCGCAGGCGGCGCGTCAGGTCGGCGACCTTGAGGTAGGCCTGCTCGAATGGCTCAAGCTCGGTCAGCTGCGACCCGATATGCACGTCGATCCCGATGACCTGCAGGCCGGGCAGGCGCGCAGCCTCGGCATAGACCTCAGAGGCGCGGGCGATCGGGATGCCGAACTTGTTTTCCTTCTTGCCCGTGGCGATCTTTTCGTGGGTCTTGGCGTCCACGTCCGGGTTGATGCGGATGGTGATCGGTGCGGTCAGGCCAAGCGATGTGGCGACCTCGGACAGCGCCCGCATCTCGGGTTCGCTTTCCACGTTGAACTGCCGGATGCCGCCAGTCAGGGCAAGGCGCATCTCCTCACGCGTCTTGCCGACGCCGGAAAAGACGATGCGGTCACCAGGGACGCCCGCCGCCTTGGACCGCAGGTATTCCCCGCCCGAGACCACGTCCATCCCGGCGCCAAGGTTGCCGAGGGTCTTCAGCACCGCGACGTTCGACAGCGACTTGATGGCGAAGCAGACAAGGTGGGGAAGGGGGGAAAGCGCCTCGGTGAACAGGCGGTAATGCCGGGTCAGGGTGGCGGTGGAGTAGACGTAGAACGGGGTGCCGACAGCGGCGGCGATATCGGTGATTGCCACGTCCTCGGCGTGGAGGGTGCCGTTCTTGTAGTGGAAGTGGTCCATCGATGCCCCCGGGTGCTTCCGCGCCGTCATATCCGGGCGGAACGATGGTGCAAAGCGCCGATTTCTTCAAAGAAATCGGTTCGGAGCCTTTGACGGCTCCGGTCCGGAATTTTGGAAAATTCCGGGCTCAGGCCTGCGCGTCCTTCGCCTCTTCGTGGGCGGCCTCCCAGACCTCATGCGCGGCATCAAGGTTCATGGCGGCGATGACGAGGCCCACCAGGATGTCGGGCCAGATCGAGGGGTATCTGGCCGTGATCAGCCCGGCGGCGATGATGCCGACATTCGCGAAGGCGTCGTTTCGGGCCGACAGGAACGCGGCGCGGGTCAGCGAACCCTCGGCCCGGCGATGGCGGGCAAGAAGAAGCGCGGCGGTCAGGTTCACCGCCAGCGCGCCAAGGCCTACAAGCGTCAACGCCTCGGCAGTCGGAGGCACCGGGTTCAAAAGCTTGGCGCCCAGCGTCCACAGGAAAGCCGCGGCCGGGATCAACAACAGGCCGGCAAGGACCTTGCCAACGGCAGCGCGGCGGGTGGCCGTCCAGGCCAGCGCGAAGAAGATAAGGATGTTGACGGCAGCGTCTTCCAGGAAGTCGGCGCTGTCGGCCAGAAGCGAGACCGATCCGACCCGCAAGGCCGCAACGATCTCGATCCCGAAATAACCAAGGTTCAGCGCAGCGACGATCAGGACAGTCTGGCGAAGGCTGGGCACCGGGGCGCGGGCGTCAGGCCGCCTCGGCCGCCGGGCGACGGATCGACTTGGCGGCGTCCAGCACCAGCGGCCGGAACCCCGCACCGCCGGCATCGACCAGTTCGAAAAGCTGCCGCCGCATCCGGGGGTCCCAGAAATCGTTGATATGCGCTGCCAGCAGGGTCACCCCTTCATCATGCGGCTTCGATTCCATGAACTTGGCGATGTCGTTCGCCATCCGGGTGATCTTTTCAACCGACATGCGGCACCTCCGTCAAAATCCGATCCGTATGCGAGAAGACCTCGAAGCGGTCCCCCTTGGCCAGCGCGATCAGGGTGATCCCCGACGCCTCTGCCAGCTCCACCGCTGCGACCGTCGGGGCCGAAACGGCGATGATCATCGGCGCGCCCAGCATGGCGACCTTCTGCACCATGTCGGTGGACACCCGACTGGTCAGCACCACTGCGCCCTGCGGTGCGATGCCCGCGCGCACCATCCCGCCCACCAGCTTGTCCAGCGCATTGTGCCGCCCGACATCCTCCCGCGCGAGCAGAACCCGCCCGTTCCAGAACGCCGCGCCATGCACCGCCCGCGTCGCGTCGTGCAGCCGCTGCTCGCCCGGCAAGGCAGCAACCGCCGCCAGCACCTCGGCCGGGGTCATCCGGAAGCGTGAGGGCGCCACCACCGGCACCTCGCGCAGCGCCTGGTCGATGCTGTCGATCCCGCACAACCCGCAGCCCACCGGCCCGGACATGGTGCGGCGGCGTGCGGCAAGACGGGCCTCAGCGGCAGGTTTCAGCCAGACCTGAACATCCTGGCCCTTCGACACGGCTTCCACCTCGACCGACAGAATCTCGTCGGGGGTGGCGATGCCTTCAGTCAACGCAAAGCCGACCCCAAAATCCTCCAGGTCCGCCGGGGTCGCCATCATCACCGCCTGCGTCGTCCCGTTGAACGACAGCGCCACGGCCACCTCTTCGGGCAGCACCCGGTCGCCCGGCGTCACCGAGCTTCCGAACACCAGCCGAGGCGTGGCCCGCGCGCCCTTCATTCCGCAGCCAGAATCCGGCGCGACTGGGCGGCTTGGGCCTCGTATTCCTTCTGCCACTCCGACGGCCCGTTCGACGGGCTGACCTGCACCGCCGTCACCTTGTATTCCGGGCAGTTCGTCGCCCAGTCGCTGAAGTCGGTCGTGATGACGTTCGCCTGCGTCCCGGGGAAGTGGAAGGTCGTGTAGACCACGCCCGGCGACACCTTGTCGGTGATCGTCGCTTTCAGCGTCGTCTCGCCCGACCGGCTCGCCAGCCGCACATAATCGCCCTCGCGGATGCCCCGGTTCTCGGCGTCATGCGGGTGGATCTCCAGCACATCCTCGTCATGCCAGACGACGTTCGCCGTCCGCCGCGTCTGTGCGCCCACGTTGTACTGCGACAGGATCCGCCCCGTCGTCAGCAACAGCGGGAAGCGCGGCCCCGTCTTCTCATCTGTCGCGACATATTCCGTCCGGATGAACTTGCCCTTGCCGCGCACGAACCCGTCGATGTGCATCAGCGGCGTCCCCTCGGGCGCCTTCTCGTTGCACGGCCACTGGACCGAACCCATCGTCTCGATCTTCTCATACGAGACTCCCGCAAACGAAGGCGTGGTCATGGCGATTTCTTCCATGATCTGCGAAGGATGCGTGTAACCCCAATCCGCCCCCATCGCCTTCGCAAACATCTGCGTCACTTCCCAGTCGGCATAGCCCTGCTTCGGTGCCATCACCTTGCGGACCATGTTGATCCGGCGTTCGGCGTTGGTGAAGGTGCCGTCCTTTTCCAGGAAGGACGAGCCGGGGAAGAACACATGGGAGTAATTGGCGGTCTCATTGAGGAACAGGTCAGGGACGATCACACACTCCATCGCCGCCAGACCCGCCGCGACATGCTTG
>JAIXSA010000158.1 GCA_027484915.1 Paracoccaceae bacterium | reverse complement strand
TGCGCGGGGCGCTGGAGAAAGGCCCCTGGATCATGGGCGACAGCTTCAGCGCCGCCGATATCCTGCTGCATGGCCCCTACGCCTGGTTTCCCCAAGGGACCCCGGACGATCCCCTGATCCGCGACTGGGTGGACCGCTGCAAGGCCCGCCCGGCCAGCGTCAAGGTGCGCTCCGAAGACGCCCGGCGGATGGAAGCGATGCGCGCGGCTGCCTGACCCGAACCCTCGGACCGTGGCCGGAAGCGGCCACGGTTCCTTCTTGGTCGGATCACGAACCGCCCAAATCTTGTCCGTCGATCCTCGCATTCGCTGCGAAAAGCGGCGCGCTGCCGGTCTATCGGCAAGAAACTGCCCCACCTCGGGTCGATGGTCGCTCATCTGCGCCTGGCAAGGGAACAAACCCATCCTGCCTGCGTTGACCGCGCGAAGTGGGACATGGGAAGCTTGGGTATGGGACGCGTGGCATCATCACGGGCGCAATGGTGGGAAGGCAGCACAAGCGCGCCTGACCGTCTGAGCATTGCTATCGTCGATGCCAATCCGCTGCTTGCCGACGGGATAGCGGTCCTCTTGTCGCAGGATGCCGGCTTCACGGCGCGCACGGTGTTTCTGGACAGTTTTCCGGGCGACGCCGGCTTTGATGTCATCATCATCGACCCCGCGCAGGTACAGACCACCCCGGCCGAGCTGGTTCAGACACTCCGCCCCAAGGGTGGGGCGCTGGTCGCCTATTGCAGCTCGCTTTCCGAGGCGCTGGCACAGGACTGCATCCGGGCCGGTTTCCGGGGCGTGGTTCCCAAGACCGTTTCTATCGACGTGCTGAAGATCGCCCTGGCCTCGACGGCCCGGGGCGGCATCTTCATCGACGCAGCCTTTGCGGCGGCGATCGTGCCCGGTTCGGGCACCGAAGACCCGCCACAGCCCCCGGCTCAGGACGTCCGCCTGTCCGAGCGCGAGATGTTCGTGCTGAAGTCAGTGGCACACGGCAAGTCGCTGAAGGAGATCGGGCGCGAGCTCGATCTCTCCTCGAAGACGATCGAGACCTACAAGGCCCGCGGCACCAGCAAGCTGAACCTGTCGGGCCGCCGTCAGATCGTGGAGTTCGCCATCGCCCAGGGATGGGTCGAAGGGACCTCTCTCACCGCCGGCTGAGAAAAGCGCTGGCTTTCAAGGGGATCGGACACCCGCCGTTCTGGCGGCAGCGCCATCTTCGCACTTGCAGAAATTCCTGTCAGGAAAACCCTTACAGCGCTGGTTTATCCTGACAAGATCACCTCCGACTGTAGGGTATTCTCTGACAAAAACCCTAGAAATATGGGGTTTTTCCCTGACTTTTCGCATCCTCCGACCCATGCCTACCCTGTTTGCGGGATGCTGCACTGCTGCATGCGGTGCGGGGAATACGGTCTGACGACCGGGGAAAAGGAATGGGTAGATGACACGACTTGCAGTGTTTGGAATCGGCTATGTCGGTGTAGTCTCGGCGGCCTGCCTGGCCCGGGACGGCCATCAGGTGGTCGCGGTAGACGTCGATCTGGCCAGAGTGGCAGCCATCAACGAGGGGCGCTCGCCCATCGTCGAAAAGGGTCTGCCCGACCTGATTGCGCATGTAGTGGCCGAGGGTCGGCTTACCGCGACGACGGACGCCCGCGCGGCGGTCCTCGGCGCCGATGCCTCGTTCGTCTGCGTCGGCACGCCCAGTGCTGCCGACCACTCCATCGGGCTTGATTACGTGACCTCGGTCTGCGCCGAGATCGGCCGCGCCCTGGCGGACCATCCGGGGTTCCACTCGGTCATCATGCGGTCGACCATCGTGCCGGGCACGATGGAGCGCGTCTGCATCCCGATTCTGGAAGAGGCATCGGGCAAAAAGGCCGGCCGCGACTTCGGCGTGGGCTACTACCCCGAGTTCCTGCGCGAAAGTACCGCGATCCAGGACTACGGCGATCCGGGCCTGATCGTCTTCGGTGCCCTCGACGCGCCGACGGGCGAGCTTTTGACCGCGCTGAACCGCGATCTCCCTAGCGAGATCCAGCTGGTCGACCTCGCGACGGCCGAGATGGTCAAGTACACCTCGAACGCCTGGCGGGCGGTCAAGGTCAGCTTCGCCAACGAGATCGGGAACATTGCCAAGGCTGCCGGGTTGGATGGTCAGCGGGTCATGTCGATCCTGTGTTCGGATCACAAGGTGTCCATGAGCCCCCATTTCCTGCGTCCAGGCTTCGCCTTCGGCGGGTCCTGCCTGCCGAAGGATGTCCGCGCCCTGCGGGCCTTCGCGGCGGAACATCAGGTGGCCTCGCCTCTGATGGATGCGGTCCTTGTCGCCAATGCGGCGCAGATCCAGCGGGCGGAAGACATGATCCACGCCTCGGGCAAGACTCGGGTCGGCATGGTGGGCATCAGCTTCAAGCCCGGCACCGACGATCTGCGGGAAAGCCCCCTGGCCGAGCTTGCGACCCGGCTGATCGACCGGGGGATGCAGCTGTCGGTCTACGACCCCTTTGTCCACGAAGCCTTTGCCAGCGATGCAACCGCCGTGGGCCGGGGGCTGGCGCAGGACATCGGCTTGGGCAGTCGGCTGGTGGGGTCGATCGACGAGCTGATCCAGGGTTCGGACATCGTCCTGGTGGGCAACCGCTATGACGAGGCGATCCAGTCCCTGCAGGCGGCAATGGCGAACCGGCCAATGGTTGACCTGACCCGAATCAAGCCCGGCCAGCGGTCCGGTGGCAGCTACGAGGGGATCTGCTGGTGATGCTCCGCCCCTCCCTGATCCTGGGCCATCTTCTGTTCCTGGCGGTGCTGGCGCTTCTGGTGCTGAGCATTCCGCCGGGCGCGCTGGGCCATGTCTCGGACGGGCTGATTGTCGTCGGTGCGGTCGGGGCCTGGCGCTATGGCTGGGCCCTGGTCAACTCCCTGCGGGCGCAGGCCTATGTCCGCCTTGCCTATCCCCGCCTCAAGCGGCGGGCGATGGCGGCCCATGCGGCCAGCCCGGTGCGCGGTCATGCGTATTTCCTCATCACCAGCTACAAGATCGACACCGACACCACCCGGCGCGTCTATCAGGCGCTGTTCCGGGCAGCGGCCGCAGCCAAAGGCGGGGCGACCATCGTCGCCTCGGTCGTCGATACCTCGGACCTGCGGCTGATCCTAAGCATCCATGCCCTGATGGACGTGCCGATGAACGGGGTCGAGCTGATCGTCGATCAGATCCCCGGCACCGGCAAGCGTGACGCCCTCGCCCGCTCCCTGCGGCTGATCGGCCGGCAGGCGCCTTCGCAGCGCGACATCCTGCTTCTGGTCGACGGCGACAGCTGCGTGCCCGAAGATATCGTTGCCGCCTCGGCCCCGTTCTTCACCGACCCGGATGTCGGCGCCCTGACCACCGACGAAGCTGCCGAGGTCACGCCCAGCCTCTTCGCCGACTGGTTCGACCTTCGCTTCACCCAGCGGCAGATGATGATGAGCTCGATGGGCCTTTCGGGCCGCGTCCTGACGCTGACCGGACGCATGTCCGTGTTCCGCGCCGACCTCGCCACACAGCCCGAGTTCATCCGGCTGGTCCAGCACGACCATATCGACCACTGGCGGCTGGGCCGCGTCGACTTCCTGACCGGCGACGACAAGTCGACCTGGTTCTGGCTTCTGCAGCAGGGCTACCGGATGCTGTACCTGCCCGACGTCACCTCGCTGTCGATGGAGACGCAGCCGAAGCCGGGCTTTGCCGACAGTGCCGTCACCCTGATGATCCGGTGGTTCGGCAACATGCTGCGCACCAATGGCCGCGCGCTGGCACTTGGTCCGCGGCGGATCGGGCTCTTCACCTGGTGGTCGATCCTGGACCAGAAGCTGGGCATCTGGACCACACTCGCCGGGCCCATCTCGGTCGCGCTGGCGGCGCTGTTCGTCGAGCCGCTGGTCATTCCCGCCTACATCGCCTGGGTCATGGCCACACGCTACATCTTCTGCTGGGTGCTGGCCACCGTCCGGGGTCGGGGCTTCCCGATCACCCGGCCATTCCTGCTGTACTTCGGTCAGATCGTCGGCGCGGCGGTGAAAAGCTACGTCCTTTTCCGCCTGGATCGCCAGCGCTGGACCCGCCAGTCCTCGGGCATCACTGCCCCCGCCCTGGGTCAGCGCCTACGCGCCTTCGGCTCGACCTACGTCCACCTCCTTGCGCTCGGCTGGCTGACCTTCGGGGTCATGCTTTTGTCGGGGCTTGTCTGAAATCCGTCTGTTGAAAGGACCGACCCTTGGACCAAGCGATCACCTCCTCGACCCGCCAGAGTCCGGCACCTGTCACCTGGGGCGGACCGGCTGACCATCCGATGCTTGACATCCCCTTTCACGTCGAGATCGACGGACGGCAGTACAAGGGCCGCGAAATCTCGCTGGTCCGCGCGACGATCAGCGGCCTGATGGATCCGCACATGCAGGGCCTGGAACGTCTGGCCTGGGTGGTATTCCGGTTTCAGGGCTACACCGTCGGCCTGTCCATCGAGGTCAGGGTCGAAGAGGTCGACGCGGCCCGGGGCACGGCTGCGCTGAGCTTTCTGGAGCCGATGGGCGAGCACCTTCCGCAGCTTCGTCACCTGATGAACGCGCACATCGCGGGCGATCTGGTCACGCTGGGCAATGTCCTGACCGTGCGACCTGCCTCGGCCGCAAAGCCCAGGGGGACGCAGGCCCCAGAGCGCCGGCTGCGGCGGTTCGGGGGGACGCTGCTGCTGGTGGCGCTGACCGTTCTTCTGCTTGGGCTGGTCGGCACCAAGGTCTTTCAGCGCGTCTTCACTTACCGGCTTGCGACCCCCGCCGTCGTCGGCTTCGATGGCCGCACCCTCGCCGCCACGGCAACAGGCCAGATCGACTTCCTCGATCCTGGGGCGAAAGCCGGCGAGGTTGCCTTTGCCATCCGCTCTAATACCGGGCAGGCGTTTTCCGTGGTGATGCCCTGCGAGTGTCGGGTCGAGGTCCTTGGGGTCGCGGCAGGTTCCACGGTCTTCGCGGGCGATCCGGTCCTGCGGGTGTCTGAACCCGACGCGCCCCTGGTTCTCAGCGGCACCGTGCTGCCCGAAGAGATGCTGGATCTTGCCCGGGCCAGTGCTGTCGAACTGCGCTTTGCCGACGGTGCCGAAGTGACGGCACGCCTCGCCCCCGGCGGCCTCGGCTCTGCCGCACCGGGCGAACCGGTTCCCTTCCGCCTGATCCCGGACCAGCCGCTGGCGGAAGACCGCACCGGCCAGCTGGCAGCCGTCACACTGCAGCGCCCGGTCCCGGGTTTTGTCAAACCCATCACCATCTACGCCGCCACCTTTACCTCCGCACCGAAGGCAGACGCGCCATGACTCAGTCCATCACTCCCGTCGTTCTCTGCGGTGGCATGGGGTCCCGCCTCTGGCCAATGAGCCGGATCGACCAGCCCAAGCAGTTCCAGCCCACCCTGGGCAAGGGCAGCCTGACCTACTTCCAGGCCACCCTGCAGCGCCATCGCGGCCCGGATTTCGCCGAGCCCATCGTGGTCACGAATGCAGGCCAGGCCGCGCTAGTGCACCGCCAGCTGGATGACCTGCAGATGCAGGGCCAGGTCGTCGGCGAACCGGTCGGCCGTAATACCGGCCCCGCCGTGCTTGCTGCCGCGATCTGCGCCCACCGGCAGAACCGTGACGCGATCATCCTGGTGCTGCCCTCGGACCACATGATCAAGGGCGACATAAACCGCATCATCCGGGCCATGCACCCGGCAGCCGAGGACGGCCGCATCGTCAGCTTCGGGGTGGTGCCGACCTATCCCGAAACGGGCTACGGCTACATTACCGACGGCGGGCCCGTCGCGGACTATCCCGGCCTGCACGAGGTGGCGCAGTTCGTCGAAAAGCCCGGCCATGACCACGCGCAGCGGCTTTTGGATGCGGGCGGGGTGTTCTGGGCCTCGGGCATCAGCCTGATGCGCGCAGACACTTTGATCGAGGAGTTCCGGCGCCTTGATCCCACAACTCACGCAGCCGTGCAGGCCGCCTTGGATGGGGCCGAGGTACGGACACTCGGCATCGTCCTGGACGAGGACAGCTTCCGGCAGGCCGCGAACGAACCGACCGAGCGCCAGGTCTTTGAGCGCACGCCCGCCATCGCCCTGGCGCCCCTGTATGGTGTGGAGTGGGACGATGTCGGCGCCTGGAATGCGGTCTACAAGATCGCCGACCAGGACCCTGACGGCAACGTCCTGCATGGCGACGTGATCGCGATGAACACGCACAATTCGCTGGTTCAAAGCG
The DNA here is from genome assembly GCA_027484915.1 of Paracoccaceae bacterium. Classification (GTDB taxonomy): domain Bacteria; phylum Pseudomonadota; class Alphaproteobacteria; order Rhodobacterales; family Rhodobacteraceae; genus Tabrizicola. The sequence continues at coordinate 54,517 of JAIXSA010000158.1, read as the reverse complement.
AAACGCGTCTGGTGGCGATAATCGGGATGCAGGACACGGTGGTCATCGACACCCCCGACGCCGTCCTGGTGACCAAGCGGTCACATTCGCAGGACGTCAAGCAACTGGTCGACCGGCTGAAGGCCGGCAAACGGCGCGAGGTCCGCACCCACACCACGCGCGAAATGCCCTGGGGCCGGATCGAGACGGTGGCAACCGACACGGGCAACGACATGCGGCTCATGACGGTGCAGCGGAAGGCCTCGCTCCAGGTCAACGGGACCGGGGTGGGACCCAGCCTGCTGACCGTGCTCTCGGGCGAGGGACGATGCCTGATCGACGGGCGCGAGGTCACAGTCAAGCGTGGCCAGACGGTCGCCATCGACCCTGACGAGGCGCTTCCCCTGACCAACCCGACCGAGGCGGACCTGAAGCTTGTCCACGTGGTCTTCCGTGGTGGCACCGGTTTCGGCGCGATGGAGCATGGCCTGATCCTCGCCTCGGACCGGCTGCCGGAGGCGATCTGATGCGTCTTTGGCCATCCCTTGTGGCGATCCTTGCTGCGGCCGGTCCCCTGGCCGGTCCAGCGGCGGCCCAGCCGGATGCGATTCTGCACGGGGCGATTGCCCGCGTGCTGGACGCAGGTGGGGATACCGAGGTGCTTGCCGTGCTGGCTGACCGGCTGGCGGGTGGGGTGGAGCTGACCGAGGCACCGAAAGCCGCTGCGGTAAGTGCCGAACCGATGAAGGCGCTGGAGGGCGACGTCCAGGCCGCCCTGACCCAGCTTTCGATCCTGGCGGGCGGCAACGGGCATCTTTCGCTGCAACTGGCCCAGGCCAGCACCACGGATGTCATCTACCTTCTGTCCGGCACCGCAACCCTGCCTGCGCTTGAAGCCGCGGGCTACCTTCAGCGTCGAGCGAACGGCTGGCGGCTGTCGCGGCCCCTCGTCCTCTGGCCCGGCGCGGCGCTGGTCCTGTCCCCCGGCGACCTCTTGGAACTGGACACCTCCGCCGGGGCCTTCGTCCTCAGCTTCGGGGACGTGCGCCTGTCCGGGGCCACGCTGCGCGGCGATGGCGGGAAGAACGCCCGCGTGCCGGGCTTCCGACCCTTTCTGCTGGTGACCGGGCAGGGCAGCTTCCATGCCGAGCGGTCCACCTTCGCCGACCTCGGCTTCGACGGCCCCGCCGCGTTCCGGGGCGTCTCGGTCCTGACCGGCGGGCTGATGAAACCCTCCAGCGCGCCGGTCGTGACGCGCAGCCGGTTTCAGGATGTCTTCAGCCTGTCCTTCGAGGGCGCGGACGGCATGGTCGTCACCCGCAACCGGCTGTCCCGAGCAGGTGCCGCCGCGATTTCCGTCAAGGACGGGCGCGGCGTCCTGCTTTCGGGCAACCGGATCGCCGGGACGGACAGCGGCGCGGGCATCCGCCTTTCGGGTGCGCTTCAGGATGTGGTCATCGCCGCCAACGTGATCGCCGGTGGCGGTCGGAACGGGGTGCAGATCGATGGCAAGACCCTGCGGCTTGGCCTGCGGGCGAACGTGATCCTCGACAACGCGGGCACCGGCATTTCGCTTGGCCCCGCCACCTGCGTTGCCGTGCAGGGCAACATCATCGCCGGAAACGGCACCGCGGGCCTGCGCCTGTCGCGGACCGGCGCGGCCCGCGTGGCCGACAACGCCGTCACGGACAACGGATCGGCGGGGATCGAAGTCGCGGCGCAATCCGGCCTTGGCCCGGTCCTTCTGTCCGACAACCTTCTGCGCGGCAACCGCGAAGGCCTGCGCGCGGCAGGTCTGGGCGAGGTCCGTCTTGCCGGAAATGACCTGACCCGACAGACCCCGCGCCAGTTCGCCGGGGACTTCTCGCCCTGGCTTGGCGCCTACCTCGGCGCGGACGACGGCTTTGTCATCTCCGCTGCCGCCAACGCCCAGCCCGCAACCCTCGACCCCTGTCAGCCGGAGTAGCCCGATGGTCTTTTCCTCGGAGATTTTCCTGTTTCTCTTCTTGCCCCTGTTCCTGGCGCTGTACTACCTGACACCGTTCCGGTTCCGGTCGGCCCTGATCCTTGCCGGGTCCTATCTGTTCTACGGCTGGTGGCGCTTCGACTTCCTGGCGCTTCTGTTCCACACCACGCTCTGGACCTATGTCATCGGGCACAGGATCGGCGCGAACCTCGACACGCAGAAGGCGCGCTTCTGGTGTGGGGTTGGCGTTGTCGGCTGCCTGTCGGTGCTGGGTGTCTTCAAGTACCTCAACTTCTTCATCGACAGCTTCGCGGCCCTGCTTGGCACCACGGCCGAGGGGCTGGACATCCACTGGCGGCTGATCCTGCCCATCGGCGTGTCGTTCTACGTCTTCCACTGCATCAGCTACCTCGTCGACATCCTGCGCAAGGACGCCAAGCCCACCGCCAACTTCTTCGACTTCGCGGCCTTCATCGCACTGTTCCCGCAGCTCGTCGCCGGGCCGATCCTGCGCTTCAAGGACCTTGCCCACCAGTTCGAGCATCGGGTCCACAGCGCTCAGAAGTTCGCCGACGGCATGGCCTGGTTTGCCGTCGGCCTGGCGAAGAAGGTGCTTATCGCCGACTCGATCGCGCCCCTGGCCGACCTTGCCTTCTCGACCCCGGACCCCTCGGCCACTTTGGCCTGGGCCGGGTCCATCGCCTACATGCTGCAGCTTTACTTCGACTTCTCTGGCTACAGCGACATGGCGATGGGGCTGGGCTTGATGATGGGCTTCAAGTTCCGCGAGAATTTCGACACGCCCTACATCTCGGCCTCGATTACCGAATTCTGGCGCCGCTGGCACATCAGCCTGTCGGTCTGGCTGCGCGACTACCTCTATATCCCGCTGGGTGGCAACCGGATCAGCGAGCGGCGGACCTACATCAACCTCATGACGGTGATGGTGCTGGGCGGCCTGTGGCACGGGGCGAACTGGACCTTCGTGATCTGGGGCGTCTGGCATGGTGGCTGGCTGGCTGCAGAACGCTGGCTGGGCTGGGCAATGCGACCCCGCACCGCCGGACGGATCGCAGGAACCATGCTGATCGTGCTTCTGGGCTGGGTCATCTTCCGCGCCGTCGATGTGGGTCAGGCAACCAACTTCTACGCCGGAATGATCGGGCTGAACGGCGTCTCGATGCCGATCGAGCTCTCCTTGCAGGTCACCCGCGAAAGCTTGGTCATCATGACCCTGGCGATCCTGATCTGTGCCATCGAACCGTCCGCCCGCGACCTGGTCGTGCGCCGCTACTACGTGCCCTCGGGTCCCGGCGGGACACTTGCGATCAGCGACACGCTGGCTCCTGCGGTCCTGACTTCGATCCTCTTTGCCCTGTCGGTCATGCGGCTGGCCGAGCAGAGCTTCTCACCCTTCCTCTATTTCCAGTTCTAGGTGGTCCCATGCAGTTCATCCTTCGCGCCGCCCGCTACGCCCTTCCCGTCGCCTTCTTCACCTATGCGGCGATCTTCAACCTTGGCTATGCCCGCTTTCCCGGGGCCGACGAGGTGCCCACCGACCGCACCGCCCTGACCGGCTCGCTGACGGCGAAAGTTGACGAGACCTACCGAAAGTCCCTGCCGCACCGCGACAGCGCCATCGGCACGCTGGGCGCGCTGCGCTATCTGGCGGTGGGCGAGGGGCGCAAGGGCGTGGTCATCGGCAGCGATGGCTGGCTCTTCACCGCCGAGGAGATCCGTCCCCTGACCGACGACCTTGACCCGTCGCTGGACCGCATCGCCCGGATCCGCGACCGGCTGGCCGCCGTCGGGGCGCGCCTGGTGGTCGTGCCGGTGCCCGGCAAGCTGGACGTCCACGTCGCCCACAGCGACCCCGAAACGGCAAAAGGTATCGCGACCCTGTACGACGCCTTCCTTGCTGGCCTGCGCGACCGCGAAGTTCCCGTACTCGACGCCCGGGCGGCGCTGCGCGTCGACGCCGCCCGCGACGCGGCCTTCTTCCGCACCGACACTCATTGGACCCCGAACGGGGCCGACCATGTGGCGCGCGCGCTGGCGGCCTCGGGCCTGGTGGCGCAGGGCGAAACCGACTTCGCCGTCCAGACCGGCCAGGAGAAGCAGTTCACCGGTGACCTGGTGTCCTTCGTCACCAGCGACGACCTTGCACCTAAACTGGGCCTGATGCCCGAGATGGCGACCCCCTATGTCGTCACCCCCACGACAACGGGCGCGGGACTGGACATCTTCGCCGGGACCGAGGCCGGGGCGACCCTTCTGATCGGCACCTCCTATTCCGCCAACCCGACCTTCAGCTTCGCCGAGGCGCTTAAGCTGGCGCTGCGCCGCGACGTGCTGAATCTGGCGGAAGAGGGCAGGGGACCCGCCCGCCCGATGCTGGACTACCTCGCCTCGCCCGACTTCCGCGACGCCCCGCCCGAGGTGGTGATCTGGGAATTCCCGGTGCGCTACCTGACCGACCCCGCGCTCTGGGACGCGCAAGGCCCGGTGAAAAGCGGTGCGTAACCTGCTCCATATCGGGCTTGTTCTTGCCCTGCTCGCACCCGTTCCGGTCTGGGCCGAAGTGGTGCTTCCTCCGGCCATCTCGGGCAGCCCGTCGCTGAAGGCGTTGCGCAAGTCGATGCTTGCGGGAAAGGAACTGTCTGACGTCCAGCTCCGCTCACTGGCCGACGCGGGCGAGGGGCTGGCCGCCGCCCGCTTCGCAAAGCGGCTGGAGGAACGGAACGACCCCGCCTTCGTCGACGATGCGGCGCACTACTATTCCATCGCCGTCTACCAGGGCCGCGACTTTGCCCTGCCGCGCCTTCTGGCCACCGTGACCGACACGAAGGCCGAGTTCGGCCCCGCCCGCCTGCGCAACATCCGCGGCGTCCTTGACCGCGCGGCCCGGCGCGGCGACGCCCGGGCCGCCGCTGGCCTGGCCCGGATGCTGATGCAGGGCGCACCCTTCGAGACCGACATACCGAAGGCCCGCGAACTCCTGCTTCTGGCTGCCCAGGCCGGGGACGAAAAAGCCGCGATGGAGCTTGCACTCAGCCATATCCAGGGTGAGCTGGGCCTGCCCCCCGACCCTGCAGCCGCCCGCCCCGCGCTGGAACTGGCGCTGGCCAGCCCCGATCCGGGCGTTCAGGCGATGGCCCTTGCCCTTTCGCGGCAAATCCCCGGCGGCGAGGCGCTTCAGCCCGCCTCCCTGCCCGCCGCCTCACCCGACCTTGCAAGCAGCAAGCGCCCGCCCCTGCGCCCGACCCTGGAAGGAGCCGCCCCATGATGCGCCCCGTTTTTGTCTTCTGCGTCCTGTTCGCCCCCGCCGTCCAGGCGGGACCCTCGCAGTTCGGATGCGCCAATACGGAACTTGCCCCCTCGGCCAGTATCGAAGGCACGGATGGCGTCTTCTATCGCGTCCAGTCCGACCTGCGCCTGCAGCACCCGATGGACGATTCCGTCGTTGCCCAGCTGGCCCAACTGACCCGCGTCCTCGCCGAACAGGGCACCACGCTCATCTACGTCAACGTGCCGACCAAGGGTCAGGCGATGCCGCAGTATCTTCCGCCCGAGGCGGCCCAGTATGGCTATGACCCAGCGGTGATGCAGGCGAACTACAAGGACGTGACGGATCGTCTGAATGCCGCCGGTGTGCCCGCGCCAGACCTGATGACCGCCATGCTGGCCGCGAAGCTGGACGAAAAGGTCTTCTTCCAAGCCGACTTCCACTGGACACCCACGGGCGCGCGCCTTGCCGCCCAAGCCATCGGCGAGATGATCCGCAGCCTACCCGCGTATGCCGACGTGACCCCGGTGGAATTCACCTCGCAGGAAGCCGCGCCCGAGATCGCCTTCTCCGGTCTGCGCCGCGAATTGCAGACCTATTGCAAGGAAACCCTGCCGCAGGTCAAAGCGACCACCTGGGTCACGACCCAGGCCTCGGGTGCGGACCTCTCTGCCGCCGACATCTTCGCCGATCCCGCAGCATCGGACGAGGCCCCAGCCGAAACCACCGAAGCTCCGGCCGAGGGCGAAGTGCTGGACATCTTCGGAACCGGCAGCGACGAAGCCAGCCTGGTTCTGGTCGGCACTTCCTTTTCTGACAGCAGCATCAACAACTTCGCCGGGTTCCTGTCCGAATACACCGGGATCGAGGCGGTCAACTATGCCATCACCGGTGGCAACCAGTTCGGCTCGATGACCTCCTACCTCACCTCGCGCGAATTCGCCGAGGACCGCCCGACCTTCCTGGTCTGGGAAAACCCGATCTACAACAGCCTTGCCCAGTTCGGCCCCGTGCCGATGGACGAACTGATCGTCGCTGCCGGCCCCGCCTGCGACATCGCCACCGAAACGACGGCTGCCGACAACGCCCTGACCGCCAGCTTCCAGCCGGGTCAGCTGAAACCGCAGGACGCCTTCCTCTTCGACCACGGCGGCGAAGGAGCGCGGGTGGCTGATGTCACGTTCGAGACCAAGGCGGGCATCCGCCGATCCGTGCGCATCGAACGGTCCGACCGCCTGCGGGCCACTGGCCGCTTCTTCCTGAAGCTGGAACCCTATTGGCACCCCGATCTTGTCCATGTGTCCGTCCGCTTTGACAGGCCGCTGACCGACACTTCCGCCCTTACCCTTTGTCCCACCCAGAAAGGAGACGCGTCGTGAAACGCATCCACCTGACCCTTCCGTTCCTGATCCTTGCCGCATCCGCTGTGACGGCCCAGGACGCCAGCCTCTACGAAGACGTGGCAAACCCCAAGTCCAGCTTTGTCCGCGTCGTCGACGCCTCGGCCTCGGTCGCGGTGATTCAGTCCGCCAGCTTCGACCGGGTCGAAAAGGGCGTCACCCCCTATGTCGTCATCGACGGCGAGACCGAGGTCCGCATCACCTCGGGCGAGACCACGGCGACCGAGGCGATCCAGCCCGCCACCTTCTATTCCTTCGTCGTCGGCGCCGATGGAACTTCGGCGCTGGTGGTCGACAAGATCACCCGCAACCCGGCACAGGCCGATGTGACGTTCTACAACCTTTCGGACATCGCGTCCGCCGACCTTTATGTGCCGCAAGCCAAGGCCATTGCGATCGAAGGCATCGCCCCCAGCACGGGCGGCGCAGTGGCGCTGAAGGCCCCGCTGACGCTGGATTTCGAAGTCCGCGACGGCGAGACCGTGGTCGCCACCGTTCCGGCCGTCGACCTCAAGCGGCGCGAGGGCGTGGCCATCGTCCTGTCCGGCACCGGCGGCAGCTACACCGCCACCGTCACGCCGAACGCCCTGGCCAAGCAACCCTGACCGGAGGGCCCAAGCCCATGCAGCGCATCCTCGCCACACTTCTGATCCTGGCTCTGCCCGCCGAGGCAGGGGCGCAGACCGTGGACCTTGTCTTCGAGCCGCCCGCGCTTGAAACCGGCAAAGTCTGCGAACCCCGGCCCTCGGATGAAGCGCTGGTGGCGAAATGGGAGGGCGTCACCCTCGACGCCCTTCCCGAAACCGATACCGCGATCATCAAGCGCGACTTCCGCCGCTTGATCGAGTTGGACCCGCAGCGCTGGTTCGACACGGTCGATGCGGTGCAGTCGAACTTCCGCAGCATCGACCCGCAGTATTCGCCAGCCAACATGCTGATCGATCGGATAGAGCTTCTGGTGGCTACCGGACAGGTCGCGGACCTGCAGCGCGAGCGGCTGGTGGAACAGCTTGCCGCGCTGGACCTGCGCCAGACCCCCCGGGCGCAGCACCTGCTTGCCGGGTATCTGATGCGCGGTGTCGGGATCGAACGTGACGTGGCCAAGGGCGAAGAGCTGCTTCTGCAGGCCGGGTTTGGCGGCAATGCCGACGCCATCCTGCAACTGGTCGAACGCGAGATTCAGGGCAACCCGGTCAAGGGCTGGGATGTCCCCCCCGAACTGGGCGTCACGATGGCCTTCGGTGCGCTGGTCGGCAAGCTTGACCCGCTGATCTGCGACCGCGTGAACCGGATCGCGCGGGAATACATGAACGGCGACATCGTCACCCGTGACCCGGTCCTGTCCGAACGCTGGTACCGCTTTTCCGCCGACCTTGGCGATGCGCTTTCGGCCTGGCGAGTGGCCGAGATTCACCTGCGGGCCGAGGATCTGCCCAAGGACAACGACACCCTTCTGCGCTACCTGACCGCCGCAGCCGATGCCGGGCTGCCGTATGCCCAGGTCGCACTTGCCCGCATCGAGGCCGACGGCGCGCTGGTGCCGCGTGACCTGGAAACCGCCGAGGCCCTGTACAGCTCGGCCGGGGAAGCCTGGTCCTCGGGCGCGGCCAGCCACGTCCTCTTCCTTCAGGCCCAGGCGCGGAGAAATCCGGACTGGGTCCCCCGCTACAGCAAGGCGCTTGCAAATCTGGTCCAGACCCCGGACGCGCCGGCCTGGTCGCTGATCGCGATGGCCGACAAGGTGCTGGCCGACAAGGGCCGCTGGGCTGGCGAGGCCGAGGCGCTGAAGCTTCTGGAACGGGCCATTGACCTTGGCGAATACGCCGCGATGGAACGGACCGCGCCGATGAAGTTCCGCACCGCCCGCACCCCGGAAGAGTTCTATTCCGTGATGGACCGGCTGATGCAGGCCGTGGTCAGTTCCGGAGAAGTTGACCCGATGCAGCAGCTTTCCAGCGGCTTCATCTGCCGCGCCCCCGATGCGCCCCAGGTCGAAGAGGCCGACTATTGGGTCCAGGTCGCCGACAGCACCGCAACCGAGGCCGTAGACTTTTCGCCGGAAGAACTGGCCGGCCTTGCGGCAACCCCCGATCCCATCGCCGAGGCCGAGATCCAGACCCAGGCCCTGACTGGCCGGATCACCGCCATCGCGCAGTACATGTATCTTCTGGAACAGCGCCAGGCCCCGGCCGCGACGCTGGCCTTCTGGGAGGACTACGCCACCCGGTTCCCCGGTGTGACCACCGCCCGTGCCGCGCTGGCGATGAAGGCCGCGGACACCCCCGCCGAACGCGGCGCGGTGCTGGATCTCTTTCGCAAGGCCGTCGCGCTGGGCGAACCCTCTGCGGCAACCCAGTTCGCCGAGGCCCTGCTGGAAGAGGGCTTTGCGACATCCGCAACACAGGCCGAGGCGCTGGAAATCCTGTTGCCCCTGGCCGACCGGGGTGTCGGCGATGCGCTTGCGATGCTGCCCTTGGCCGATCCCGACACCTTTCCCAGCCTGGCCGCAGTCATGGACAGATACGGCGACATCGTGGATGCACGTGGCGATTTCGATGCGCTGCTCCTGGCCCTGCCGCTGATCAAGGACCGCACCGTCTATGCCGACTACCTGACCCGCGCCACGTCGATCACCGCCTGCACTTTCGACGAGGCGCTTCGCCTGACCGAAGCCATCGGCCGCGTCGGGGACCGGACCCTTTTCGAACGCTGGCTCCGCATCTCGGACTACCTCGCGGCGGGCGAGGGCTTTGCGCTGGCCGAACTTGCCGACGTCTACGGCCGCTACGGCACCGACGCCGACCAGCCGAAGATCCTGGCCTACTATGAGGCAGCGCGGGAAGAAGGCAGCCGCACCGCAATCCACCGGCTGCTCAACATCTACTCGCGCCGGTCGTCGCCCCAATACGACCCCGCACGGTCTGCGGCGCTGTTCGAGGACCTTGTCCGCTTCAGCGCGCCCGAGGACCTGCCCGGCACGCTGGCGCGCCTGCGCGCCGCCACGCCGGAAATCCGCGCCATCGCCGACCGGACCATCGACGAGACCGCGCTTTACCTCTCGGCAGCCGAATCCGGCAGTGCCATCGCCATGCGCGAATACGCCCTGATCCTGCGCAAGGCCGCCACCACCCCGGCAGGCGTTCTGGAATCGACCGACTGGCTTCGCCGCGCCGCCGAGGCGGGCGAGCCTGCCGCGATGGTCGACTACGCCGAGGCGCTGGTCTTCGGCATCGGCACCGACCCCTCGCGGGACGAGGCGCTGGACTGGCTGCAAGAGGCCGCCGACCTTGGCAGCGAAGATGCCGCGCAACGCCTGCGCTCCCTGAAACTTTCGACGGAGGTCAACCAATGACCACGCGATCTTTTGCCTTGCTCCTCCTCCTCGCCAGTCCGCTGGCGGCCGAAGAGGCACCGAAATGCCCCGAGGAGGCCAAACCTGTCGTCGCTTTGGGCTTCGGCAGCCGCTACACCGACGACAGCAAGAACCGCAGCGACTTTGACGAGGAAAGCGACAAGGCCGTGACTGCGGCCCTGAAGCCGATCGACGATTTCATCACCGAACTTGCCAAGCAGACCAACATCCTGAACGAGCTGGACACCAAGCCGGACGCGGCACAGAAGGCCGCTACCTGCGTGATGGACAGCATCTACGTCTGGGCCAAGGCTGATGCGCTAAGCGATCTGCAGACGCAGGGGGCGAACCTATCCGCCCCCTCGCGGGTGGGGGGTATCGCCTTCGCCTACGCCGCCGCGCTGAAGGTCGTGCCCCAGCCCGAGGGGAAGGCCGAGATCGAGGCCTGGCTTCTGGCTCGGTCGCGCGAGACGATGGCCTATTTCGACACCGAAGCCCCGCCCCGCGCCTCGCAGAACAACCTGCGTGCCTGGGCCGGGCTTGCCGTCACCAGGGTCGGCTTGGTGCTGGACGACCCCACCCTGATCGACTGGGGCGCCAACACGCTGCGCCTCGTCGCCTGCACCGCCAACCCTGACGGCAGCCTGCCGAACGAGATGTGGCGCGGAAAGCTGGCGCTGCATTACCAGCTGCATGCCGTCGCGCCACTCGTGACCAGCGCAGCGCTGCTGCAGGACCGGCGACCCGATCTTCTTGCCACCTGCGATGGTGCCCTCACGCGCATCGTTGCCTTTACGCTCGACGGGCTGGACGACCCCTCGGCGGTGCAGAAGATCACCGGCGAGACGCAGACCGTCGGTGGCCCCCGCAAGGCGCGTGACTTCGAACTGGCCTGGATCCCGGCTTACCTGACGATTGACCCCGACCCGCAGATCGCGGCGCGGGCGGACAAGATCAAGGAACTGGGCAATTCCAAGCTGGGCGGCGACCAGCGCCTCCTTTGGCCCGGGGCAGCTCCGGCCAGACCGGTGGACGGCTGACGCCTTGGGGCTTTCCTTTCCCCGAGCCTTGGTCTATAGGCCGCCCCACATGCGCGTGGGCCCGCTTAGGCAAGAATCAGATCCATCCTTCCGGATGGGGCCTTCTGGTCTTTCGTGCGACAGAATTGAAACCGATAGACCGCAAGGAAGCCATCATGGCCAATACTGAACAGTCCAAGAAGCGCGCCCGCCAGTCGGAAGCCCGCTATGCCATCAACAAGGCCCGCCGCTCGCGCATCCGCACCTTCCTCCGCAAGGTTGAAGAAGCTATCGCTTCTGGCAACGGCGAAGCCGCCCAGGCCGCGCTGAAGGCCGCCCAGCCGGAACTCGCCCGCGGTGTGACGAAGGGTGTGCTGCACAAGAACACCGTCGCGCGGAAAATGTCGCGCCTCGCCTCGCGCGTGAAGGCCGTCGCCACCACCCAGGTCTGACCCGTCCATCTGGACGAATCCGGAACAGCAAGGGCGCACCCGCATGGGCTGCGCCCTTCGGCATTTGTGCGCTTTTCGGATGCGCGGTTTCGACCCCCCGTTGCCGATTTGCCAGAGCCTTCGGATTCGATTTTCGTTAATCTCTGTCAAGCGCGTTGTTCGGTTGCAGACCCCGTGCAGGCGTTGCTAGCGTGCTTAGGCGATTCACTTCGTCTTGGGGGACATGAACGGGTCGCAAAAGGAAAACTGCTGCACAGAGACGGCGCCTGATGGGCGAATTATTTGAGTTTTCCGTTTGCGATCAATTGGTTGGAAGTAGCAGCCAAGCTACTCCGTCCGTATGGCAAAGGCACCTGCTTGCCGGGATCCTTTGTTATGCGGTTGTTCAGTCCCTCTGACAGGTCCAGACTGGCAGGCCGATTTCTCCGGCCAGCGCGGGGCATGCACGAAGCGGCTCGTGGAAGACACGACAGGAGAGGGTCGGCAGCCTGTGCCGGTCCGGGGATATTGGCAGGTTAAAGAATGACGAATGAAACCTGGGGGCAGGTTCGCGAAGAGCTGATCAAGCGTGTCGGCAAGAACAATTATGTCACCTGGATCGAACCCCTCAAGCTGTCCCACCTGAAGAACGGCGTCGCGCGCTTTGAAGTGCCGACGATCTTCTTCGGTGACTGGGTCCAGCGCAACTATGCCGACCATATCCGCACCCAGCTGACCTCGGCGGGTGCCTTGGTCGATCGGGTCGAGTTTGCGGTCGGCACCGCTGTGGCCGAGGCGCGTCCAGCGCAAGTGGCCGCGAAACCCGCTGCAAAACCCGCCCGCGCCCGTGCCGCGGACGAAGAGCTTCCCGGCGCACCGCTGGATGCCCGCTTCACCTTCGACAGTTTCGTCGTCGGCAAACCCAACGAGCTTGCCCACGCCGCCGCCCGTCGGGTGGCCGAAGGTGGCCCGGTGACGTTCAACCCCCTCTTCCTTTATGGCGGCGTCGGCCTCGGCAAGACCCACCTCATGCACGCCATCGCTCATGAGCTTTCGGCCCGCCGTCCTGAACTGCGCGTGCTCTACCTGTCTGCCGAGCAGTTCATGTACCGCTTCGTGCAGGCCCTGCGCGAACGGCAGGTCATGGACTTCAAGGAACTGTTCCGTTCGGTCGACGTCCTGATGGTCGACGACGTGCAGTTCATCGCCGGCAAGGACTCCACGCAAGAGGAATTCTTCCACACGTTCAACGCGCTGGTGGATCAGAACAAGCAGATCGTCATCTCGGCCGACCGCGCCCCGGGCGAGATCAAGGATCTCGAGGAACGCATCAAGTCGCGCCTGCAGTGCGGACTTGTCGTCGATCTGCACCCGACCGATTACGAACTGCGGCTCGGTATCCTGCAGCAGAAGGTCGATTTCTACCGCTCGCAGTACAAGGGCCTCGTCCTCTCCGATGGCGTACTGGAGTTCCTCGCCCATCGCATCACCACCAACGTCCGCGTGCTGGAAGGCGCGCTGACCCGCCTCTTCGCCTTCGCCTCGCTGGTGGGCCGCGAGATCACGCTTGACCTCGCCCAGGATTGCCTGGCCGACATCCTGCGCTCGTCGGACCGCAAGCTGTCGATCGAGGAGATCCAGCGCAAGGTGGCCGAACACTACAACATCCGCCTTTCGGACATGATCGGACCGAAGCGCCTGCGCAACATCGCGCGGCCGCGCCAGGTGGCGATGTATCTGTCCAAGCAGCTGACTCCGCGGTCCTTGCCGGAGATCGGTCGCCGCTTCGGGGGCCGCGACCACACCACGATCATGCACGGCGTGCGCAAGATCGAAGAGCTGATGACCATCGACAGCCAGCTTGCCGACGATCTGCAGCTTCTGCGCCGCCTTCTGCAGGGCTGATCGGGGGCCGCACTTGACGGCCCCTGCAAAGCCTTTCACAGTCCAACCAACACTTGTGAACCGGTGAAAACCGGATAATTCGTTGTCCCTTCAAGGGTCGGCAGGGGGAAGCCAGGATGAAACTCTCGATCGAACGCGCTACGCTTCTGAAGGCGCTCGCCCAGGCGCAGTCGGTGGTCGAACGCCGCAACACGATCCCGATCCTCGCCAACGTCCTGATCGAGGCCGAGGGTGCACAGGTTTCCTTCCGCGCCACCGACCTGGATATCGAGGTTGTCGACCGCGCCCCCGCGATGGTCGAACGCCCCGGATCAACGACCGTCTCGGCGGTCATGCTGCATGAGATTACCCGCAAGCTGCCCGACGGCTCACTCGTGAACCTGACCGAGGACGCCGCCGCGGGCCGCCTGACCATCGCGGCGGGCCGGTCGACCTTCAGCCTGGCGACGCTGCCGAAGGAAGACTTCCCCGTCATGGCGACCTCGGAGTATTCCTCGAACTTCTCCGCCCCTGCGCCGGTTCTGCGGCGGCTCTTCGACAAGGCGAAGTTCGCGATCTCGACCGAGGAAACGCGCTATTACCTGAACGGCGTCTACATGCACGTCTCCACCGGCGACTCTGGCAAGGTCCTCCGCTGTGTTGCCACCGACGGCCACCGCCTTGCCCGGATCGACGCGCCCCTGCCCGAAGGGGCCGACGGGATGCCCGGCGTGATCGTGCCCCGCAAGACAGTGGGAGAGCTGCGGAAACTCCTCGACGACGACGACGCGACCATCGCCGTCTCGGTTTCCGAAACGAAAGTTCGCTTTGCGACCCCGGCCATCACGCTGACGTCCAAGGTCATCGACGGCACCTTCCCCGACTACACCCGCGTGATCCCCACGGGGAACACCCGCAAGCTGGAAGTTGACGCCTCGGAGTTCGCCAAGGCCGTCGACCGCGTGGCCACCGTTTCCTCGGAACGGTCCCGTGCGGTGAAGCTGTCGCTGGAAGAAGACCGGCTTGTCCTGTCCGTGAACTCGCCCGACAGCGGTGCTGCCGAGGAAGAGCTCGCCGTGGCCTACGGCGACGACCGGCTGGAGATCGGCTTCAACGCCAAGTACCTGCTGGAGATCGCCAGCCAGGTCGACCGCGAGAATGCCGTCTTCCTTTTCAACTCTGCCGCCGACCCGACCCTGATGCGCGAAGGCAACGATACTTCTGCCGTCTACGTCGTCATGCCGATGCGGGTCTGACAAGCCACTGCACTGAAAGGGAAACCCGGTGGGCGGTCTTGCGATCGAAACGCTCGCGCTCACGCATTTCCGCAGCCACCGGGCCACGCGGCTTGCTTTCGACGGCCGCCCCGTCGCCATCACCGGCCCCAACGGTGCGGGCAAGACCAACATCCTGGAAGCCGTGTCCTTGTTGTCCCCCGGCCGTGGCCTTCGCCGCGCCGCCGCCGAGGACCTGGCCCGCAAGCCGGAAGGCCTGGGCTGGAAGATCACCGCCGCCGTCCAGGGCCTAAGTGCCGCGCATGACCTCGAAACCTGGGCAGAGCCCGGTGAGGCGCGGCAGGTCCGCATCGACGGCAAGGCCGCAACGCAGGCCAGCCTTGGCCGCATCCTGCGTGTCCTCTGGCTGGTCCCGGCAATGGATCGCCTCTGGATCGAGGCAGCCGAGGGCCGCCGCCGCTTCCTGGACCGAATGACCCTGTCCTTCTTCCCCGAGCATGCCGAACACTCGCTCACATACGAAAAGGCGATGCGCGACCGGAACCGGCTGATCAAGGACCAGGTGACCGACGCGCACTGGTACTCCGCCCTCGAATCCCAGATGGCCGAAGCTGGTGAGGCCATCACCACACACCGCCGCGCCGCCATTGCCCGCATCGCCACTGCCGCCGACCCCGCCAGCGCCTTCCCCTCAGCAGACCTGACCCTTACCGGCCCGGACGGCACCGAGGAACCCCAGGACCTTGCCCAGGCCCTCGCCGAAGGTCGACGCCGGGACATCGCGGCCGGGCGCACCCTGATCGGCCCGCACCGTGCCGACCTCCTGGCCCGCTACACAGCCAAGGATATTCCTGCCGACCAGTGCTCCACCGGCGAACAGAAAGCCTTGCTGATCAGCCTGATCCTCGCCAATGCCCGCGCCTTGGCGCAGGATCTTGGCCGCGCGCCGATCCTCCTCCTCGATGAGGTTGCCGCCCATCTCGACGAACACCGCCGCGCCGCGCTCTATGACGAGATCTGCGCCTTGGACGCCCAAGCCCTGATGACCGGGACCGAGCCTGACCTCTTCACTTCCCTCGGCCCCCGTGGCCGCACCCTCCATGTTGCCGATAAGGACGGCATTTCCCAGGTGACCGCATGATCCCCGAAATCATTCCTGAACATTTGCTCACGAACGCTGATGAGGCCGCCATCGCGGCACTCCTCGCACGCTGCTTCAGCACGGATTTTGGCGGTCGCAGCTTCTTCCAGACCCGCCACACTTGGCGCCATGTCCTTCGCCAGGACGGGATCATCGCCCATCTCGCCGTCCAACTGCGCGCCGTCCGGCTGGGCGACGACCTTGTGACCATCGCCGGGATTGCGGATGTTGCCACCGACCCGAACCATCGCGGCAAAGGCCACGCAGCGATGCTTCTGCAGGCTGCCCTCGACGCAGCGCGCAAGTCCCCGGCCCGCCACGTACTTCTCTTCGGCACTGCGCAACTTTATCCTGCCGCAGGCTTCCGGCCCATCCGAAATCCGCTCACCTACATCGACCTGACCGGCGCGCGAAGCGGCACACTGCACCGCGACAACCCCGAGGATCACCTGCAAGTCCTTGATCTGACGAGTGAAGCATGGGACGCAACCAAGCCCCTCGACCTTCTTGGCGGGCTGTTCTAAAGCGCTCGCATGACTGTCTCCTTCCACGAACTCCTGCTCTACGCACTTGGCATGGCGGGCCTCTGGGCCGTCCCCGGCCCGGTATGGGTCGCCCTGACCGCCCGCGCCTTGTCGGGAGGTTTCGCCGCCGCCTGGCCGCTGGCCATCGGCGTGGCGCTGGGAGACCTCGTCTGGCCCCTTGCCGCAATCCTTGGCCTCAGCTGGATCGAGACTGCCTATGGCGATTTCCTGTTGGTCCTGCGCTGGGTCGCTGCCCTGATCTTTCTGGTCATGGGATACCTCCAGATCCGCAAGCCCGCCGCCACGATGAGCGCCGACAGCCGCCTTACACGGCCCGGCATGTGGGCGGGGTTCTCCGTCGGCGTCGCGGCGGTGATCGGCAACCCCAAGGCCATCCTCTTCTACATGGGCGCGCTGCCCGGCTTCTTCACGCTTGAACGCCTGACCGCCCCCGATGTCGCCGCGATCATCGCAATCTCGGCGCTGATCCCGATGGCCGGCAATCTGGGCTTGGCACTCTTTCTGGACCGGGCGCGCCAGCTGCTGTCCAGCCCCGAAAGCGTGCGGAAGCTGAACATCGGGTCGGGCATTCTTCTGATTGCGGTCGGCCTGGTTATCCCCTTCATCTGACCACCAAATCTTGTGGCCAAGGGGTGACATTCCCGGCCCAAAACGCTATAACTCGCGCGTAACGATCAGGGTTTCCCACGCATGGCTGACCAGCCCAAGAACACCGCCGCTTATGGTGCCGATTCCATCAAGGTTCTCAAGGGGTTGGAGGCGGTTCGCAAACGCCCTGGCATGTACATCGGCGACACCGACGACGGCTCGGGCCTGCACCACATGGTCTACGAAGTCGTCGACAACGGCATTGACGAGGCGCTGGCCGGTCACGCGACCGAAGTTGCGGTGATCATCCACGCAGATGACAGCGTTTCGGTGCGCGACAACGGCCGCGGCATCCCGGTCGACATCCACCAGGAAGAAGGCGTTTCTGCGGCCGAGGTCATCATGACCCAGCTCCATGCGGGCGGTAAGTTCAACAATACCGACGACAGCGGCAACGCCTACAAGGTCTCGGGCGGTCTGCACGGGGTGGGCGTGTCCGTGGTGAACGCGCTGTCGGAATGGCTTGAACTCACCGTCTGGCGCAACGACACCGAATACCGCGCCCGGTTCGAAGATGGCGACTGCGTCACCCATGTGCATGAGGTCGGCCCCGCCCCCGGCAAGAAGGGCACGATGGTCCGCTTCCTGGCCAGCGCCAAGACCAATCGTCCCGAAGGTACCTTCTCGAACCTCGACTACAGCTTCAAGACGCTGGAAACGCGGCTCCGGGAACTGGCGTTCCTGAATTCCGGCGTCCGCATCGTTCTGGAAGACGAACGCCACGCAGAACCCCAGAAGATCGAGCTGTTCTACGAAGGCGGCGTCCGGGAATTCGTCAAGTACATCGACCGGTCCAAGACCAGCGTCATGGCCGAGCCGATCTACATGGTGGGCGAAAAGAATGGCATCGGCGTCGAAGTGGCGATGTGGTGGAATGACAGCTACCACGAAACCGTACTGCCGTTCACAAACAACATTCCCCAGCGTGATGGCGGTACTCACCTCGCTGGATTTCGCGGTGCGCTGACCCGCACGATCACCGGCTATGCGCAGTCCTCGGGCATCGCCAAGCGTGAAAAGGTGGATTTCACCGGCGACGACGCGCGCGAGGGGCTGACCTGTGTGCTGTCCGTCAAGGTGCCGGACCCGAAGTTCTCCAGCCAGACCAAGGACAAGCTGGTGTCGTCGGAAGTCCGCCCAGCGGTCGAGAATCTGGTGAACGAAAAGCTGTCGGAATGGTTCGAAGAGAACCCCGGCCCGGCCCGTATCATCGTCGGCAAGATCATCGAGGCCGCCCTGGCCCGCGAAGCCGCCCGAAAAGCCCGCGAACTGACCCGCCGCAAGACGGCCCTGGACGTGGCTTCCCTCCCCGGCAAGCTCGCCGACTGCCAGGAACGCGATCCCGCCAAGTCCGAACTCTTCCTGGTCGAGGGTGACTCGGCCGGCGGCAGTGCCAAGCAGGGCCGCTCACGGTCCAACCAGGCCGTCCTCCCCCTGCGCGGCAAGATCCTGAACGTCGAACGCGCCCGCTTCGACCGCATGCTCTCCAGCCAGGAGATCGGGACGCTGATCACCGCCCTTGGCACCGGCATCGGCCGCGACGAGTTCGACATCGGCAAGCTGCGCTATCACAAGGTCGTCATCATGACCGACGCCGACGTCGACGGCGCCCACATCCGCACGCTTCTGCTGACCTTCTTCTTCCGCCAGATGCCTCAGCTCATCGAAGGCGGTTACCTCTACATTGCCCAGCCGCCCTTGTACAAAGTCGCGCGCGGCAAGTCCGAGGTCTACCTCAAGGACCAGGCCGCGCTTGAGGACTACCTGATCGACATGGGAACCGAGGGCGCGGTCCTCCGCCTGCAGGACGGCCAGGAAATCGCCGGCAACGACCTTGCGCGCGTCGTGGAAGGCGCACGCCAGTTCCGCCGGGTCCTCGACGCCTTCCCGACCCACTACCCGCGCCCGATCCTGGAACAGGCCGCCCTCGCCGGTGCCTTTGACCCGGGCAAGGCCGACGCCGACCTGCAGGCCGTCGCAGACACCGTCGCGCGTCGCCTGAACATGATCGCCCAAGAGTTCGAGCGTGGCTGGTCCGGCCGCATCACCCAGGATCACGGCATCCGCCTGTCCCGCATCCTGCGCGGGGTTGAGGAGCTGCGGACGCTGGACGGCGCTGTCCTCCGCTCTGGTGAGGCGCGGCGCCTGTCCCAGGTCGCCGGCCAGACCCGTGACATCTACCGCGATCCCGCCCGCTTGGTCCGCAAGGACCGTGAACAGGCGATCCACGGCCCCATCGACCTGTTGAAATCCATCCTGGCCGAGGGCGAAAAGGGCCTGACCCTGCAGCGCTACAAGGGCCTGGGCGAGATGAACCCGAACCAGCTGTGGGAAACCACCCTGGACCCCGAGGCGCGGACGCTTCTCCAGGTCAAGGTCGACGACCTGGCCGAGGCGGACGACATCTTCTCGAAACTCATGGGCGACGTCGTCGAACCCCGGCGCGAGTTCATCCAGCAGAACGCACTCAGCGTCGAGCACCTGGATTTCTAAAGCCAACCCAGCGGGTGTGCCGAAAACCCGTGGCAGGCCGACCCGTCCGGGAAGTCGATCGACCAGTTCTCTGGCGTGGTCACGCAACCGTCCTGCACCCAGCGGCCCCAGCGCGCTGCAATGATCGCCTGGATGTCCAAGCGACGGCCAAGCCTTTGCAAAGCCAGGAAAACGTAGTGGTGCATGAACGGGCTGGCCAGTGTTGGCTGACCCTCCAACGGCCCATCCCGCAGGTCAAGTGAGCGACCGACGATCCGGTCGGCCAGTGCCGTCGCCTCATCCCCCGCGGCGATTCCCGTCAGGATCAGCATCGCCAGCGCCAACTGGCTTGCGGCCTCACCGCCTGGACTTTCACGCCACCCGTCCGCCGCACGATGACCCTGCAGAGCGGCGGAAAGTTCCCCGGCCTGTTCGGCCCAATCTGCCGTCCGCCCCACCCGCTCGGCCATCGCCGCCGCCAAGTGCAGCGCGTGCAGATAGCGCAGGTTCAGCGTCAGATTGGGCTCCGCCCGGCTCATCGGCGACCAGTCCAGGAACAGCCGCCGCCCCGGCGGATTGCGCAGTAGCCCATCCGGTCCCCGGAACGCTGTCATCCGTTCAAGCATCCGGGTCAGCGTGCCCCAATGCCTCTGCCAAACCGCCTCCGGCTCTGCAATTCCCGGATGTGTCGCACAGCCCGACAGCAATTCGACCCAACTGAAGTTGTAATCCGTGACGGCATAGGCCGGAATCTCTCCCGGCAGGACACTTGGCAACAGCCCTTCCGCGTCCGCTCCCTCCGTCGCCATGTCGATGGCGAACAGCAGCGGCCGTGGATCATCCGAGATCGCCCGCAGCGCCCAATCCTGCGCCACCGCATCGCCCAGCCACAGGCTGCTCTCCCGCCAGACGCCATCCACGAACCCGTCCTGCAGGCAGTTCAGAGTTGTGGTGCGGCACATCTTGGCCACCCCTGCCAGCACGCCACCCAGGTTTGGCAACGGCTTCTCCACCACCGGTGTCACCGGAAGCCGAACGTGGAACTGCGGGGCAGGGGACACCCCGCCACCCTCCAGCGCAAAGACCAGATACCGTGCACCACGCAGGCTAAAGCCCTCCACCCGCTGCCGCCCAGGGCGCAAGGTGAAGCGGTCGGTCGGTCGCATCCGGCAGTAGGTCCCGGGGTCGGGAATCAACAGCTCCCCATCCCGAAGCTTTTCGGCATAGGAGACGAGCAGCCGCTCACCCCCCGCTGCCGTCACCTCTACGCCCGCAAGACACGCTCGGCTCTCACCCAAATCGAAGACCCAGATCGCCGAGGTCCCCTGCGGCAACAGGGTCGGTAGGGCGCTTACCTTCGACCCTGAAACCACTTTTCGCAAATCGCGGTGCGGATCACTGGAAGGCAAAACCGCAGGTCCAATCCGCACCTGCCACGGGGCTTCAAGGACGCGCTCCTCCTCTGTCGGCAGAGCCGTTGCCCTTGGCCGCAAGGAACCCCAGATTGGCCCCTCCGCCGCCTGCACCACCCGCGCCGCGTCCCAGCCAGAGGCGTCCGCCTCTACCCAGTCCTCTGCCAGTTGCAGGTCACGATCCTCGACACCGGTGCCATAGATCGACACCCGCTCGACGCGATCCGACCAGGACCAGTCCCGACGCGCCCTCCACTGCGGGCCGGTCTTGAGGACCACGTCCCCGTCGACCTCCAGCCATCCGATCAGCCCGCAGGCTCCCCGGTGGACATAGGCAAAATGCGAATGGCCGGGGGAATAGACTTGCACGGCCAACCGGTTCAAGCCCGGACGGAGAAGATTTGTGATCAAACGTTCATCTACAGCCTGGGAGGTGGGCCAGGATCGCTCCGGCCCGCGCCCAACGAAGACACCATTGATCCACAACCGATACCGGCTATCCACACCAAGACGGAATAAAGCCGCAACAGGCGCGGTCTCCAGATGAATATCCGCACGAAAATTCACATACGCATCGCGCAGATCGAACGGATGCGCCGGGCCGATCCAGACCGCCCCGTCGGGAGCCTTCACTGCAGCGTCCCGTACTGCTCTGCCAGCTTGTTGACCAGCCGATAGGCCCGAACAAGACGCAGCGGCGGAATGTCCGGCTGGATGAAGTGTCCACCGTTGAAGATGAACCCACCGCCGGGGGCATAAATGCCGAACCGTTCGGTAATGTATTCGTCCAGTTCGTCGCCGTCGTACTTCAACAACCCGTCGATCACGTCCAGCGAGCCGTAGATGACGATCTTGTCGCCCCACTTCGCCTTGACCTCGCGCGGGTTGATCCCCGCGCTTTCCTGCACCGGGTGCCACGAGGTGTAACCCATCTCGATGATGTCATCGACGACCTGCAGGATATACCCGTCCGAGTGCAGGTTGACCGGCATCCCCCTGGATCTTGCGTGCTGCACCACCCGCATCGCATAAGGCTTGATCAGCTGGCGCCAGGACTTCGGCGAAAACAGCATCGTTCCGTTCGACCCCCAGTCGTCCGAAAGCGTCATCATGTCCACGCCCGCCTCGATCATCTGGTCGACCTGGACGCACATCCAGTCGGCATAGCGGTCGAAGAAATTGGCCATCAGCTGCGGGTTGCCGCCCAGATTCATCCAGCAGTTCTCAATCCCGAGGAACGAGGACGTCCCCTCCACCATACCCCAGCAATGCGCCAGCACGCAGCGCTTGCCCTTGTGGTCGCGGATCGCTGTCGCGATGTTGGTGCCGCCAAAATCGTAGTTCCAGTCGCTGAAGTTCAGCCACTTCGGGTTGCGCGGGTCCTCCAGAGGCACATCGGCCAACTCATGGATGTCGAACTTGCGGCCGTGCTGGTTGGGGAAGGGCATCAGACCGACAAAGACGTCGATCCCGAACTCCTCGATGAACTTCTCGCGCGGGCCATAATCGGCCTCCAGCCGCTCCAGGAACTGCTTCTGGTACAGCCAGCAGTCGATGGGCGTGCGGTCCACCGGCTTGTGGTTGATCGTCGCCATCACGCGTTCATAACCGTTCATTCGCATTCCTCCAGAAGCAGCATCCGCCGCCAATCCTCCAGCCCCACCCCCGCGACGAATTCGGAGTGGAACCCTTCCCAATGCACCTGCTCCCATTGCGGAACGATGCCCCGGATCTCGGCTGGGCACTTGCGGATCAGTTCGGCATAGGCGCTTTCCAGCAGCCGGTAGCCTGAAGTTGCCGAGACCTTGTACCTCGGATGCGGCGCGATAAGCCCGTCCTCGACCATCGCCTGATCCAGCAGGTCCGACATCTGGTGGAGAAGCTCCAGCTTCCGTTCCCACGGCGTCGAAAGCTTCGGCGCCTCCTCGACAATCGCCGTCAACCGCGACCCCATGCGGGGCAGGCGGTGGAACATCACTGTCAGCCATTTGTCATAGGGATAGTATTGCCGGTCCAGAAGAAACGCCATCTGTACCCCCCAGCGCAAAGACCGCGCAAAGGTCGTGTTGGCGTAAAGCTCGTTGTTCCGCAGCAAGGCCCGCTTCAGCGCATAGACCCCCATGCCGCTGAAATACCGGCACCAGTGGGCGAGACGCCGCAGCCGCACTTCCTCCGGATAGTAGGCCCCAAGTGCCCTCCGCACCGCCGAGAACCGGCCCGAGGGGTCATGCCAGACCTCCCCTGCGACCACATGCATCATGTCCTCTTCGGGGATCGCCAACCATTGTGAATGACTGTTTGGAGGCGCATCCAATCCGATAGTCGACCGCAGGTGATGCTCCAGAGACCCCAGCGCCACGCCTTTCGTGCGCGTATACCCCTCGCGCAGCTCCCGCCCCCGCCACGACGCAGGCAACCCCTCCGCAAGTGCGTCCTCGATCGCCGCCCCACGCGCCGCCATCACCCCTTCAGGCAACAGCACATTCACCCGCAGCCCGAAGTGGTGGTCCGTCGAGTATTCGTCATCCAGCCGCAGGACCTCGGACCCATAGCCGAAAACCCCCGCCGCCATCTGCGCCGTCTCGGCCGGAAATCGCGCCGCAAGGAACGGATGCACCACCTCGTCCCAGAAGGCATGGCTTTCGTCGATGATCGAGTGCTGTGTCATCCCTGTGGCCTCCTCTCCGGCAGTCAAACGATCCCGGATGAGGATCCCTTCACCTCGGGCCGCTCCTTCGCAACCTGGTCCCGGTAGCCGCTGGCGCGATACGCAGCGATGGGATCATGAGCCCCGCCCTGCCGCATCCGAGCCTCGGCAAGGATCGGCGAGACGTCGGTCAGGAACCCGGCCTTCAGCGTCCGGTGCGCGGCCATGACGTCATTGGCCTCCTGCGCCTCAGCCAGCGCTTTCCGATCCACCAGCGACGCCTGGATATAGGCCCGCGCGATCTCGACCGCCGACCCCATCAGGCTTTCGATGGGATCGGTCACGTTGTGGCTCTGGTCGATCATGTAGCTGGGGTTGAACCCCTTAGCGCCCCGCACCTCCGCCTCCACCAGTTCGTTGAACACGAGGAACAGCCGGAACGGTTCGACCGATCCCGCGTCCAGATCGTCATCCCCATACTTCGAGTCGTTGAAGTGGAACCCGGCCAGACGGCCGACATGCACGAGCCGCGCCACGATCTGCTCGATGTTAACATTGGGCGCGTGGTGGCCAAGGTCCACCAGACATTTCGCCTGCGGCCCCAGATGTTGTGCCGCCATCAGCGACGACCCCCAGTCGCTGATCACCGTCGAGTAAAAGGCCGGCTCGTACATCTTGTGTTCAATGAACATCGCCATCGACGGGGGCAGAGCCGCATAGACCTCTTCCATCGCCTTGAGGTAGTTCTCGAACATGCCGGAAAGGCTCTGCTGCCCGGCAAAGTTCGTCCCGTCCCCGATCCAGACCGTCAGCGCAGGCGCGCCAAGGGCCTTCCCGATCTCGATGCACTCGATGTTGTGCGCCACGGCCTGCGCGCGGATATCCGAACGGGCGTTCGCCAACGATCCATACCGATACGAAAGCCCCTGATCCACCTGGTCCTGGAAGGTGTTCGAGTTCACCGCATCGAACCCCAACCCATACTGCGCCGCCTCTTGCCGCAGCGCGTTGTAGTCTGACACCTTGTCCCACGGGATGTGTGGGCTGACGGTCCGCGTCCCCCGCGTCAACTGCTGGATCACGCCGCAATCGGCCAACTTGTCGTGGATGTTCCGCGGCTCCCCACGACCCGGAAACCGCGCAAACCGCGTTCCCCCGGTCCCCACGCCCCAGGTCGGCACCGCGACCGACCAGGCCATCGCGCGCTTAACGATGGCCTCGATGTCCACGCCGCGCCGGGCAAGCTTCCGCCCCAGCGCTCCGAACTCATCCTCATGCGCCACCCGCGCCGCTTCGTTCAGGCTGCCAACCAGATCCTCGGAAACCAGCATCCCCGCCCCCTATCGCGTGAAGGACACGGCGTTGCCCGCGTCCACGTTCAGGAAATTGCCTGTCGACTTCGCCGACAGGTCCGACGCAAAGAAATAGACCCCTTCCGCGATGTCCTCAGGGAAGACCGACCGCTGCAACAGGCTGCGCTTGCGGTAGTGCTCCTCCAACTCCGATACGGCGATCTTGTTCGACGCTGCGCGCTGTTCGGACCATTCGCCCTTCCAGATCTTCGAGCCACGCAGCACGGCGTCCGGGTTCACCACGTTTACCCTGATCCCCATCGGCGCGCCCTCCAGCGCCATGCAACGCGCAAGGTGAATTTCTGCGGCCTTCGCAGTGCAATAGGCCGACGCGCCCGGAGACGCCGCCACCCCGTTTTTCGACGAGATGAACACCATCGACCCGCCGATTCCCTGAGCTTTCAGGACACGATAGCCCTCGCGGCCGACCAGGAAATAGCCCGTCGACAGGATGTCCATCGTCCGGTTCCACATGGCCAGCGTCGTGTCCTCGACCGCCGCCGCCGAAGTGATCCCGGCATTATTCACCAGCACGTCCAGCCCGCCGTATTCGCTGACTGTGTACTCCACCGCCGCGATCACCGCCGCCTCACTGGTCACGTCCATCACGACGCCCCGCACCATGTCGCGGCCATAGCGCTTGGCGAAGCCCGCCGTGACCTCATCCAGCGCGGTCTGGTCGATGTCGGCCAGCACGACATTGCAGCCTTCGCGCAGGAGACGTTCGGCAGACGCCGACCCGATCCCCCCCGCACCACCGGTGATGAAGGCCACGCGACCCTGCATCGACTTCGGTTTCGGCATCCGTTGCAGTTTGGCCTCCTCCAGAAGCCAGTATTCGATGTCGAAGGCCTCCTGCTCTGGCAGGCCCTGATACTCAGAAACGCCCGAAGAGCCGCGCATCACGTTGATCGCGTTGACGTAGAACTCCGCCGACACCCGCGCGGTCGCCTTGTCCTTGGCGAAGGACAGCATCCCCACGCCCGGCACGAGATAGATCACCGCATTCGGGTCGCGCATCGCGGGGGAGCTGGGGCGTTTGCAGCGGTCGTAGTAGGCCGCATAGTCCGCCCGATAGCCCGCGATCAGCCCGTCGAGCGCGCTGGCGTCGGCGTCCGCAGGCACGACCAAAGGCTTGATCTTCGTGCGCAGGAAGTGGTCCGGGCAAGACGTCCCCATCGGCGCCAAGATTGAAAGCGAATGCGAGTTCACAAACTCCAACACTTCCGGCGCATCGGTGAAATGTCCCACCATATGCGCGCCGCCGGAGATCCGCCCCCGAATCAACGGCATCAGCCGCCGCGCCGCCGCTTTCCGCTCCGAAGCCTCCAGCGAGGCCACCTTCTCCCCCCCAAACACCGGCCGCTTCACGTTCGCATCCAGCCAGACGGCGGCTTTGTTGATCATTTCCAGCGTCAGCAGATAGCAGTCCTTCGCCGTCCCGGCCCAAGTGAACAGCCCATGCTGCCCCAGCACCACGCCCTTCAGCTTCGGGTTCTCCTCGGCCATTCGCCCCAGCTTGATCCCCAGATCGATCCCCGGCCGCTGCCAGGGCAGATACCCCAGCTCGCCCCCGAAAATCTCCTCCGTCAGCCGTACCTGATCCGCCGAGGCCGCAATCGCGATTACCGCGTCGGAATGGACGTGATCGACATGCGTATATGGCACGAACCCATGCAGCCACGTATCGATCGACGGCGCGCGGGGGTTCAGGTTGAAGATCGTGTGCCCCAAGGCCTCGACCATCGCGTCTTCCTGGTCCAGTCCCCGGTACTGCGCCCGCAGCTGCATCAGCTTGGACATGTACAGCGTTGCAAACCCGTCCAGCTTCATCGACCCGATGTCGCCGCCCGAGCCCTTGACCCAGAGCACCTGCACATCCTCACCCGAAAGAGGGTCCTTGTGCGTGACCTTGGCCGAGGTGTTCCCCCCGCCGAAGTTGGTGATTCTCAGGTCCGACCCCAGCAGGTTCGACCGGTAGAGAAGCTTCCCAGGCTCATCCAGAGTTGCGGCATAAGCGTCGTCCCACAGGGACTTGAGGGTGATTTCCTGGGTCATCGGTCCGGACTTTGGCTGAAAATGGTGCGGCCAAGGATAGGGACGAAACGCTCACAGTCAATCACGAAACGCCATTCTGCATCGCAGAGAATCTTCCGCAATGCAGCATTGCGATTGTTTGTTGACGCAAATGAGCGATTCTGACAGCCTTCCCTCCATGATGCACGAACGCGAAAGATGGCAGCTGATCCTGACCCGCCTGCGGGACCGTGGCATCGTCCGCGTGGCCGACCTGGTGGGCGTGACCGGGGCCTCGGTCGCAACCCTGCGCCGCGACCTCGCGAAACTGGAAGACTCCGGCCAGCTGAGACGCGTCCACGGCGGGGCGGAATCCGTCGCATCGGGGCATACCCCGCTGACCGCGCCGTCCTTCGACGCTGGCCAGACGCTGAACGCCGACCTAAAGCGCGCAGTGGCCCACGGGGCGGCCCAGCTCTGCCAGGACGGTGAGTCGATCATTCTGAACGCGGGCTCGACCGTCTGGTTCATGGCGCAATGCCTGCGCCAGCACCGAATGCAGGTCCTGACCAATTCTTTCCCTACAGCGCAGGAACTCATCGCGCATTCGATGAACCGCGTCGTCCTGCCGGGCGGCGAGCTGTACCGTGAGGCCGGGATCATCCTTTCCCCCTTCGACGAAGACGCGATCCAGCACTTCGCCGCGTCGAAGATGTTCATGTCCTGCTATTCGGTCACGCCCCTTGGCATCATCGAAAGCGATCCGCTGGTGGCCCGGGCCGAGGCAAAGCTCCTCTCCCGCACCGAAAACCTGATTGTCGTCGTCGACAGCTCCAAGTTCGAGGCGCGCGGCAACATGGTGGTCTGCCCCCTGACCCGCGTGTCGACGCTGGTGACCGACACGGGCGCACCGCCGCACATGCTGGACCATCTTCGACAGCTGGGTGTCGAGGTGATCCTGATCGACCCAAGTAAAGCCAAAGTCCTGACCGCGGCCTGAGGAGGGCACGGCAGGCATAACAAACGGGAGGAGACTACACATGATGATGAAACTCACCGGCCTTGCCTTCGCGGCGGGCCTTGCGACCCTGATGGGCTCGACCGCGATGGCCGAACCCGTGACCGCTACCCCCGGCCAGGCCGTGAACGCGGTCCTGCTGCCGAAGTTCCTCGGCATCCTGCCCTTCGACCAGGCCAACCGTGGCGCGCAGGAAGCGGCGGCCGAGCTTGGCTCGACCGGCACGCTGGAATTCATCGGCCCGACCCCGGAAAACTCGGCCGCTGGCCAGATCGAGATGCTGACCAACGCCACGACCCAGAAGCAGAACGTGGTGATGCTGTCCAATAACGCGGGCGACCAGATCGCCCCCGCCGCCGAAGCCGCTGCCGCAGCCGGCACCAAAGTCGTGACCTGGGACAGCCCGATCCCGAACGGCGCGGGTGAGTCGTTCTTCGTGGCCCAGGTCGACTTCGGCTCGATCGGCGTCGTGATGGCCGACATGGCCTATGACCTCGCCGGTGGCGCGGGCGAATTCGCCGTCCTCTCGGCCAGCCCCGACGCCGCGAACCAGAACGCCTGGATCGACGCGATGAAGAAGACCCTGGCCGAAGACGCCAAGTACAAGGACCTGAAGCTGGTCGACGTCGTCTACGGCAACGACCAGTCCGAGGAGTCCTACAACAAAGCCCTCGGCCTGGTGGACAAGTACCCCGACCTCAAGGTCATCATGGCCCCCACCACCGTCGGCATCGTCGCCGCCGCCAAGGCCATGCAGGACGAAGGCCTGTGCGAAAAGGTCAAGGTCTCGGGCCTCGGCCTGCCTGCGGAAATGGTCAGCTACTCGCTGAACGGCTGCGCCCCGCAGTTCGCGCTGTGGAGCTTCGTCGACCTCGGCTACCTGACCTACCAGGCGTCCTACGCTCTGGCGACGGGTGCGATCAAAGGTGAAGTCGGTGAAGAGTTCACCGCAGGCCGCATGGGCACCTTCAAGATCGAGGAAGACCCCGGCCGTCCGGGCGCCAAGCGTGTCCTGATGGGGCCGTTCACGGTCTACACCAAGGACAACGTCGAAGCCGCCGCCAACTAAGGCGTCTTGCTCCCTGGGGGTCGCCTGGTGCGGCCCCCTTCCCCTTGCCTGAAACGGAAATCCCCATGACCCAGCCGGTCCTGGAACTTCTTGGCCTGTCCAAATCTTTCGCCGCCACCCAGGCGCTGAAGGACATGTCGCTGACCATCCTCCCCGGCGAGGTCCACGCCATCGTCGGCGAAAACGGCGCGGGGAAATCCACTCTGATCAAGATCATGACCGGCGTCCACCAGCCCGACACCGGCACCGTCCGGGTCGACGGCCAGCCCGTCACCCTGAAATCCACCCAGGCCGCCCAGGAAGCCGGCATCGCCGCGATCTACCAAGAGCCGATGGTCTTCCCCGACCTCAACGTCGCGGAAAACATCTTCATCTCGAACCGCGCCAAGGGCCGCATCATGCGCTGGTCCGAGATCTATGCTGAAGCGGACTCCCTGATCGCCCCCCTCGGCGTCAAGCTCGACGTCCGCCGCGCCGCCTCGGGCCTGACCCTCGCTGAACAGCAGACCGTGGAAATCGCGCGCGCGCTGTCCCTTAAGGTCAAGGTCCTCATCATGGACGAACCGACCGCGAGCCTCTCCGCCCACGAAGTCGCCCGCCTCCTCGACATCGCCCGCGCCCTCAAAGCCCAAGGCGTCGCCGTAATCTACATCTCCCATCGCTTGGATGAGATCTTCCGCATCGCCGACCGCGTCACCGTGATCCGCGACGGCCAGCACATCAGTACCAAACCCATCGCCGAGGTCACCGAAGACGGCCTTGTGAAAGACATGGTCGGCCGCGCGCTGGAAAGCTTCGCAGTGAAAACCGCCGCCAACCCTCACGGCGAAACCCTCCTCTCCGTCAAGGACCTAACCTGCGCCGGCGTCTTCCAGAACATCACCTTCGACCTCCACAAGGGCGAAGTCCTCTGCTTCGCCGGCCTCGTCGGCGCGCGGCGCACCGACGTCGCCCTGAGCCTCTTCGGCATCGCCCCCGCGACCGACGGCACCATCACCCTCGCCGGCCAGCAGGTCAGCATCACCACCCCCCAGCAGGCGATGGACCTCGGGATCGCCTACGTCTCCGAAGACCGCCGCAAGCTTGGCCTCGCGATGCCGCTCTCCATCTTCGCCAACATCTCATTGGCTAGCCTCAAGAAACTCCTGAAACCCTTCGGCATCATCGACCGGCAGGCCGAGGCCGCAATGGCCGAAACCTACCGCAAACGCCTCGCCATCCGCTCCCCGGACACCCTCATCGAAGTCGGCAAACTGTCGGGCGGCAACCAGCAGAAGGTCATGCTGGCCAAGTGGCTGGAAACCAAACCGCGCGTCCTGATCTTCGACGAGCCCACCCGCGGCATCGATGTCGGCGCCAAGGCCGAGGTCCACGCCATCATCCGCCAACTGGCGAGCGAAGGCGTCGCCATCCTCGTCATCTCCTCTGACCTGCCCGAGGTCCTGGCGCTGGCCGACCGCGTCCTCGTCATGCGCGAGGGCCGCCAGGCCGGCATCCTGCGCATCGAAGAGGCCACCCAGGAACGCGTCATCGCCATGGCTGCCGGGCAAGCCACCACCGAAAGACCCGCCGCATGACCCCGCGCTCCACCAAAGGCCTTTCATACTGGCCCAAATATCCCCTGCGGAGCACATCCGAGCCGGTTGCGCGCCCTTCGCGCGCAGAGGCGAGACAAAAGCCTCGCGCGACAGCGCTCATCTTGAAAACCGCCCGCTCCAATGGGGGCCATGCATGACCCTCCTCACCCGCGCCTCACCCCAGACCCTGCGCCTACTTGCCCTCGGCCTCGCCCTTCTGGCCACGATCCTCTTCTTTGCCACCCAGATCGAGGGCTACCTTTCCCCCCGCATGTTCAGCCGGATCAGCACCTCCGCCGCCGTCGTGCTGCCCATCGCGGTCGGCCAGGCCATCGTCATCATGACCCGCAACATCGACCTCTCCGCAGGCTCGGTAATGGGCGTAGTCGCTTACATGGCCGGGCAGACCCTCAGTAGCATGCCCGACCTCCACCCCGTCCTCGCCGTCCTCTTCTGCATGTCCCTCGGCGCGGCACTGGGGGCCATCAATGGGATCATCATCGCGTGGGGACGTGTCCCCTCGATCATCGTGACTCTCGGCACACTGGCGCTTTTCCGCAGCTTCCTCGTCGAATGGTCCGACGCCAAGACCATCACCACCGCCAGCCTGCCGCAATGGCTCGTCGACCTCCCCTCAGCCAACGCTTTCTCCATCGGCTCCCTCGACATCCGCGTCACCGTCGTCCTGGCCCTCGTCGCTGTCCTCGTCACAGGTGCGGCACTCACCTTCTACCGCCCCGCCCGCCGTTTCTACGCCGTCGGCTCCAACCCCGACGCCGCCCTCATGGCCGGGATCAACGCCAATCGCGTCGTCCTCACAGCCTTTATCCTGAGCGGAGCTTTCGCCGGCCTCTCCGGTTTTCTGTTCCTGGCCAAGTTCGGCAACATCACCGTCGTTGCAGGCCTCGGCTATGAACTGAAAGCCATCGCCGCCGTCGTCGTTGGCGGAGTCTCCATCATGGGCGGCTCCGGCTCGATGATCGGTGTCCTGATGGGCGCACTCCTCGTCGACACCATCGACAACTCGCTCACCCGCTGGGCCGTCGTCTCCGAATTCTGGCGCGACGCGCTACTCGGGGGCCTCATCATGGCCGCCGTCACCGTCGACACGCTGGCCAGCCGCCAACTGACCCGGATGCGGAAAGGGGGCCAGCAATGAGCAAATTCCTCACCCCCTGGGAAACCGGCCTCCTCGCCGTCTTCCTCGCGACCCTCGCCCTCAACGCCAGCTTCGCGCCGGAATTCCTGACGGTGCAGAACCAGATAAACCTCTTCCAGCTCTCGATCGAAAAGATCATCGTCGCCCTGATCATGACCCTCGTCATCATCAACGCCGAGATCGACCTCTCCGTAGCCTCGATCATGGGCCTCTCCGCCGCGCTCTTCGGCTACCTCGTCAACGCAGGCACCCCGGGGGGCTTTGCGATCCTGATCTGCCTCGCCGCCGGCCTCGTCGCAGGCATGGTCAACGCCATCCTCATCGCCCGCGTCGGCATCCCGTCCCTCGTCGTCACGCTGGCCATGCTGATCGGCTTCCGCGGCCTCGCCCGGGTCCTCGTCCAGGACAATTCCCTCGGCGACTTTCCGCAATGGTTCACCGACCTCGGCCAGAAGGGCCTGATCGGCCCGATCCCCCTGTCGATGATCCTGTTCGTCCTGCTGCTGATCCTCCTCGGCATGACCCTTCACCGCTCCAGCTTCGGCCGCCAAGTCATCGTCATCGGCACCAACGCCGAGGTCGCCCGCTTCTCCGGCCTCAACGTAGGGCGCGTCAAAACCGTGCTCTTCCTCCTCTCCGCCCTCGTCTCGGCCCTCTGCGGCCTCCTCTACGCCGCCCGCCTTGGCTCCGTCCGCGGCGACACCGCCTTCGGGTTCGAGCTCGACATCATCACGATGGTCCTTCTTGGCGGAGTCAGCATCTTCGGCGGCAAGGGCAGCATGGTGGGCGTGCTCCTGTCGATCCTCATCATCCTGAACCTGAGAAACGGCATGGGCCTGATGAACATCACCGGCCATATGCAGACCGGCGTGATCGGCATCCTCCTCATAGCCTCGGTCCTGCTCCCGAACCTCCTGGCCGACTTCCGCGCCCGCAAAAGAAAGGACGCATGATGCAACGCCACGCCTTCAAGATGCGCCTGAACCCGGGGATGGAGGCCGAATACACCCGCCGCCATGACGAGATCTGGCCCGACCTCGTCCTGCTCCTCAAGGACACCGGCATCTCGAACTACTCGATCCATCTGGACCGCGAGACGAACACGCTTTTCGGCTACCTCGAACGCCGCGACGACCACAGCATGGACGACCTGCCCAACCACCCCGTCATGAAGAAATGGTGGGCCTAC
This sequence comes from Paracoccaceae bacterium, assembly GCA_027484915.1. Lineage (GTDB taxonomy): Bacteria > Pseudomonadota > Alphaproteobacteria > Rhodobacterales > Rhodobacteraceae > Tabrizicola. The sequence goes on along the minus strand of JAIXSA010000158.1, from coordinate 21,720 downwards.
ATGGGCGACATCATGGCCACGAACCCCGACGGCTCCCCCATCGCGATCCCGCTGGCCGAGACCTTCTACCTCCCCTGACCGCTCCTCGTTCGACTTCGTCTCCTCCTCGCTGACGGCCCGCGACGAGTGACGAAGTCATCGAGGAGCCGTCCAACGCGCCACCGCTTCCCGCCACGCCTTCACATACCCGGTCCACAGCGGGTCCGTTTCCGGCACGACCTCCACCGCCGGAGCCGCCTTCGCCGCCAAGGGCCCCGCAAGCAAAGCTGCACCCAGCCCCGTCCCGGCCCCCGCGCCAGATGCGTGCACGACCCGCCCCGTCGCCGTCGCCAGCATCCGCAGAAATGCAAGGTTCCCGCCGAACGACCCTTCCACGATCACCTGCCCCTCGGCGCCCACAAGGTCTAGACACTCCGCCCCCATCAGCGCCGCATAGAACGAGGCCGCCGCCATCCGCGCGCCGCCCTGCGGTTCTCCCCCGATCCAGCCAAAGCGCTTGCCCGGGAACGGCCCCGTCTCCGGATGCAAGCTCGGCATCGCCATCACCCGCCCCTCCAGGACCGCCGCCAAATCCCCCTCGGACGGCTCCACGATCCGGCCGCCCATGATCTCCTCCATCTCGCGCCCGCCCATGAACCGTGCTGTTGGCACCGGCTGGCCCAAGGCGTTGACGTTCACCAGAACATCGCGCGCCGCATCCAGCTCCACCCCCCGTCCGCCCAATGCCATCACTATCATCCAGGTCCCGGTCGACAACACCCCACACGGAGCCTCCGCCAGATGCGGCACCAGCGAGGCGTTGGAATCATGAATCCCGCACAAAACCGGCGTCCCCATCGCCAACCCCGTCGCCTCGGCGACCGAAGGCAATACCGGCCCCAGCACATCCGCCGCTTTCCGAACCGGGGGGAACAACCCCTCCCACCCCATGCACGAAACCAGCGACGAAAACCGCCCCTCCCGCGGGTTCCAAAGATCGGTGTGACAACCCAGCGACGTCGCCTCGCTCGCCGCCACGCCCGACAACCGGAAGGACCAATACTGCGCCAGCATCAGCACATTCTGAACCCGCGCAAACTCCTCGGGAAACGCCCGCGACAGCCAGAACACCTGCGCGCCCACGTTCAGCCCCAAGGGCAGCCGAGGCGACCCCGTCTCCCCAAACCCTGGCCGGACCGCGTCATAAGCGGCGGACATCGTATCAGGCCCGTCGTGCTCATAATCCAGCATCGGCAGCGCCAGCCCGCCATCCGCATCCACCAGCACGCAGGCCGCCCCGTGGGTCGTGATGGAAACCGCATCCACCCCCCACGCCGCCGCCAGTTTCAGCCCCGACAGCGCGAAACCCCACAGCATGTCCAGGTCGTGATGCGGGTAAAGCCCCTCCCGGACCACCGCATTCGGTGTCCGCGCCAGAACCTCCTCGGCCCCCGTCGCCAGGTCCACGACCAGGACCTTCGCGTTGGTCTTGCCGATATCCAGCACCGCAATCCGCCGCATGACGCCACCCCCCGGAAACCCTTGGGGCAAAGCCTATCCGACTGATTTTAAGGAAGGAAGCGTCACGATGGTGACCCCGGATGGATTCGAACCATCGACCTGCCGCTTAGGAGGCGGCCGCTCTATCCCCTGAGCTACGGGGCCACAGGATCGTCATGCGACGAAACGTGCGGCAATTCAACTGTCGGAAATGAAAAGGGGAGGCAAGTTTTGGCCCACTACCTCCCCCTTGGTCCGTCGTGTCCAGTTTGAGAGCTTGCAGGACGCGCCAGATATGGCCAGCACAAGGTGGCTGTTAGCGGTAACAGTAGCAGACGAAACCGGCTTGGACAAGCCTTCTCTTTGGCGGTAACAAGGGGGTAGGCAGAAACCGGAACCGCCCCTTGACCAAACCGACGCCCGACCCGCGCCATACGCTCACGCTCCGCGACGTCTCCGAGGCGTCGGGCGTCTCGGAAATGACGGTCAGCCGGGTTCTGCGCAATCGCGGCGATGTGTCGGCTCCGACGCGGGAAAAGGTGCTCGAGGCCGCCCGCGCGCTCGGCTACGTCCCCAACAAGATCGCAGGCGCCCTGGCCTCGCAGCGGGTGAACCTTGTCGGCGTGGTGATCCCCTCGCTGTCAAACATGGTCTTCCCCGAAGTGATGACTGGCATCTCCGAGATCCTGGACGGCACCGGCCTGCAACCCGTCGTCGGCGTCACCAACTACCTGCCCGACCGCGAAGAATCGGTCATCTACGAGATGCTGTCCTGGCGCCCCTCGGGCATGATCATCGCGGGCCTCGAACACTCCGCCGCCTCCCGCGCGATGCTGGCCCGCGCCGGGATCCCGATCGTCGAGATCATGGACATCGACGGCGATCCGATCAACCACGCCGTCGGCATTTCGCACCGCCGCGCCGGCCGCCAGATGGCCGAGGCGATCATCGCCGCCGGCTACCGCAAGATCGCCTTCCTTGGCACCCAGATGCCCAACGACTTCCGCGCCAAGAAGCGGCTCGAGGGGTTCGAGGAGGCGCTGGCCAAGGCCGGTCTTACCCTCATCGACCGCGAATACTACTCGGGCGGCTCGGCGCTTCTGAAGGGGCGCGAGATGACGGCGGCGGTCCTGACCCGCAACCCGGACGTCGATTTCCTGTACTATTCCAACGACATGATCGGGGCAGGGGGCCTGCTTTACTGCCTCGCCCAAGGCATCGATGTCCCGGGCCGCATCGGTCTTGCCGGCTTCAACGGGGTGGAACTCCTCGACGGGCTTCCCCGCAAGCTTGCCACCATGGACGCCTGTCGTCTGGAGATTGGCCGCAAGGCTGCCAGGATCATCGCCGATGCGCCCGAGGCGGCCCAGGTCGAGGAACTCTTCCCCACACTGGAACCGGGCGACACGATTCGCAAATCGTAAGGTGCGCTACAGCGCGCCGACCGAAGGTTCGCAATCCCTAACGCCCGGTAAACGCCCGCACCCAACCCATTGATTTCACGGGGACCGCTCCGCTGTCCACGCGTGGGCGCCGATCTCGCCCCAGACGATCCCCGCCCGCCTCTGCATCTCGGGCACGGCCCCGGCATGCCCCAGGAAGACACCGACCGGCATCAGCTCCCAGCCCTGCCCCTCGTCCCCGAAGCGGACCGAGGCGACCTCGTCCCGACCAAGCCAGCCCCCGTAGAAGACCGACGTCCGCCCATCCTCGACCATCGACGGAAACACCCCCCGCCAGACCAGCCGCTCCGGGCCGAGCCGCAGCCCAAACTCCTCCCACACCTCGCGCAGCAGGCAGTCCTCGGGCCCCTCGTCCCCCTCGCGCCCGCCGCCGGGCAGGTCCCAAAGACCGGGCCAACGCAGGCCCGGTTTCCGGTCCCGCAGGTAGACCAGAACCGATGCCCCGCAAAACAGCGCCGCCTTGGCCCCGGTAAAGTCCGCGATCACGGGTTGTCGTTGATATCGCGGTCCCAGACCTTCACCTGACCCTCCCGGACCCCCATCGTCCGGCGCAGAGCCAGCCACGCCACCAGCGAGGCAACGGCAAAGATCAGGACCAGCGCCGGGACGCTGGCCGAGATCCCCAGACCGACCACCACCCCGGTCAGCACCGCCCCGATGGCGAAGCCAAGGAAGATGTAGCCGGGTGCCAGGATCTCCAGCACGCCCAGGGCAAAACCCAGCACGACCCAGGCCCACCAGGTTCCGACAAGCGAACTCAGCATGTCACGGCCGTCCTTTCAGCATCTTGAAGGCATCCCCGAAGGATTCCAGCAGCGCCGCAGGCAGAAGGATCGTCTGCTTGCCCTGGCCCGCAGCGATGGCCTGCATCGCCTCGACCTGTTTCAGCGCGACCTGGTACTGCGCCGCTTCCAGCCCGCTTTCCTTGATCGTCTCGGCGATGACACCCGTCGCATAGGCCTCGGCGTCGGCGGTCACCCGCTTGGCTTTGGCCTGCTGCTCGGCGGCATACAAATCAGCATCCGCAGCAAGCTCTACCGCGCGCTTCTTGCCCTCGGCTTCCATGACCTGCGCCCGCCGCGCCCGTTCGGCGTTCAGCTGCTGCAGCATCGCCGACCGCGTCGCCTCGTCCAGGTTCACGTCCAGAATTTCGGCCCGTGTGACCTCCACCCCCCAGTCGTCGACCATCGCGGTGACCTGCTCCCGCACCCGCTCGATCAGCTGGGCGCGATTCGACTGGACCTGGTCAAGCTCCAGCTTGCCGATCTCGGACCGGACGATCCCGGCCACCGTCGTCGCGATGGCCCCGTCGACGTCCCGGATGCGGTAGACGGTCTTTTCGGGTTCAGTCACCCGGTAGAACACCGAGGTCTCGACCTTCACCAGCACGTTGTCGGCGGTGATGGCGTCCTGGCTGGCGGTCGGCAACTGGCGTTCCAGCACACTGACCTTGTGGGCGATCCGGTCTAGGAACGGCACCAGAAAGTTGATCCCCGGCCCCAGCACCGAGCGCAACCTGCCAAAGCGTTCCACCACGTGCTTTTCCGACTGGGGAACGATGCGCACCCCCAGGAAGATCGAGATGATAATGAAAAGAGCAATGAAGATGTAGACCAGCGGCCAGCCAATAAGGTCTTGGATATCCACGTAAAACCCCCTCGTTAGAATTCACGCGCTTTCCGCGCCCGCAAGTAATGTTGCCCTTCATGCCCCGCAAAGCAAGACCCGTGGACCCAAACGCCCGCATCTTCCCCCGGACGGTCGAAGCGGATAGGGTCGCGCGCGATCTCATGACACGGAGCCGACCATGACCCAGCGCCTGCATCTCGTCTTCGGTGGCGAGCTGGTGGACCCCCAGACCAACGTCTTCCGTGACGTCAGCCAGATCCACATCGTGGGAATGTTCCCGAATTACGAAGCCGCTTTCGCTGCCTGGAAGGCCGAGGCACAGCGCACCGTGGACAACGCGCACATGCGCTATTTCATCGCCCACCTGCACCGCCTGCGCGACGAGGCCAAGCCGGGCTCGGCGACCGAGGAGCTGGGCGACTGAACCCATGGCGTCCTCACTGGGCCTGACGCTTTACAACCTTGGCCAGCGGCGCGAGCCGTCCGAGGGCCAGCTCCGTCCGCCGCGGCCTGCGGGGCGGCTGGTCTGGCTGCATGCGCCGGATGAAGCCTCGGTCAGTCCGATGCAGGCACTGGCGCGGCGTCTGGTCGAAGAGGACGGGGTTCCCGTCCTGCTGACCGCACCGGCCGAAGGTCCGGCCATTTCGGGCGTACTGGCCCAGCCTTCGCCGTTGGACAGCCCGGTCGAGGTGCGAAGCTTCCTTGATCACTGGAAACCCGAGATCGCCCTTTTCGCGGACGGCCAGTTGCGGCCCGCGGTGATGCATGAGGCCTTCGAGCGGAAGATCCCGATGCTGATCGTCAACGGCAAGGCCCCCGCTTTCCTGCGCGAAAGGGACGGCTGGTATCCAGGCCTGATGCGCTCGGCGCTGGCGCGGTTCCGCTTGATCTTCGCCGTGGACGAAACTGCGGCCCGGGCGTTCCGCAAGGGTGGGGCGGTGCTGTCTGCGGTGGCGGTCGCCGGCAGGATGGAAGAGAACAGCGTCGTCCTTCCCGCCCCCGAGGCCGAGCGTTCGGCGCTGGCCAAGCTTCTGGCCGCGCGTCCGGTCTGGTTTGCCGCCGGGGTGACCGAGGCCGAGGAAACCGCCGTCCTGCAGGCGCACCGGATGGCGCTGCAACACTCGCACCGGCTGTTGATGATCCTGAACCCCAAGGACCCTGCGCGGGTGCCCTTTCTTCTTCATCAGATCGAAGAGGCGGGTTGGATCGTCGCCGAGCGCGCGCGGGAGGAAGAGCCCGAGCCGGAAGTCGAAGTCCTGCTTGTAGATGGTCCGGCGGAAATGGGCCTGTGGTATCGGCTGGCCCCGGTGACGTTCCTTGGCGGAACGCTCTTTGGCAAGGGCCCGACCCGCGACCCGATGGAGGCGGCGGCCCTTGGTTCGGCCATCTTGCACGGCCCCCGGACCGCGCCCTCGGGGCGGATCTTCGGCCGTCTCGGCGCGGCGCGCGCCACGCGGGCCGTGGCCTCGGCCACCGATCTTGGCGATGCGCTGGGCGACCTTCTGGCCCCGGACCGTGCGGCCCGGCTGGCCCAGGCCGCCTGGGCGGTGGCCAGCGAAGGGGCCGAGGTCACCGAAACTATCCTGAAACGGGTTCGCGCCATCATGGACGGGGAAGAGTGATGCGCGCGCCCGGCTTCTGGTGGCGCGCACCCGCCCGCCCGGGCATCCTTCCACGCCTTCTCGCTCCGCTTGGCTGGATATATTCCGCAGGGACGGCCCGCCGCCTGCGCCAGCCCGGCTATGCGTCTCAGGTCCCGGTGATCTGCGTCGGCAACCTTACCGCCGGGGGCGCGGGCAAGACCCCCACCGTGATCGCGCTGATCGAGCGCCTCTTGGCCCGGGGCCGCACTGTCCACGTGGTCAGCCGGGGCTATGGTGGCGCGCTGCACGGCCCCGTGCGGGTCGAGGAGGCCCGCCACAGCGCTGCAGACGTCGGCGACGAGCCTCTCCTCCTCTCCGCCTTCGCCCCGGTCTGGGTCGCCCGCGACCGCGCCGCCGGGGTTCGTGCCGCCGAGGCGGCAGGGGCTCAGGTGATCCTGATGGATGACGGCTTCCAGAACCCCGCCGTCACGCCATCGCTTGCCCTTGTCGTGGTCGATGCCGCGAAAGGCTTCGGCAACGCCCGCTGCATCCCCGCCGGCCCCCTGCGCGAGCCTGTCGCAACCGGCCTGACCCGCGCCGACCTGGTCCTGACCATCGGTGACCTCCCCGCCCAGCGCCGTTTCGATGCGACCTGGGGCCCGTCCATCCACGTTCCCCGCCTGACCGGGACACTCCAGCCCTTGCCGATGGGCATGGATTGGAAAGGTGAGCGGCTGCTCGCCTTCGCCGGGATCGCCGATCCCTCCCGCTTTTTCGCCACCCTCCGTGCCGAGGGGGCCGACCTCGTCCGGGGTGAGGCGCTTTCTGATCACGAAATGCTGTCCGAAACCCTCCTCCGCCGGCTTGAGGCCGAGGCTGCGGCCGCCGGAGCGCAGCTTGTCACCACGGAAAAGGACGCCGCCCGCCTGCCCATGCAGTGGCGGTCAAAGGTGCTGACCCTGGTGGTCCGGCTGAAGATCGACGACTGGTCCGCCTTGGACGCCCAACTTGACCGCCTGGGCCTGTAGCCGATTTCCGCAGTGTCGTCGGACCGGAGTTCTCGAAAACTCCAGCGCCTACCGCTTGCCCAGCACTTCGTCCTGATGCTGCCCCAGCCGCGGCGCGGGCCGGTCCAGCGCCAGCTCGGCGCCCGAGAAACTCATCGGGCTGCGGAGACCCTTCATCCCTTCTGGCGCAATCTGCATCCCGCGCGCCACGACCTGCGGGTCGGCAAAGACCTCGGCCAGGTCGTTGATCGGCCCGGCCGGAACCCCCTCGGCCTCGCAGGCCGCAAGAAGGTCCGCCTTAGCCCATGTCCGCGTCGCTGCCGTCAGCCGCTCTGTCATCTCCACCCGGTTCGCGATCCGGTCGGCATTGGTAAGGAAGCGCGGGTCCGAAGCCATCGCCTCCAGCCCAAGCAACCGACACAGCCGCTGATACTGCCCGTCGTTGCCCGTCGCCAGGATCAGCCAGCCGTCCTTGCAGTCGAAGACCGCATAGGGCGCCAGGTTGGGATGCGCGTTGCCGATCAGGCCGGGCGCCTTCCCCGACACCAGGTAATTCATCGCCTGGTTCGCCATGATGCTGGTCGCCACGTCGAGAAGCGCCATGTCGATCTGCTGGCCCTCCCCCGTCCGCCCGCGCTGCACCAGCGCTGCGAGGATCGCGGTCGCCGAATAGACCCCGGTAAAGATGTCCGTCACCGCCACGCCCACTTTCTGCGGCTGCCCGTCCGGAGCACCCGTCACCGACATCAGCCCCGACATCCCCTGGATTATGAAGTCATAACCGGCCCGATGCGCGTAAGGCCCGTCCTGCCCGAAGCCCGTGATGCTGCAATAGATCAGTCGGGGGTTCACCTTGCGCAAGCTCTCCCAGTCCAGGCCATACTTCGCCAGGCCACCGACCTTGAAGTTCTCGATCACCACATCCGCCTCGGCAACCAGCTTCCGGACGATCTCCTGACCCTCCGACGTCCGGAAATCGCAGATGATCGACCGCTTCCCCCGGTTCGCCGCGTGGAAATAGGCCGCCGTCTTCTCGCCGTGGTCTTCTATGAACGGCGGCCCCCAGCGCCGGGTGTCGTCACCCTCGGGCGCCTCGACCTTGATGACGTCCGCCCCCAGATCGGCCAGGGTCTGCCCGGCCCAGGGCCCGGCCAGGATCCGCGCCAGTTCGATGACGCGGATCCCTTCAAGCGGAGCCGTCATTACTTCGCCAGCTCGGCGTCAAGGATCGCCTTCAGGTCCTCGAACGCCATGTTGCCGTGCTTGGTGCCGTTGATGAACAGCGTCGGAGTCCCCTCGACCCCGTCAGCCTCGAAATTGGTCTGGAATTGCTTGATCAGTGCCTCGGCATTGGCGGTGTCGTTCAGGCAGGCGTCCATCGCCGCATCCTCAAGCCCTGCAGCGCGGCCGATGGTCTTGAGGTTCTCGACCACCTGCATCGGGTCTTCCGAGGCCGCCCATTCCTTCTGCTGATCGAACAGCATGTCGTGGATGCCGAAATACTTCATGTCCCCGCCACAGCGCGCGATCAGCGCTGCCCAAAGGCCGTAGCGGTCGAAATAGACCTCGCGCAGGGTGAAGTGGACCTTGCCGGTGTCGATGTATTCGGACTTCAGTTGCGGATAGACGGTTTCATGGAAATGCGCGCAATGCGGGCAGGTGAAGCTGGCGTATTCCACCATCTTCACCTTGGCATCGGGTGAGCCCAGCGAGAAATCCTTGACGGCGGGTGCGGCGGGTGCCGTCGTGGCCTCTTGCGCCAAAGCCGGGGTCATGGCCGCGGTGGCGGCGGCGGCAAGGGCGATCATGGCCCGGCGGTTCAGTTTCATCATGGGTCGACGTCCTTTTTCAGCCCGGATTTCCGGATCGGGGGCGAGTTAAGATGTTTTGCGCCAGCTGTTCAAGCGCGCTGCGCAAACCGGGATCGGCCACGCCTTCCGCCACGGTCTGCGCCTTGGCCTGCATTGCAGGATCGGGGGCCTTGGCGGCCTTCGGGTCCGGGGCAAACTCGGCCTGGCCCTCGGCAAAGCCGGTGGCTGCGGTCTGGGTCAGGTGGATGTGGTTTATGGCGGCATAGCCGTAGACGGCGTTGACCCGTTCCTTCAGCACGGGCAAGGCCATCTGCACCATCGGCGCCTCGGCCGCCTTGACCAGAAGCGTCAGCGTGGCACCCATGCCGCCCTTGCCGTAGCCGATCTTCACTGGCCGCGTCTTCCGCGCCATTTCTCCGCCCGCAACCTCGGCCCAATGAGTCAAAAGCCGTGCGACGGCAAACCCCCGCGCTTCCCCGGCGGTGCGGACAGCCTCTTTCATCAGCCCGAAGGCTGGCTCGAACCCCCGCATCCGGTGATCCGCAGAAGGCGAGGGAAGCGGCTTGCGGCTCATGGCGCGGAAAAGGCTCCTGTCCTGTAACGCCATTCTAGTGCACGGGCCGGTGCCTGCTAGTGGCATCGGCGACATGGGGAATAAAGAATGCGTTATGGAAATTGGGGTTTCCGAAACAAATAGGCCTGCCGGATGCCCAGGGAGGGTGTGGGCGGGCACGGCCAACCCTCCTAAAGCGCAGGAGTGTCGACCTTTCGAGTTGGCGACTGAAGCTCCCCCACCATGCATTTCTCATGCAATAGATGGGGCAAAACCTTCCCTGCCGATGCACTTTGGCCCTGACCTTCTCCGCCCTCAGGTATTTGGGCCGGCACCGACTTTCCCGGATCCGGCCGGTTGCTGTCCGCGTCGCCTGGTGGCGACCGAGGTTTCCCTGCCGCTGCCCGATGGCTGCCTGACTGTCTTCATAATCCAAGACGCAGGCCTTCCTCGACCTTCCCGACAGGTGACCCGCCCCCGCCACAGTGCTGTCCGCCTGCAGTATGCGGGACACCCACCCCTCCCAACGGTGCGCTCTGGCAGCCATGTCTGTCTTGCCAACTGGCTCGCCGGCCACTGCGGTCCTGGACGAAGTGCGACCAATGCCCGCCCATCATTCCGTCCGATTGTCTTCAGCCGGGGCCGCATCCGCCGTTGGCCTGTGCCCACCCGCTCATTCTCCTCGCTGTCACTTGCAGGCCACCACCGGCCTTTCCCAGATCCCACCACCGACCGCCCAACGTGCCGCATTTGCGAACGTGGGGCCGGAATGTCCTTCTGGCGGGACCCTGGCCACCCGCCCGATCTCCGCAGTCTGGATCACGGTCTACCGCCAACCTGCCGGACAGGTGATCCTTACTGTCCTCACCGTCCACCTGCCAGTAGCGGGGCATCCGCTATGCCCTCTGGCCGCCCGCGTACCTTCCGCTATCTTCCGCCCGATGGACGCATCCGACTCCCTCCCCGCCCAGCTCCTCGCCTGGTACGACCGCCATGCCCGGGCGATGCCCTGGCGCGTCTCACCGCAGGATCGGGCTGCGGGGGTCCGTCCCGACCCGTACCGGGTCTGGCTCTCCGAAGTGATGCTGCAACAGACCACCGTGGCTGCGGTAAAGGACTACTTCCACCGCTTCACCGCCCGCTGGCCCACGGTCGCCGCCCTCGCCTCCGCGCCGGATGCTGATGTGATGGGGGAATGGGCGGGCCTCGGCTACTACGCCCGTGCCAGGAACCTCCTGAAATGTGCCCGCGCCGTCGTGGCGGATCACGGCGGCACCTTCCCGACCAGCCGCGAGGGCCTCCTCACCCTTCCGGGCATTGGCCCCTACACCGCAAGCGCCATCGCCGCCATCGCCTATGACGATCCTGCCACCGTGGTCGACGGCAACGTGGAACGCGTGATCTCCCGCCTCCACCTCGTCGAAACGCCGCTCCCCGCCGCCAAGCCCGAACTCACAGCCCTCGCCGCCCGCCTCACCCCACAGCAGCGCCCAGGGGACTACGCCCAAGCCATCATGGACCTCGGCGCCACGATCTGCACCCCCCGCTCGCCCGCCTGCGGCATCTGCCCCTGGTCCCACGCCTGCGCCGCCCGGGCCGAGGGCGTCCAGGCAGACCTTCCGCGCAAATCCCCGAAACCCGAGAAACCCACCCGCTACGGCACGCTCTGGCTTGGCCACCGGAACGGAGCGGTCCTTCTTGAACGCCGCCCCGACAAGGGTCTCCTCGGCGGCATGCTCGGCATTCCCGGCGACGGCTGGGACGGGCAGGGCGGCCCCGCCCCGGCCCCGGCCGACTGGCAGCCGATCGGCGAGGTGCGCCACACCTTCACCCATTTCCACCTGATCCTCACCGTCCACTGCGCCCGCCTGAACGCGCCCCCCATCCGCGGCGACCTGATCCCACGCCACCAGTTCCGCCCCGCCGACCTGCCCACCGTCATGCGCAAGGCCTGGGACCTCGCCCGCCACACGCTGGATGGTTGAGCCTCCGGGCCTTTCCGCTACACTCTGCCCATGAGCCCGCTTCCCAAAGCCCTTCCCTTCTGGCTCTCGCTGTGCCTGCCCCCGCTGGCCCTGGTCGGCATGGCCTGGGGCGGCTGGACCATTGCGCTGCTGCCGCTGTCGACCTGGTGGCTCTTCACCGTCCTCGACGCGCTCACCGGCCACAACACGCAGAACCCCGACCCCCAGACGCCTGACGACAAGCTGACCGCCTATCGTCTTGTCACCCTCGTCTGGCCGCCCATCCAGTTCGCGCTTCTTTTCACGATGCTCTGGTACGTCCCCCAAGCCCCGCATCTGGATACCGGCGAGAGGGTCGCCCTCTTCTTCGGCATGGGAGTCGTCTCGGGGACAATCGGCATCAACTACAGCCACGAGCTGATGCACCAGAAGTCCCGCTTGGAACGCTGGCTCGCCGATCTCCTTCTCGCCTCGGTCCTGTATTCCCACTTCCGCTCTGAACACCTGCGCGTCCATCACATCCACGTCGGCACCCCGAAGGACCCGGTGACCGCGCGCTACAACGAGGGCTTCCACCGGTTCTTCCCCCGTGTCCTACTCCAGTGCCCGCGATCCGCCTGGTCCGCCGAAGCCGCGCTGCTGGCTCGGCGCGGCCTGCCCTGGTGGCACCGGACCAACCCGTTCTGGCGCTACGCCGCCCTTCAACTGGCCTTCCTTGCCCTCGCCCTGACCCTTGGCGGCTGGCCGGGCCTGGGCCTTTTCCTCATCCAGGCCTTCACGGCGATCTGGCAGCTCGAACTCGTGAACTACATCGAGCATTACGGCCTGACCCGCCGCCATCTGGGCGAGGGGAAATACGAACACGTCCTGCCGCGCCACAGCTGGAACGCCGACCAGCGCGCGTCGAACTGGCTTCTGATCAACCTGCAGCGCCATTCCGACCACCACTACAAGCCCGACCGGCGCTTTCCGGTCCTGCAGACCTATGCGCCGGACGAAGCACCGCAACTGCCCTTCGGCTATCCGCTGATGACGATGGCTGCGATGGTCCCGCCGCTCTGGAAGCGGATCATGAACCATCGGGTCAAGGCCTGGCGGCGCAGGCATTATCCCGACATCCAGGACTGGCGCGCCTACAACAAGGCATTGAACCCCGTCACGGGTTGACTTGCATACCAATTGGTATGTAATGGCCTCTCAGCGGAGGCCGCCATGAAACTCTACTATTCCCGGAACCTGAACCCGCGCGTCGCCGTCGCTGTGGCTCGCCACCTCGGATCGCCCGTCGACTACATCGCCGCCTCGCCGATGGCGCCAGACCAGATCGAGGCGTTCCGCCCGATCAACCCCAACACCCGGGTCCCCGTCCTGACCACCGAGCAGCGAAACTACTGGGAAGCCGATGCCATCGCCTGCAAGCTCTCGGCCCTGGCGGGATCGGACTTCTGGCGCACGGGGGACAGTCAACCCGAGATGGTGATGTGGATCTCATGGGCCACGCATCATCTGAACAGTGCCGGCGGGTTCTTCTACTTCTGGAAGCTGATCGCCCCGCAGTTCATGGACCACCAGCCCGAGCAATCGGTCTTCGACGAGGCGATGCGGGACTGGCGACAGTTCATGGCCATCCTCGACGACCAGTTGCAGGGCCGCACCTGGCTGGTGGATGACCGCCTCTCCTACGCCGACTTCCGCGTTGCGAGCTGCTTTCCCTTTGCCAAAGCCGCAGGCCTGCCGCTGGCTGATTACCCGCAGGCCCAGCGTCTGGCCGACCAGCTCAACCAACTCGACGCCTGGCGCGATCCCTTCGCTGGGCTGACGTGACCCCCCGGGCCGTCCCCAAAACTCTTCCTCAAGAATTTTGACCCCGGGCCCACCCGTTCAGCATAGAACCTCGATCAGCCGTGGCCCGCGCTGCCCCATCGCCTCGGCAAAGGCCGCGTTGAACCCGGCCATGTCGCTGACCTGCACGGCCTGCACGCCGTTCCCCTTGGCCAGCGCCACCCAGTCCAGGCTCGGCCCCTCGACATCGAACATCGCTCTTGCGTTGCGGCCAACCTCGTTCACCCCCATCGCCGCCAGTTCGTCGCGCAGGATCTGGTAGCCCCGGTTCGCAAAGATCACCGTGGTCACGTCCAGCCCCTCGCGAGCCATCGTCCAAAGGGACTGCAACGTGTACATGCCCGACCCGTCGCCCTCCAGCACCACGACCTTGCGGTCCGGGCAGGCCACCGCCGCGCCCACGGCATTGGGCAGGCCAAAGCCGATGGACCCCCCGGTGATCGTCAGCGCATCATGCCCGCGCGCCCGCTTCAGCCCCGGCGCGAGGTAGTATGAAGCGGAAATTCCCTCATCCACCACCACCGCATCGTCTGGCATCAGCGCCGCAATCGCCTCGCCGACCTTGGTCACCGTCAACGCACCCTCGGGCAGCGCGGGCAGCTCCAAAGGCACGAAATCCTCCGGGCCAAGCTCCGCCTCTCCCAACTCTGCCGCCAGGGCCTGCAGGGTCCACTCGATATCCATCTCACGACTGCACAGCTCGATCAGCCGGGTTTCCGGGTCATCGGGGGTCGAGGGCAGGCCTGGATAGGCAAAGAACCCCGCAGGCCGCGCCGTGCCGCACATAACCAGCGAGGAGGCCCCCGCCAGAAGCTTCTGGTTGTCCTCGATCCGGTAGGCCATGCGCTCGATCTTCACCGTCCCCGCCCCGCGCCGGAAGCGGCTGACGAAGAAGGGCTGCATCAGGCGCGCGCCGCAGGACTTGGCCACGCGTTTGGCCAACTGCCCCAGATCTGTGAACAGCGCCGGGCCGTCGATCATCAGGATCGCGCCGGGCTGGCGCAGGGCATTGGCCGCCGCCCTGATCTCGGCCAGTGCAGGACGCCGCAACGACGGGGGAGGGGCCGCCGTTGCAGAGCCCTCCGCCTCCTCCCAGGCTGTGTTTGCGGGCAGGATCAGCGTGGCAATCTGCCCGCCCTTGGCCCGCGCCGCCTGGATCGCTTCCGCCGCATCCGAGGCGACTTTCCCGGACGACGCGCAGACCCGCGTCCAATGCGATACCGCCTGTGACACGCCGACCGTGTCGCCCTTCAACGGGGCCTCGAACCGCAGGTGGTAGTCCGCATGGTCGCCCATGATGTTCAGAACACCCGACTGCGCCTTCCTTGCGTTGTGCAGGTTGGCAAAAGCATTCCCAAAGCCCGGCGCAAGGTGGAGCAGCGTCGCCGCCACGTCTCCCGACATCCGATAATAGCCATCCGCCGCGCCCGAAACGCCGCCCTCGAACAGGCACAGGATGCAGCGCATCTCGGGGTGCTGGTCCAGCGCGTGGACGAAGTGCATCTCGGACGTGCCGGGGTTGGCAAAGCAAACCGTGACACCCGAGGCCAGAAGCGTCTCCACCAAAGTCTCTGCGCCGTTCATGTCCAGCCCATTCTACGCATCATGCTCATACTTGTCCCTTCTTTGTGGCCATTTGTAAGAGTGCTGCAAGGTTGATGGCTGCAGAATCCATTCAATCAACGCCCGGCTGCCATATTCTTGCCATTCTGGAAACGGCATCCTTACCGTGTCTGGGTCAAAAGTGCGGTCCGATGAACAGCCACCTTGAGGTCATACCGCTGGACCGACGCACGGCCGCACGGCTGCGGCGGGTAACGCTTGTCGTTCCGGTCTATGATGAAGAGGCGAGCATTGACCTTTTTCTGGAGAAGGCCTCGGAGGCCGTGTCTTGCCTGACACAACCGGTCACGGTGGATATTTTGTTCGTCAACGACGGCAGTCGTGACAAGACCGAACGTCTTATCGTGGCTGCAGCCGCAACGCGCAGAGATATTTCGGTGCTGAACCTATCCCGGAACTTCGGGAAGGAGGCGGCTCTCACCGCCGGGTTGCATCACGCGACTGGCGACGCCGTAATTCCGCTGGACGTCGATCTGCAGGACCCGCCTGAGGTGATCGACGAAATGATCCGGCGCTGGCTATCAGGCGCGAAGATCGTAAACGCGAGCCGAAACAGCCGGAGCGGAGATGGTTGGCTGAAGGTGACTGCCGCGACGGCCTTCTACCGTGTGTTCAACGCCATGGCAGATCGTCCGATGCCGCAGGATGTAGGAGACTTCCGACTGTTGGACCGCGAGGTCGTGCTGGCGATCCGCCAACTGGGCGAGCGGTCACGTTGCAACAAGGCTCTCTTTGCATGGGTCGGATTTGAAACGGAAACGGTCCATTACGACAGGCCCGCCCGCGCCGCGGGCGTTACGCGCTGGTCCTACTGGAAACTGACGAAGCTTGCCCTTGATGCAATTTTCTCTTCCACCACGGTTCCGCTGCGGATCTGGACCTATATCGGCGGACTGATGGCAGTGGTTTCCTTGCTCTATTCGCTTTTCCTTTTCATCCGCACGCTGGTCTTCGGGATCGACATCCCCGGCTACGCTTCAACCGCTATCCTGATCCTTGTCTTTGGTGGGATGAACATGTTGGCCTTGGGGCTTATCGGCGAGTACGTTGGGCGGATCTACACCGAGGTTCGACAACGACCCCTGTACGTCGTGCGGTCGCAACACATCTCTGATCTGGCGGGGCGTTGAAGTGGAAGGTGCCGTCTATGATCGAATGAATGATCTCGAGGCGCGTCACTGGTGGTTCGTTGCCCGGAGAATGATCATAGCCACGCTGATCCGCCGCACCTTGGGGGATCGTTCGGCCAGAATTCTGGAGGCGGGTTGCGGCAGTGGCGGCAACTTGCAGATGCTGCGTGAATTCGGCCAAGTGGACGCATTCGAGTTCCACGGTCCAGCGCGCGAGACGGCCGAGCGGAAAACTGGCATGACCATCCCGTTCGGTGCGCTGCCGGATCATCTACCGTTCGACCGGCACTACGATCTGATCGGGCTGTTCGATGTGCTTGAACATGTCGAGGATGATATCGGCTCACTTCGGCAACTCGGATTGCGTTTGGGGCCAAGCGGAAAGATTCTTGTGACTGTCCCGGCGCTGCCGTCCCTGTGGTCCAACCACGATGTTCGACATCACCATTTCCGACGCTACACACGAGCCAGCCTGGCAGCGGCAGCAAAACGAGCCGGGCTGAAGGTGACGTATTCCAGTTACTTCAACTTCTTTCTTTTTCCTCTTGCTGTCGCGACTCGCGCAGCCAAGCGGCTGGCGAGGAGTGAGGTTCCAGACGACCAGATGCCGGCCAAGTGGATTAACGCGGTGCTGGTCCGCATCTTCGGGGTCGAGCGTCACCTCTTGTCCTTTGTCCGCCTGCCCATCGGCCTCTCTCTGGCCGTGATCCTGGAAAAGGCCTGACGCGCGCATGCTGGCCCAAGCGCTTCGGTTCGGCGGAGTTGGCGGCCTCGCCACCTCGGTCCATGTGCTTTCGGCCTTGGTATCCAGCAAGGTGCTGCAGCTTTCCGCACAGCAGGCAAACCTGACCGGGTTCGCTACTGCAGTGCTGGTGTCCTATTTTGCCCATGCTCGCTTTACCTTTCGCAGCGAAAGCAGCTCGGTGGAGCAATTCCTGCGGTTCGTTGTGGTCGCCTTCGCCGGACTAGCCGTCAGCAGCCTGACCGTGGCCCTCTGCACGGAGAAATTCGGTCTGTCGCTCGTCGCGGCGATGATGGCGGTAGCAGTCCTGGTGCCGGCTTCCAGCTTCCTTGCGATGAGGTTCTGGGTCTTTACCCGAAACAACTCTGCGACCGGCCTACCTTTTGGGGACATGGTCATCTCTGCTTCGATGGCATTAGGAGTGGTGGGTCTCTTCTGGGGCCGACCAGTTCACCATGACGTGGCATGGTACTTGATCGCGACGCGAGAATGGGAAGGTGGAAGCGCACTCTACACCAGCCTGATGGAGGTCAATCCTCCGCTGAACTTCTACTTCACCCTTCCTGCACTTTGGATCGCAGACGTTACTGGAATAAGCGACACGAATGCGCAGTACGTGACCCTCGGCTTGTTGTTCTTTGTTAGTTTGTTCTGGGCTGCACGCGTTCTTCGGCACGCGGTTGTAGACACCGCCAGACTTGCTCTGATCTTGTTGCTGGTCTGTCTTTCGATCCTTTTGCCGGGGCTGTCGACTATCGCGCAGCGCGATCAGATCCTCGTGCTATTTCTACTTCCCTGGGCACTGAATGAAGCTTTTGTGCCGAATGCGCCCCGCAATCGGGCAGTCCCTGCTGCCCTGTTTGCGGCACTTGGCATCTGTCTGAAGCCGCATTTTGTAATCTTTCCCCTCGCAGTGAGTTTGCTCAACTGTATGGAGCGTCGCACTTTCCGTCCGCTTTTCGCCACTGCGAACTGGGTGTTCCTGCTTGCTGGCCTTGCGTACATTGCATTTGTCCGCCTCGTGCATCCTGCCTACTTCACGGAAATGGTCGGGATAGCGCTGCAGGTTTATGGCGCTTATGCCAAGCCAGGGCTTGAGGTGCTGAGTGCCATCGCCAAGGCAATGGGTCTGGTTGCCTTCGCCGTCGTGCTTTCGGTCCGCACGTACGGCACCGATCGGGCTTTCCGGGTCTTTCTGGCGTTGGCAGCTGCCGGGTTAGGGACCTATTTTCTTCAGGGTACGGGATTCACGTATCACAAGGTGCCTTTCCTTTCCTTTGGTGCCTTGGCATGCGCCCTTTCATTCCGTCAGCTTCCCCGGGTAGGAGCGCAACAAACCATCTCCGGCGCCGTCACAGCGGGGCTGCTTGTTTTGGCCTCCGCGCCCCATTTCTACCGGAGTATGCCAGCAGAGGAGATCATGGACGCGGCTCGCGGCCTGGACGCGGTCAACGGCGTCATGACGTTGAGCAGTAACGTCTATGCCGGTCCGCCTGTTGCCTTCCGCTTGGGCACATTCTGGGCCAGCCGGTATCCGGCGCAGTGGTTGGTTCCCGGGGCAGTCAACCAGCTGGCCGTGGCCGATTGCAAATCCGTGCCTGCACATTGCGAGACCTTGTTCCGGATCCTAGACCGTAACCGCAGTGACATCATAGCTGATATCGTTCGCACAACACCGGATTTGTTGGTTGTCGATAAAGCATCGAGCCATTTTGATCGACCTGGTTTCGACTGGCTTGGATTCCTCGCCGTCGACCCACACTGGCCAGGGATCCTCGCGGGCTATCATCGCGTTGCAGAAACGCCGCGCTTCCTCCTCTACAGGCGGCTCTAGTAGAAAAAACCCCGCCAGGACGTCCCGGCGGGGTGAAGGTGTCCCCCAGGCGGACCAGGGGACAGGCGTGTTCCTGTATCTCAGTGGGTGCGGCTCCCGTCGGCCTCCATCTCTGCCCGGATCTGCTGCCGCAGGATGTCGATGGGGACCATCTTCCCGTCCCGTTTGAAGTGCCAGTAGGTCCACCCGTTGCAGGACGGCGCCCCCTCCAGCGCGGCCCCCACCTGGTGGATCGACCCCTTCACGTCGTTCCCGATCAGCGTCCCGTCAGCGCGGACCTTGGCCTTGAAGCGGTTGCCGAGGCTGAACAGCTCCTCCCCCGGCCGCAGCATGCCCCGCTCCACGACCTGCCCGAATGGCACCCTGGGTTCCGACCGCTTCGACCCCGTCACTTCCAAGGCCGAGGCATCGAACCGCCGCACCCTCTCGATCCGCGCGGCGGCGGCTTTCCGATAGGCCGCCTCCCGCTCGATCCCGATGAAGTCGCGGCCCAGCATCTTGGCCACGGCGCCGGTGGTCCCCGTCCCGAAGAACGGGTCCAGCACCACGTCGCCCGGATTGGTCGTCGCCACGATCACGCGGTGCAGAAGGGCTTCGGGCTTCTGGGTCGGATGCGCCTTGTCGCCGTTTTCGTCCTTCAGCCGCTCATGCCCGGTGCACAGCGGGATCACCCAGTCAGACCGCATCTGGATGCCGTCGTTGAGGGCCTTCAGCGCCTCGTAGTTGAAGGTGTACTTCGCCGCCTCGTCACGGCTGGCCCAGATCAGCGTCTCATGGGCATTCGTCAGCCGCTTGCCCTTGAAATTCGGCATCGGGTTCGACTTCCGCCAGACGACGTCGTTCAGAAGCCAGAAGCCCTGGTTCTGAAGCTCTGCCCCCAGCCGGAAGACGTTGTGATAAGACCCGATCACCCAGATCGCCCCATTCGGCTTCAACAGCCGCTTCGCCGCCGCCAGCCAATCCTTGGTGAAGCTGTCATAAGCCGCAAAACTGGAGAACTGGTCCCAGTGGTCATCCACCGCGTCGACCTTCGAGTTGTCGGGCCGGTGCAGGTCGCCCCGCAGCTGAAGATTGTACGGCGGGTCCGCAAAGATAAGATCCACAGAACCGGCGGGGAGGGAATTCATCACCTCCACGCAGTCGCCATCAAGGATCTGATTCAGCGGAAGCGCATGCCCCGCCGTGGTATTCCTGGTCGTCATTCTCTGCCTCTGCCCCGGCATCTGTTGTGTGCCGTTGTTGGGCTGAATCATGAGTCACAGGCGAATCGCCGTCAAATTCTTTTTTGAATCAAGAGCTTATAGAATTCTCTTGATACAATATGTTGTGGACCGGCTTGAACGACCGTCTATGCCAAGGGGTGACACCTAGATTTTGCAGCGCTTCCAAATGGGCCTTTGTGGGGTATCCGGCATTGGCTTCCCAGCCGTAGCCGGGGTGCTGTTGCGCCAAATCCACCATGATCCGGTCGCGCGTCACCTTGGCGACGATGCTGGCGGCGGCGATGGACAGGCATACCGCATCGCCCCCGATGATTGCTGTCCCGCCGCATCCAAGTCCACGCGGAAGCATGTTGCCGTCGATCAGCGCATGGTCCGCCCCTAGACCCATGACCGCCCGCTCCATCGCCAGATGGCTGGCTCTCAGGATGTTCAACGCGTCAATCTCTTCCACCGACGCATGGGCGACCGAGACCTCGGCGACTGCGACGATTTCGATGTACAATGCCTCGCGCCGCTCGCGCGTGAGGACCTTGGAATCACGCAGCCCCTCGGGGATCCGCTTCGGGTCCAGCCGGACGGCACAGGCCGTCACCGGCCCGGCCAGGGGTCCGCGTCCAACCTCGTCCACCCCCGCGACGCGCAAGGCACCCCGACCGAAGGCCAAGGTCTCGTGGGTGAAGTCGGGGATGATCAAGTCCATCAAAACCGGATAGCGCGGAACCGGTCACAGAAAAAGGGGGCGGGAGCTGCTCACCCTCCCACCCCCAGAGAGAAGCGGGGATTAGGGCGACCCCGCCTCGTTCCAGGCTGCCTCGGCAGCCCCGTGTTCAGCGGCCCGAGACGCGGAACCCGGCGTCGCGCAGGCATTGCGCCGAATAGACCCGGTCACGCTGGCCGAAGATGGTCGCGGTGTTGGCGCAGTTGCGAGGCAGGCGCGTCTTGATCCCCTCTTCCCGCAGGCAGCTTTCCGGATAGAGCGAGACGGACCGTTCGGCCCCGTCGATCGAGATCGCGCAGACCGAAGGCACGCGCTTGGAGGAAACCGGCTCGGGCTCGGGCAGCGGAACCGGAACGGGGGCCGGCTTGTCGTTGTCCTTCAACTCATGCGCGATGGCGCCGACGACCAGTGCCGCGATCAGTGCCTTCGCTAGGTCGTTCTTGTTGTCCGCCTTGGCTGGGATCGTCGTCGCCAGCACGACGGCAAGTGCCGCCGCGCCCCCGGTCAGCATCGCGGCAAAACGCCGGGCCGAGAGTGTGGTTTCGCTGATCCCCCGCGAGGCGACGCGGTGCGAGCGGCTTCTGAATTCGACGGACATGGATGCCTCCTGATGCGATCTTCTTGGTCCTGCGGGGTCGCTGTTCGACCCGGTTTCCAAGCCTCGACATGAGGGAGAGGGGTAAGCAATAGCGCGCCCCTGCTAGGTCATAGCGGTGGGGGAAAACCCACTTGCTATCCGATAACATCCCGCCAGAATCCGGCGTGATATTGTATATCAACGCGCGCATGGGCATTGTCCGTCTACAATCGAGCAGCTCCTTCCGGGGACGAAAAGAATGAAGACCTTCCTCACCTCTGTCCTGCTTTCCCTGGCCCTTGTCGGCCCGGCTGCGGCAGAGTGTTATGCCGACTACAAGGCCAAGCGTGACGAACCGCTGCAACTGCACTACGGTGTCGCGCAGGTGTCGGATGCCAACTGTTCGCCCGGCGCAGCCGAGGGCGAATTGGCGCCGAGACTGGCGAGTGATGGCTGGACGCTTCTGAACGTTCTGTCCACATTCGGGCCCGAAGGTCTGGAGGAAAGGAAAGCGAGTGCCGGAGACTACTTCCTCCGTTACT
>JAIXSA010000077.1 GCA_027484915.1 Paracoccaceae bacterium | reverse complement strand
GCCCATGGCGGTCAACCGCCCGCCGTGGTCTACTTAACCGCAAACCAAACCGATCAGCAGGTGCAGGCTGTAGCTTAAATCAGCCGGAAAACTGTCCAAGAGTTGGGGAGTAGCTCAGTCGGTGAAGTCCCGCGAGGAGGAACGAAGGTCCCCGACGAGCCTCCACTCGCACCCAGCGCCAAGCGACGAAGTCGACAACGAGCCACCGCTGCCCCACGAGAACCGACGAGGTCGACAACGCCTCCACGCCCCCCTTTGCGAGGAGCGACGAAGTCGACGACGAGCCTTCGGTGCGGACCCCAGCAATCAGACGAAGTCCCATTGAAGCTATCTCAGAAGCCACCCACGCGAGTTAACACTTCCTGAACGCCCGCAGCCAAGCCCTTGAAATCAAAAGCCCCACTAAACGCGCCGCGTGCGGGCAGCCTCTGGCATCCCGCCTCGAACCCCGCTACGAATGACCCCATGCGCGCCGCTCCCCCCATGCTCCTCGTCCTCCTCCTCTGGGCCGCCGGCCTCGGCGCCGCCGCCCAGTTCGGGAAGATCTCGATCCTTTACGACCCCCTCCGCGCGACCTACGGAGGCCATGGCGAAGTCGCCCTCGGCCTCGTCGTCTCCATCGTCGGGATGGTCGGCCTGATCTTCGGCACGACCGCCGGCCTCCTCGTCGCCCGCATCGGCCCCCGCCGCGCCATTGTGACGGCCCTCGCCGCCGGCGCCGCCATGTCCGCCCTCCAGTCCCTGATGCCCGCCTATCCCCTGATGCTGGCCAGCCGCGTCATCGAGGGCGCCTCCCACCTCGCCATCGTCGTCGTCGGCCCCACGATGATCGCCGCCCTCGCCCCCGAACACCGCCGCCCCCTTGCCATGACGCTCTGGTCCTCCTTCTTCGGCGTGACCTACACGATCCTCGCCCTGATCGGCCCGCACCTCACCCCCACCGGCCTCTTCCTCGGTCACGCCGCCTACATGGCCGCCCTCGCCGCGATCCTGTCCCGGACCCTGCCGCCCGACCCCAAGGGCCAGGCCCTGCCGATGACCAACCTCCTCGCCCAACACGCCGCGATCTACGCCTCCCCCCGCCTCGCCGCGCCCGCGATGGGGTTCTGCTGCTACACCTTCCTCTATGTCGCGGTCCTGACTCTCCTCCCGCCCGAAACGCCGGAGACCCACCGCGCCCTCATCGCCGCCGGAATGCCCCTCGTCTCCATCGCCGTCTCCCTCACCCTCGGCGTGCAGCTTCTGAAACGGATGTCAGCCGTCCGCATCGTCCAGCTGGGCTACCTGATCGCCATCCCCGGCTTCCTCCTCCTCTGGACGTTCTGGGGGCAGGGGGCCGGGATGGTCGCCGGGGGCTTCCTCCTCTCCGCCGCCCTTGGCATCGTTCAGGGCGCGAGCTTCGCCTCGATCCCCGAGCTGAACGCCACCCCCGAAAACCGCGCCCGGGCGGCCGGGGCTGTGGCCCAGCTGGGCAACCTCGGCACAACCACGGGCACCCCGGTCCTCGCCGCGCTCCTCGCCAGCGCCGGACCCACGGGCCTCGCCGCCGCCGCCGTCCTGTTGTGCGGGCTTGGCATCGGGGTGCATCAGCTGCAGGCACGGCGGCGCGCGCAGCGGGCTGATTGACGCTCGTTCCCATTTCGTTCACAAATTCTGGTTGGAGACTCGGCCTGGCCGCACTATCTGTTGGCCTCGCTCTCGGGGGTTGTCATGGCGGAACAGAAGTTCATCGAAGTGCGCGGCGCGCGCGAGCACAACCTCAAGGGCGTCGACGTCTCGATCCCGCGCGACCAGCTGGTGGTGATCACCGGGCTTTCGGGGTCCGGGAAATCATCGCTCGCCTTCGACACGATCTATGCGGAAGGCCAGCGCCGCTATGTCGAGTCGCTCTCGGCCTATGCCCGCCAGTTCCTCGACATGATGGGCAAGCCGGATGTCGACCACATTTCGGGCCTAAGCCCCGCGATCAGCATCGAACAGAAGACGACCTCGAAGAACCCGCGCTCGACCGTCGGCACGGTCACGGAAATCTACGACTACCTGCGCCTGCTTTTCGCCCGTGTCGGCACGCCGTATTCGCCAGCAACCGGCCTGCCGATCACCGCGATGCAGGTGCAGGACATGGTCGACGCCGTCATGGCGATGGAGGAGGGGACGCGGGCCTACCTCCTCGCCCCGATCATCCGGGACCGGAAGGGCGAATACAAGAAGGAATTTCTTGAGCTTAGGAAGCAAGGCTTCCAGCGGGTGAAGGTCAACGGGGCCTTCTACGAACTCGAAGAGCCGCCGACGCTGGACAAGAAGTTCCGCCACAACATCGACGTCGTCGTGGACCGGATCGTCGTGCGCGAGGGGATCGAGACACGCCTCGCCGACAGCTTCCGCACGGCGCTGAACCTCGCCGACGGGATCGCGGTCATCGAACTCGCCGACACCGCCGAAGGCGCGGACCCCACCCGCATCACCTATTCCGAGAAGTTCGCCTGCCCGGTCAGCGGCTTCACTATCGCCGAGATCGAACCGCGCCTCTTTTCCTTCAACGCACCCTTCGGTGCCTGCCCGGTCTGCGACGGCCTCGGGATGGAGCTCTTCTTCGACGAACGCCTCGTCGTCCCCGACCAGAACCTGACCCTGATGCAAGGCGCCATCGCGCCCTGGGCCAAGACGAAATCGCCCTACCTGACCCAGACGATGGAGGCGCTCTCCAAGCACTATGGGTTCAACCTGAAGGCCAAGTGGAAAGACCTGCCCGACCCAGTGAAGGACCTGTTCCTGCGCGGGTCGAAGGGCGAAGAGATCGAGTTCCGCTACGACGAGGGCGGGCGGGTTTACCAAGTGAAGCGTGTCTATGAGGGGATCATCCCCAACATGGAACGCCGCTACCGCGAGACCGACAGCGCCTGGAGCCGCGAGGAGATGGAGCGCTACCAGTCCAACCGCGCCTGCGGGGCCTGCGGCGGCTACCGGCTGAAGCCGGAAGCTTTGGCGGTGAAGATCGCCAAGCTCCACATCGGCCAGGTGGTCCAGATGTCGATCACCGAGGCCTTCGCCTGGATCGAGGGCGTGGCCGAGACGCTGACCAAGCAGCAGAACGAGATTGCCCGCGCTATCCTGAAGGAAATCCACGAACGTCTTGGATTCCTTGTGAATGTCGGCCTGAACTATCTGACGATGAGCCGCGCGGCGGGAACCCTGTCGGGCGGGGAATCGCAGCGGATCCGGCTGGCCTCGCAGATCGGGTCGGGCCTGACCGGCGTGCTTTATGTGCTGGACGAACCCTCCATCGGCCTCCACCAGCGCGACAACGACCGGCTTCTGACCACGCTGAAGAACCTCCGCGATGCCGGAAACACGGTGCTGGTGGTCGAACACGACGAGGACGCGATCCGCGAGGCGGACTATGTCTTCGACATGGGGCCGGGCGCGGGGGTGCATGGCGGGATGGTGGTCAGCCACGGCACGCCGCAAGAGGTCGCCGCCGATCCAGCCAGCCTGACCGGCCAGTACCTCTCTGGCGCGCGGGAGATTTCGGTGCCGAAGACCCGCCGCAAGGGGAACGGCAAGACGCTGACCGTGGTCGGCGCGACGGGGAACAACCTCAAGAACGTCACGGCCGAATTCCCGCTGGGCAAGTTCGTCTGCGTGACGGGCGTGTCGGGGGGCGGCAAGTCCTCCCTCACCATCGAGACCCTGTTCAAGACCGCCGCTATGCGCCTGAACGGGGCACACGAGACGCCGGCACCCTGCGAGACGATCAAGGGCTTCGAACACCTCGACAAGGTGATCGACATCGACCAGCGGCCCATTGGCCGGACCCCCCGGTCGAACCCGGCAACCTACACCGGGGCCTTCACGCCGATCCGCGACTGGTTTGCGGGCCTGCCGGAATCGAAAGCCCGCGGTTACGGGCCGGGGCGGTTCAGCTTCAACGTCAAGGGCGGTCGCTGCGAGGCCTGCCAGGGCGACGGCGTCCTCAAGATCGAGATGAACTTCCTGCCCGACGTGTACGTGACCTGCGAGACCTGCAAGGGCCACCGTTACAACCGCGAGACTTTGGAAATCAAGTTCAAGAACAAGAGCATCGCTGACGTTCTCGACATGACCTGCGAAGACGCACGCGAGTTCTTCCAGGCCGTGCCCGCGATCCGCGAGAAGATGGAGGCGCTGGTCGAAGTGGGCCTGGGCTACATCAAGGTTGGCCAGCAGGCGACGACCCTTTCCGGCGGTGAGGCGCAGCGGGTGAAGCTGTCCAAGGAACTCAGCCGGCGGGCGACGGGCAGGACGCTCTACATCCTCGACGAACCGACCACGGGCCTGCACTTCGAGGATGTGAGGAAACTCCTCGAAGTGCTTCATTCCCTTGTGGATCAAGGCAATACCGTGGTGGTGATCGAGCACAACCTCGATGTCGTCAAGACCGCTGACTGGGTCATCGACATCGGCCCTGAGGGCGGTGATGGCGGGGGCGAGATCGTCGCCGTCGGGACGCCCGAGCAGGTGGTCAAGGTAGAGGCGAGCCATACCGGCCGCTACCTCAAGGACCTGCTGAAGCCCCGGCGCATCGCCGCCGAGTAGGGTGGGCGATACCGCCCACCCTACTAACATTGCGTCAGTTCAGCACATTCTCCAGGACGCGGATCGGTTCGATCACCACAAGGTTGCTTTCCTTGACCCGGACGATCTGGTTGTCGATCACGACATAGACGGTGTCATCGTCAATCGGCGTCAGGTGCATGTCGTCCCACAGGTCTTCCGAAATCAGCAGATAGTCGCCGCGGATCCGGTCACCTTCGACGTAGATGTGGTCTGGCGTCCAGGACTTGCCGACCTGGCCGGGAGGAACGCAGGCAGGGTCCTTCTTGGCCAGCCCTGGGGGGCAGCCCTTGACGATCTCGGCCAGCGCGGGGACGCCAGTCAGGGAAACCGCAGCGAACGCAGCGGCGAGAAATGTCTGGATGCGGGGCATGTTGGCCTCCTTCTGCTCAGTCACGCAGGGACAACCTGTGAAACGGAGCAGGGTTCCGGCCGAAGCCTGACTGGGCGTCTTTCAGCGCAGATGCGCGGTGCGGCGGCTGCGAATGGCCTCAAGCACAATGTCGGACCCGGTCTCGACCCGGTAGACGACGCCGCGCAGCGCATAATAGCGCCATGTGCCATCCGACGGCTGCAGCCCGTATCGCGTCGGGTCCATCAGCAGCGAATGGCCCTCGACGGGAAACCGGTCGCCGACGATAAACGGCGTTGCCACCGGCTGCACCGTGAGCACCTTGCGGGTCGGCGCGCGCGCGCCGAGCGTGAGTACGCAGACTGACGGGACGATGGAGCCGCACTCGGCCGCAACGGCTGGCAGGCCTGTACCACAAAGCATCAGTGAAAGGATGAGGGGTCGCATTCCGGGCCTCGCCACAGGGTCGGCAAGGCAACGCGACAGGGAAGGGCGCGGTTCCCCTGCGGAAACCGCGCCCGGAAGCTTTAGTCCAGCGCCTTGAAGTTCAGGCTTGCGCCTTCCTTGATCCCCGAGAACCAGCGCGCGGTGACGGTCTTGGTCTTCGTGTAGAAGCGGAAGGCATCCGGGCCGTACTGGTTCAGGTCGCCGAAGGCCGACTTCTTCCAGCCGCCGAAGCTGAAGTACGAGAGCGGCACCGGGATCGGGAAGTTGATCCCGACCATGCCCACGTTGACACGGCTGGCAAAGTCGCGCGCCGTGTCACCGTCCGCGGTGAAGATCGCGGTGCCGTTGCCGTATTCGTTGTCCATCACCAGCTTCAGCGCGTCGTCATAGGACTTGGCGCGGACGGTCGACAGGACCGGCCCGAAGATCTCCTGCTTGTAGATCTCCATCTCCGGGGTGACGTTGTCGAACAGCGACGGGCCGACGAAGAAGCCGTTCTCATAGCCCTGCAACTTGAAGCCCCGGCCATCGACCACCAGCTTCGCGCCCTGCTCGACGCCGGAATCGATGAGGCCCAGGATGCGGTCCTTCGAGGCCTGGGTGATGACCGGGCCGAAATCGATGTCGTTTCCAGCGGTATATGGGCCGACCTTCAACTTCTCGATCCGTGGGATCAGCCGTTCGATCAGCGCATCGGCGGACGTTTGACCCACCGGAACGGCGACGGAAATCGCAATGCAGCGTTCGCCTGCAGCACCATAGCCAGCACCGACCAACGCGTCCGCGGCCTTGTCGAGGTCGGCGTCGGGCATGATGATCATATGGTTCTTCGCGCCGCCGAAGCACTGCGCGCGTTTGCCGTTCGACGCCGCGCGACCGTAGATGTACTGCGCGATGGGGGTCGAGCCGACGAAGCCCACGCCCTGGATCACCGGGTGGTCCAGGATGCCGTCCACCACGGTCTTGTCGCCATTCACGACCTGCAGCACGCCGTCGGGCAGACCCGCCTCCTGCAGCAGTTCGGCCAGGTAGAGGGAGGTCGAGGGAACCCGCTCGGACGGCTTCAGGATCATCGCGTTGCCCGACGACAGCGCGGGACCGATCTTCCACAGCGGGATCATCGCCGGGAAGTTGAACGGCGTGATTCCGGCGACGACGCCAAGGGGTTGGCGCATGGCGTAAAGGTCGATTCCGGGACCGGCCGAATCCATCGCCTCGCCCTTCAGCATCGCTGGTGCACCCATGCAGACCTCGATCACCTCAAGGCCGCGCTGCACGTCGCCCTTGGCGTCGGGGATGGTCTTGCCATGCTCACGGGCGACCATCTCGGCCAACTTCTCCATGTCGCGGTTGATCAGCGCCCCGAAGGCCATCATCACCCGCGCCCGGCGCTGCGGGTTGGTTGCCGCCCAGGCGACCTGGGCCTTGGCGGCTTCCTGGATGGCGTGGTCCAACTCGCCCAGTGTTGCCAGCGCGACCTTGGCCTGCACCTCGCCGGTGGCCGGGTTCATGACATCGGCGAAGCGGCCCGAAGTGCCCGCGACGCGCTTTCCGTTGATCCAGTGACCGATCTCTTGCATGGAATCCCTCCTTATGGTTTGGGGCCTTTTACTCTTGCACAAACGCCAGACAAAGCGGCAATGTGTCAAAAGGGTTTTGCAGAAATGCATTTCCCCCCGGGTGCCTTCGGCTTCTCGCCGGGGGACCTACGACGAAAAGCGCAGCGCACGAGGAGTTTTCCGTGGATTGGGACGACCTGCGCGTGTTCCTTGCCGTGGCGCGGACGGAAAGCCTGTCGGCGGCTGGCAAGCGGTTGAAGATCGACCCGGCCACAGTTGGCCGCCGTGTCGCGCGGCTGGAAGACGCCACCAAGGCCCGTCTCTTCACCAAATCCCCGCAGGGTTATGCGCTGACCGAGGAAGGCGCGCGGCTCATCCCGCATGCCGAACAGGCGGAACGCGCGACGCTTGCGGCCGAGGAAAGCCTCTCCGGCCCCGGCGGCCTTACCGGCCTGATCCGGCTTGGCGCCCCGGACGGCTGCGCGAACTACCTTCTGCCGCAGGTTCTGGCGCGGATCTGCGATGCCAACCCCGGGCTCGAGGTGCAGATCGTGGCGCTGCCCCGCGTGTTCAACCTGTCCAAGCGCGAAGCCGACATGGCCATCGCCGTCTCCCGCCCCGAGGCCGGGCGGCTGACTGTGCAAAAGCTGACCGATTACCGCCTGCATCTGGCCGCCAGCCGGGAATATCTGGCGAGTGCGGCACCGATCCGTTCGCCCCGGGACCTTGGCGCCCACAGGATCGTCGGCTACATCCCCGACATGATCTTCGACAAGGAGCTGGATTACCTGGCCGAGATCGGGATCGGCCCGGCCACGCTGACCTCGAACTCGGTGTCGGTGCAGCTCAACTGGCTGCGGACCGGGGCAGGGGTTGGCGTCGTCCACGACTTCGCGCTGCCAGCCGCCCCCGGTCTGACCCGCATCCTTACCGACCGCATCTCGCTCACCCGCAGCTTCTGGCTGATCCGCCACGAAAGCGACGCGCGGCTTGACCGGCTGAACCGCTTTGCCGACCAGCTGACCCGCGAGGCCCGGGCCGAGATGGCGCGGCTTGATGCGCTGGTCGAAACCCGCGCTTGACAGAATCCCCTTGACGGACGGACCCTTGACCTCCGGTCAGGAGGAGGGGCCGTCCCATGCTCGTTCAGCAAATCCTCGCTTCCAAGGGCGACCTTGGCGTGATCACGGTCGAACCCGGCACCACGGTGCAAGAAGTTGCGAACCTGTTGTCATCAAAGCGGATCGGGGCGGTGATCGTCTCGTCCGACGGCAAGATCGCAAAAGGCATCGTCTCGGAACGCGACATCGTGCGCGAACTGGGGCGGCGCGGATCAGCCTGCCTCAAGGATCCGGTCGAAAGCCTGATGACGGCCAAGATCGTCCATTGCACCCGTACCGAGGGCACCGACGCGGTGCTGGGCCGGATGACGGACGGCCGCTTCCGCCACATGCCGGTGATCGAGGACGGCCAGATGGTCGGCCTGATCTCGATCGGTGACGTGGTGAAGGCCCGGCTGATGGAACTGGCGGCGGAAAAGGAAGCCCTGGAAGGCATGATCAAGGGCTTCTGACGTCGGATTCCTGCTTGCACCCGCGCAGGCAATATTGTTGCGTGCGCGGGTAGGCTGCGCCGGAGGACCTCATGCGTATCGGGCTTTATCCGGGGACCTTCGACCCCATCACGCTGGGGCATATCGACATCATCCAGCGCGCGATGGCGCTGGTTGACCGGCTGGTGATTGGTGTCGCGATCAATCGGGACAAGGGGCCACTTTTCACCCTGGAAGAGCGTGTGGCAATGGTCGAGGCGGAATGCGCGGCCATCATCGCCAAGACTGGGGGCGAGATTGTCGTCCACCCGTTCGAGAACCTGCTCATCGACTGCGCCCGCGATGTGGGTGCCGGGATCATCGTGCGCGGCCTGCGGGCGGTGGCGGATTTCGAGTATGAATTCCAGATGGTGGGCATGAACCGCGCGCTGGATGCCAGCATCGAGACGGTGTTCATGATGGCAGACGCCCGGCGGCAGGCCATTGCCTCGAAGCTGGTCAAGGAAATCGCCCGGCTTGGCGGCGACGTTTCCAAGTTCGTGACCCCGCCGGTGGCCCAGGCTTTGGGGCGCAAGTACCGCTGAAATGCAAAAGGGGCCCGAAGGCCCCCGCATCGTCAGGTTCGGCTGCGCTCAGGCCGCCTTGCCATAGACTGCTTCGCGCGCGATCCGGTCCGCGTCGCCGGGGTAGATCCCGATATCCAGCGCCACGTCGGCAGGCAGGTTGGCAATCTCGTTGCGGGTCTGGCGGTACAGCGCATAGTTGGCAGCCGCAGTTTTCAGCATTTCAAACACAGAGGTCATCGTCTTCATCCTTTTCTTGGCGAGAGCGGTTTTCCCTCTCGCATGGCCGGAACATATGCGTTCTGGGAGCGCCAACAACGACCAATGCTGCGGTGCGGCTATGCGTGCATTGCATGGCTTTCGCCAAGAAAAAGGGCGCCCGAAGGCGCCCTTTCGTCACGAATTCAACGGGTTCAGATCAGCTTGCCCATCGCCACGGCCGTATCAGCCATGCGGTTCGAGAAGCCCCACTCGTTGTCATACCAGCTCAGGATCGACACGAAGGTCCCGTCCATCACCTTGGTCTGGTCCATGTGGAAGACGCTGGAATGGGGGTCGTGGTTGAAGTCCGAACTGACCAGCTTCTCAAAAGTATAGCCCAGGATCCCCTTCAGCGGGCCATCGGCGGCAGCCTTGATCGCTTCGTTGATCTCTTCGACCGAGGTGGCCCGCTTGGCGATGAACTTCAGGTCCACGACGGACACGTTCGGCGTCGGCACCCGCATGGCAAAGCCGTCCAGCTTGCCCTTCAACTCGGGCAGGACCAACCCCACGGCCTTTGCGGCACCGGTGGAGGTGGGGATCATCGACAGGGCCGCCGCGCGGGCGCGGTACAGGTCCTTGTGCATCGTGTCCAGCGTCGGCTGGTCGCCGGTGTAGCTGTGGATCGTGGTCATCATGCCCTTCTCGATCCCGATGGCGTTGTTCAGCACGAACGCGACGGGCGACAGGCAGTTGGTGGTGCAGGACGCGTTCGAGACGACGATGTCATCCTTGGTCAGCGTGTTGTGGTTCACGCCGTAGACGATGGTCTTGTCCGCGCCGTCGCCGGGGGCCGAGATCAGGACGCGCTTCGAGCCGTTCTCAAGATGCGCCTGGCACTTTTCTTTCGAGGTGAAGATGCCGGTGCATTCCATCACGATGTCGACGTCGCCCCAGGGCAGTTCCGCCGGGTTCTTCAGCGCGGTCACCCGCATCGGGCCGCGGCCGACGTCGATGGTGTCGGTGCCCGTCGTGACCGTTGCCGGGAACTTCCCATGCACCGAATCATAGCGCAGGAGGTGGGCGTTTGTCTCGACCGGGCCCAGATCGTTGATCGCTACGACCTCGATGTCGGTGCGCCCCGACTCGATGATCGACCGCAGCACGTTGCGCCCGATGCGTCCAAATCCGTTGATGGCAACCTTGACGGCCATGACTAGTCCTCCGAAGCTGGGGGTATCCCGATAGCGCTAACAATGCCATATCGGTGGGAAATGCAACCGCAGTTTGACGGTGTCAGTTCCAGAAATCCACCCATTCGATGAGGTCAAGGAACTTCCGCGCCAGAAACATGAGCGCCGAGCCGCCGTTTAGGGCAAGGTCGGCGATGATCCCGGCTACGATGAGAAGTCCCAGCCAGAGCGCGATGGTATTGGTCAAGACGGCCCCCACGGGGCCATCCTGCCCCGGCTACTGCGCGAGCCGCCCCATGACGCTGGCCACGTCGGCCATCCGGCAGGAGAAGCCCCATTCGTTGTCATACCACGCCAGCACCCGGACGGAACGCCCCGCGACCTTGGTCTGGTCGGGCGCGAAGATCGACGATTGCGGTGTGTGGTTGAAGTCGATGGACACCTTCGGTTCGGGATCATAGGCCATGACCATGCCCATGTAGCCTGCACAGGCCTCCCTTACGATTTCGTTGACATTGGCGACCGTCACCGACTCTTCCGCGATGAAGGTCAGGTCCACCGCACTGACATTGGGCGTCGGCACCCGGATCGCCGAGCCTTCCAGCTTTCCTGCCAGGTCCGGCAGCACCTCGCCAATCGCCTTGCCCGCCCCGGTCGAGGTCGGGATCATCGCCATCGCCGCACTGCGGGCGCGGTACAGGTCCTTGTGCCTCCGGTCGAGCGTTGGCTGGTCGCCGGTGTAGGAATGGATCGTCGTCATGATGCCCGACTCGATCCCGATTGCCTCATTCAGCACCTTGGCCAGCGGCGCTAGGCAGTTCGTGGTGCAGGACGCGTTCGAGACAACCTTGTGTTCGGGCAGAAGGCTTCTGTGGTTCACGCCATAGACCACCGTCAGGTCCGCCCGCTTGGCCGGGGCCGAAACCAGCACCCGCTTCGCACCGCGCCCCAGATGCACAGCCGCCTTGTCGCGGTCGTTGAACTTGCCGGTGCATTCCAACACGACGTCCACGCCCTGCCAGTCCAGCTCCGATGGGTCATAGGTTGACATCATCCGGATTGGTCCACGGCCCAGATCCAGCCCGTCGTCCGTCACCTTCACAACGCCCGGGAAGCGGCCATGCACGCTGTCATAGCGCAGAAGATGCGCATTCGTCTCCACCGGCCCCGTGGCGTTGATCGCCACCACCTGCACGTCGTTGCGGTTCGATTCCGCGATATGCGCCAGTGTGCAGCGCCCGATCCGGCCGAAGCCATTGATGCCCACTGTCACGGTCATAGGAAGCTCCCTGCAAAATGCCTTCGGTCCGCTTTACCGGCTCTCGACAGGCATACAAGGCAGAAAACGACGCCTTTTCATGATGTTATCGCAATCTTCGTCTGTTTGCGCTAACCCGTGGGCAGCGCTTTGCCGAATCCTGCGTTTCCCGCTACATCCAAGGTTGAGCGTACAAGGATCATCGCATGAGCGGACTTCTCGCCCTTCTCGACGACGTGGCAGCGATTGCCAAGGTGGCGGCCTCTTCAGTCGACGACATCGCCGCCGCCGCCGCAAAGGCCGGCACCAAAGCCGCGGGCGTCGTGATCGACGATGCCGCCGTGACGCCGAAGTACGTTCACGGCTTTTCCGCCGACCGCGAGCTACCGATCATCTGGCGCATCGCGCTGGGATCCCTGCGCAACAAGCTGATCGTCCTTCTCCCTGGTCTTCTGGCGCTTGACCACTTCGCGCCCTGGGTCATCACGCCCTTGCTGATGCTGGGCGGGGCCTATCTCTGCTTCGAGGGGGCCGAGAAACTGGTGCACATGTTCGCGCCTCATGCCGACCACGAGGTCGAAAAGGATTTCGACACCCAAGACCCGACCCACCTGGAAGAGGAAAAGGTTGCTGGTGCCATCAAGACCGACTTCATCCTGTCGGCCGAGATCATGACCATCGCGCTGGCGACCATCGAAAGCCCCAACTTTTGGATGCAGGCGATCACCCTCGCGGTGGTCGGGACCTTCATCACCTTGGCCGTCTATGGCGCGGTGGCGCTGATCGTGAAGATGGACGACGTGGGTCTTCACCTCGCCGCCACGGGGCGGACCTCCGGGGGCAGGGCGCTTGGTCGGGGGCTGGTGCTGGCCATGCCGAAGCTGATGGCGCTCCTGTCCACCGTGGGCACCGCCGCAATGCTGTGGGTCGGGGGCAACATCGTGATCCACGGGCTTGAGGTCACCCATGTCTGGGAATGGCCCTACCAGACGATCCACCACATCGCCGAAGGTGTCGCCCATGCCGTGCCCTTCGCGCAAGGCTTCGTCGAATGGCTGGTGACCGCCGCGCTGGACGGGGTCTTCGGCCTGATCCTGGGCCTCCTCCTGATTCCCGTCGCCACCCGCATCATCGGTCCGGTCTGGGCCTCCCTGACCGGCAAGAGGGCAGCCGCGCCCTGACGGAACCCCCCAGGCGTCCCGGCGTTGTCCTCGCAACACCGGAGGACCGCAATGAACCGCCAAGATTTCGACGCCTGGGAATCCCGCATCCGCGACCGTGCCGACGCGTTGTGGGAAGAGGCAGGTCGCCCCGAAGGCGGGCGCGACCGCTACCTCGACGCAGCGCGCGAGCTTCTGGCGCTGCGCGAGGTCGCACTTCCGACCCTTGACCCGGAAGAGGCAGCCGAGCCGGTGATCGAAGAGGCGTCGATCCAGGGCAACCTTGGCGAATTCCCGACCCTCACCGACCAAGGCGAAGAGCAGACCTATCCCCACAGCAAGTACGACGATGGCCCGCGCCTTTCCGACGGCGATGCCTCCGACGAGGGAGGCGTGCTTCCGCTGGACGAGGAACCGGAAGACGATCTGTCCGGGGTGTCCGAAGCCGAGGGCGACGTGACCTCAAGCGCGGTCAATGCCGATGACGGTCCAGAGAACCCCGATCTCAACGACGACGGGATGCCCGACCCCAAGAACCTGGACGACAAGGTCGACGGCGAGATGCCTCCCGGCGACGAGTATGAGGACAGCGCCCCCCCGCGCTGAATCCCGCCCGCTAGACCTGCACCAGCGCCAACCTTTGCGCCAGCGCCGAGACAAGGTCCGTCCGCGTCACGATCCCGACAATGGCCGACCCCTCGACGACAGGAATAGCTTCCGCCCCGCCATCCGCCAGAAGCGGCAGCAGCGCCCCGACCGGCGTTGATGGTGTGACTTGTGGAACGCCCGTCTTCATGATCTCGCCAGCCTTTGGCGGGCTCTTGCGGTGCGTGTCGATCAGCTTGGCCAGGGCGGCAAGCAGGCTGGAGTGCTGCCGGAAGGCGTCCTCGCGGGCGCGGCGGATGAGGTCGATCTGAAAGATCACCCCCCTCAGCCGCCCGCCATCGACGACCGGCAGCGAGGTGAAGCCACGGGTGCGGAAAAGGTCCGCCACCGTGCCAAGGGGCGCACCGGGCCCCACGGTGACAAGGTCGCGCGACATGATGTCGGCGGCGGTGAACCCCTCCATCCGCCGTGCCGCTGCCGCCTGCTCTGCCGCGCCGACCAGACGCGCCAGATCGGCGACGCCAAGGTTGGCCGATTGCCGATACTCCTCCAGGATTGCGGCAAGCTCTGCCGGGTCCAGCCCGATCCGCGCCTCGGGCCTGGGGTCCTGGGTCCCGTGCGGGCCGGGCTGGGCGGGCTGGCGGAACGGGTAGACCCGGCCCATGGCGCCGTTCCACAGGATGGCGATGGCCACCAGCAAAGCCGAACCGACCGCAACCGTGCCCAGGGTCGTCGGCCAATCTCCCGGACTGCCCAGCGACACCAGAAGCGCCACGGCCCCGCCCGGCGGATGCAGGGCGCGCGCCGCAAGCATCGCGGCAATAGCCAGGCCAACTGCCAGTGGCACCGCAACGGAAGTCTGGGGCAGGGCGGTCAGCACCGCCAGCGCCACCAGCGCTGAAAGCGTATTGCCCGCGATGACCGACCAGGGCTGTGCCAGGGGGCTGCTCGGCACCGCATAGGCCAGCACTGCGGTGGCACCGAAGGGCGCGATCAGCCAACCTAGCCCGGTCCCCCGCAGCATCAGCCCGGTCAGCAGCAGGCCAAGCGCCGCACCCAGTCCCGCGCGCGCGAGGTCCACGGCTTTCGGGCTGCCCATCGCCGGGCCGAATCCGCGCCAGTCCATCATCGCGATCCCCCATTCTAGGGGGACCCTGACCTGCAGCCGCGCAAATGGAAAGCCCGTCAGAGCGTCGTGGTCGCCCGCATCCGCCTGCGGTTCTGCCGCCGCCGCAGCCGGGGGACGAGGAAGAGGACAATCCCGCTAAGGCCGAAGACAACCATCGCGGCCGCAGTGATGTCGGCCAGCCAGGATCCGAAGGTCCGGGTCAGCCAGCCCCGTTCATGCAGCCGCTTGAAGATCGCTTCACAATAGGTCAGCTCCTCCAGCACCGTGCCATCGGGGGCATAAGTCACCCGGTGCAGGTCGGTCTTCACCCAGTAGTGCCCGGTCTGCAGCGCCACGATGACTTGGGTGTCGCCTGCCGCGAAGATCGCAGCGGAGCGCCCGTGATAGGCCTTTTCCTTCTCCTGCGACACCTCCGCGCCGGGAAAAAGCCGCCCGGCCAGCTTGCGTGCTTCCTCGACCGTCAGGGCTGTCGCGCCGGGCCAGGCGTCGAACTGCGCCTCGTCATAGGGTTCCGCTTCCAGCCAGCCCATCACCAGCCGCTCGTGGTTCAGAAACAGGCCCGTCAGCCCGATCAGGATCACCCAAGGCAGGACAATCACGCCCAGCCAGCCATGCACGGTCTTCAGAAAACGCATCGCGGGGTCCTCCTGTCCGACCGGACACTAGCCAGCCGCCTCGTCCAGGTCAGCCAAAAAGCAAACGGCGGCCCTAAGCCGCCGCTTACCGTCTTTCCCTAAACCATAGGTTCAGAGCAGCGCCTTGGCCGCCGCGGCTGTGGCTTCTGCAGTTATGCCGAACTCGGCGTAAAGCCGCTCCATCGGGGCCGAGGCACCGAAGGTCGACATCCCGACGAACCCGGCCTTGGCCTCACGGCCCCGCTCGCCAAGCAGCCAGCGGTCCCAGCCCATGCGTACACCCGCCTCTACAGCCACGCGCACCGGGCCGGGCGGCAGGACCTTGCGGCGGTAGGCTTCGTCCTGTGCCGCGAACAGCTCCATCGATGGCATGGACACAACGCGGGTGCCAATGCCTTCGGCTTCCAGCGCGTCGCGAGCCTTCAGCGCGATTTCCACTTCCGACCCGGTGGCCATCAGGATCACCTGACGCTTGCCCGTCGCCTCGGCCAGCACATAGGCGCCCTTGGCTACCATGTTGGTGTTGGTGTGGGTCTTGCGGACGGCAGGCAGGTTCTGGCGCGACAGGGCCAGAACCGTGGGCCGGGTCTTCTCGGTCAGGGCAATCTCCCAAGCTTCCGCGACTTCCACCAAATCGGCCGGGCGGATCACCAGCGTGTTCGGCGTCGCCCGGCTGATCGCCAGGTGCTCCACCGGCTGGTGTGTCGGGCCGTCCTCGCCCAGACCGATGCTGTCATGCGTCATCACGTAGACGACCGGGATCCCCATCAGCGCCGACAGGCGCATCGAGGGGCGCGCATAGTCGGTGAAGCACATGAAGGTCCCGCCATAGGGCCGCACCCCGCCATGCAGCGCCATCCCGTTCATCGCGGCGGCCATGCCATGCTCGCGGATCCCGAAATACACGTAGCGGCCCCTGCGATCCTCGGGTGTGAAGACGCCCAGGTCGGCGGAGTTGGTGTTGTTCGACCCGGTCAGGTCGGCCGAGCCGCCGATGGTTTCCTGCAGCACCGGGTTCACTGCCTGCAGGACCTTCTCTGACGAGGCCCGGGTGGCCAGCTTCGGCAGATCGGCCACCGCCTGCTTCTTCACCCCGCGAATGGCCGAGGCCAGCTTCGCCGGAGCCTCCAAAGCGAAAATGCGGGCAAACTCGGCCTGCTTGGCCGGCGACAGGGCTGCGATCCGCGCCTCCCACTCGGCCCGGGCCTTGCCGCCGCGCGCGCCCAGCGATTCCCACCATGTCTTGATGTCTGCAGGCACTTCGAACGGCCCGCCTTTCCAGCCATAGGCGTCCTTCGCCGCCTGCAACTGCGCCTTGTCGGTCAGGGCACCGTGACCCTTGGACGTATCCTGCGCCGCGTGGCCGATGGCGATGTGCGTCTTGCAGGCGACCATCGCCGGGCGGGAGCTGGCCTTGGCCGCCGTCAGCGCGCGGTCGATGTCCTTGGGATCATGCCCGTCGCATTCGAACACGTCCCACCCGCTTGCCGCGAAGCGCGCCTTCTGGTCGGTGACGTCGGCGATGGATACCTTGCCGTCGATGGTGATCCCGTTGTTGTCCCACAGCACGATCAGGCGCGAAAGCTGCTGCTTGCCCGCCAGACCGATGGCTTCCTGCGAAACGCCCTCCATCAGGCAGCCGTCGCCCGCGATGACCCAGGTGTAGTGATCCTGGACCTTCGCCCCCCAGCGCGCCCGGAGCGATTCCTCTGCCATCGCGAAGCCCACGGCGTTGGCGATCCCCTGACCCAGCGGCCCCGTCGTCGTCTCGACCCCCGCGACATGGCCGTATTCCGGGTGACCCGCCGTGATGGCGCCCCACTGGCGGAAGGCCTTGATCTGGTCCAGCGTCATGTCGGCGTAGCCGGTGAGGTAGAGCAGACTGTAGATCAGCATCGACCCATGCCCCGCCGACAGGATGAACCGGTCGCGGTCCGGCCAGCGCGGCGCCTTGGGGTCGAACTTCAGGTGCTTCTCGAAAAGGACCGTCGCCACATCGGCCATGCCCATCGGCATCCCCGAATGCCCCGAATTCGCCGCCGCCACTGCGTCCAGCGTCAGCGCGCGGATCGCGGTCGCCCGCATCCAGTGGTCGGGGTTCGTCTGGCGGAGGGTCTGGATGTCCAAGGCGGCATTCCTTCGGCTGAATGGGTTGCGAAGGCTCTACCCACCGCGACCGGCAAGATCAAGCTTGCTCCCCAAGGCCTTGGGAAGAAAGGCCGGTCCTCTTTGCGGGGTTTCAGGCTAAGATCGGCCAAGGCCGGTCCCAGGGCGATTCGTCGTGTCAGGATCGGTATCGGTTGGACCGAAGTACAAGGGATACCGGATGCAGGACATAACCGAACTGGAAAAGCGGATCACCGCCGCGCTGGAACGGATCGGCAAGGGGGTCGATCGCCTTGCCGTGCAGCCTCGCCCCGCTGCTGCGGCCCCTGCCGCCGCGCCGCAGACCGACGGCAACCTCCGCGCCCAGCTGGAGGAGGAGAAATCCCTCACCGCCCAGCTGCAAGCCCGGCTCCGCGCCGCCAGCGCGCGTGAGGCGAAGGGCGACCTGCAGGAAAAGCTCGACCGTCTGACGCAGGAACTGGACGTCAAGGGCCTGGAACTGCAACGGATGCGCCGCGTGAACGCCAGCCTGCGCGAACAGCTCGAGGCGCTGCGCACCGCCGCCGCCGCGGGGGTCACCGAACCGGGCCTGATCAACAAGGCGATGGCGACCGAGCTTGAGGCCATGCGCGCCACCCGCCTGACCGAGATCGCCGAGATGGACGAAATCCTCGCGGCCCTCGAACCCCACCTGACGGAGGCCGGCAATGCCTGAACTTGAAGTCACCATCGGCGGCCGCCCGTTCCAGGTCTCCTGCCAGCCGGGCGAGGAACATTTCCTCCGCGCTGCCGCCGGGATGCTGGATGCCGAAGCCTCGCCGATCATCGCCCAGATGGGCCGTCTGCCCGAGGCGAAGATGCTGCTGATGGCCGGTCTCCTGCTGGCCGACAAGACCGCCGCAGTCGAGGATGAGCTTCGCACCCTTCGCGCCCGCGTGGCCGAACTGGAGGCCCGCCCCGTGGCGACCCGCGATGTGGCGGTGATCCCGCCGCAGGTGAATGAAACCTTGGCCGAGATTGCCGCCCGCGCCGAAGCGATGGCCGCCCGCGTGGAAGAGCAGCTGCGGGCATGATCCGCCTCGTCCTGCTTGCAGTTCTGCCAACCGCCGCCACCGCGCAGGAGTTCACCACGCAGACCTACAGCTGCGACCGTGGCGTCGAAGTGCCTGCAACCTACGTGAACGGGCCGGACCAAAGCCTGGTGGTCATCCATGTCGAGGGGCGCCAGATCACCCTTCTGAACGAACCCTCAGCCTCGGGCGCGCGTTACGGCTGGCCGTCGGACGGATCGAACTATGTCTGGTGGACCAAGGGCGACGAGGCGACCTTGTACTGGAAGACGCCCGAAGGCGAGGCGCCGTTGCTGACCTGCGCGGCGCAATCGTCATAAGGCCCGCCGAAGCGGGCCTTCCGGTCGCAAGGTCGATCAGGCGTTCGCTTCGCGGATCTTGTCCGCTGCCGCCTTGTCGAAGGCCACGCCCTTCGATTCCAGAAGCTGGTCAAGCTCGCCCGACAGGGTCATCTCGGTGACGATGTCGCAGCCACCGACGAATTCACCCTTGACGTAAAGCTGCGGGATCGTCGGCCAGTCGCTGAAGTCCTTGATGCCCTGCCGGATCTCGGCATCCGCCAGAACGTTCACATCGGCGAACTCAACGCCCATGAAGTTCAGCACGCCGGCCACGCGCGAGGAAAACCCGCACTGCGGCATCATCTTGGTGCCCTTCATGAACAGCACCACATCGTTCTTTTCGATCGTCTCGCGGATTGTCGCCTCGGCGCTCATCGTCCGTTCTTCCTTCTCCATTTGCGGATCTCCCATTTCCGGGTGACCCGCCAGTGTCTTGTCCCATACTTAAGCAGCGGCCAGTTGCTTGCAACCGAGATGACCGCATAAGCCACAAGAAGCCCCACGATCCAAGGCGCAGTCCAAGGCGCCTTGTCAATCAGCCAGGCCCCGAAGCCGGCGTCCACTGCTTACCGATGATCCCGGCTTGCGAGGTAGGCGGCCATCCGGCGTTCACTTTCCCGCGTCGCTGCCTGGCGGGCCTCGAACGCCTCGTCAACCGGCTGGGGCGCATCCTTCTTCCGCCGCTTGCGGTTCTTGACAATCGTCATCAGCCCGACCAGCGGCAGTATCGCCGAGATCACGCCATATCCTGCACCCGTAGCCATCGCTTCGCCTTTCCCTTTGCCTTGCAGCCAATTCTAGGCCTCTCGGCCCCGCGCCACAAGGCACGGGTAAGTGTAGCACTCAGTCCGGAGCCTTGGTCGTCAGCGCCAGCGCATGAAGGGCGCCGTTCGGGCCGTCCATCCTGCCCTTGAGGGCTGCGTAGACCGCCCGCTGCTGCTGGACACGGTTCAGCCCCCGGAACGACTCGTCGATCACCTCGGCCGCAAAGTGCGCGCCGTCGTCGCCCTGCACGCTGATCTTGGCGTTCGGGAAAGCCTCCCGGATCAGGGCTTCGATGTCGCGGGCTTCGATGGGCATGGGCGTCTCCTTCTTCCCTGCAAACCTAGGCCCGCGTGGGAAGCGGTTCAAGGGATTCCCACTCCTCGCGCAGCATCCCGAAAAGCACGAGATCCACGACCCTGCCAAGCGCGGGGCGGAACCAGTGCTGGCGGAGCCGTCCCTCCAACCGGAAGCCTGCGCGTTCGTAGGTCCGCAGCGCACGCGGGTTCTCTCCGGAGGCATCAAGCCACAGACGTCGCGCGTTCAGCCTGGCGAAGCCGTGACCCACCAGCGCCCGGATGAAGACCTGTCCCTGACCTCCCCCGACTTCGGCCAGCGCCAGACGTCGCAGTTCCACCCGGCCCGAAGGCTCGCCAATCTCGCAGAAGAGGGCGAACCCCGCCTTCCGTCCCTCGGCTTCCCAGATCAGAAGCCGTGCTGCCGGATCGCCAAGATAGGCGGCCAGCGCGGTCTCATCCTCATCGGTGATGAACGGGGCATGGTCCGGGCTGCCAGCGACCGCGCGGATGAAGGCGAAGTCCGCCGCCGTCGCTGGACGCAGCATCAGACGCCCACGGTCGCGGCGAAGGCGGTGCGGTACAGCTGCGACAGCTCCGCCAACGGCGCACTCTCGGTACCGAAGGTCACGCGGTCGCCGCCAAAGCGGCCCACCTGGGTCACCTTGACCCCACCCGCTGCCGCCATGAACGCCGCAAGGTCATCGTGCCGGATCGCCACCACGTAGCGCGCTTGGTCCTCGCCGAAAAGCTGGCCGATGTCTGCGGTCTTCAGCGAAAGCCCGATGCCCGCGCCTTCCGCCATCCGGAACGCCGCCAGCGCCAGGCCGCCATCGCCG
Source organism: Paracoccaceae bacterium (assembly GCA_027484915.1). GTDB lineage: Bacteria > Pseudomonadota > Alphaproteobacteria > Rhodobacterales > Rhodobacteraceae > Tabrizicola. The sequence continues at coordinate 17,135 of JAIXSA010000077.1, read as the reverse complement.
AGGTCCCGCGCCGCACGGATGCGCTTGCGGTTGGCAAGCAGCGCTTTTGCGGCCGAGGCTTCCGCCGCAAGATCGACGAATGGCGGCTCCCCCGCCTCGATCCCGAACGCCTCGGCCAGCAGGGCCGACTGCCCCAGATGCCCCCGCGTCTCGCCGATGACGACGACGATGTCGCCATCCGCCGGGTGACCCGCGATCAACTCGTCGGTCTTCATGATCCCGACCGCACCGATGGTCGGCGTCGGCAGGATGCCCGACCCGTCCGTTTCGTTGTACAGCGACACGTTCCCCGACACGATCGGCATGTCCAGGGCCTTCACCGCTGCCCCGATCCCCTCCAGCGCGCCGACGAACTGCCCCATGATCTCGGGCTTTTCCGGGTTGCCGAAGTTCAGGTTGTCGGTCGTGGCCAAAGGCTTTGCGCCGACGGCCACAAGGTTCCGATACGCCTCGGCCACCGCCTGCTTGCCACCCTCGACCGGGTTCGCCTTCACATAGCGCGGCGTCACGTTGGACGTGAACGCCAACAGCTTCCCCGTCCCGTGCACGCGCACCACACCCGCACCCACACCCGGCGGCACCACGGTATCCGCACCCACTTGGCTGTCGTACTGCTCGTAGACCCAACCCTTGTGAGCATAGGAGGGCGACCCGATCAGCGTCTTCAACGCCGCGATGGGTGTGATCGCCGGGACCGCAGGCAGCGGCGCCGGCGCAGGGGACGCGACCCAGGGCCGGTCATACTCCGGCGCGGACGACGACAGCTTCGACAGCGGAATATCCGCCTTGACCTCGTTGCCGTGCAGGATCAGGAAGCGGTCCTCGGGGATCGTCTCGCCGACGATGGCGAAGTCGAGGTCCCACTTCACGAAAATCGCCCGCGCCTCGGCCTCCTTTTCAGGCTTCAGCACCATGAGCATCCGCTCCTGGCTTTCCGACAGCATCATCTCGTAGGCCGTCATCCCCGTCTCGCGCTGCGGCACATCGTCGAGCTGCAGCTTGATCCCAAGCCCGCCCTTGTCGCCCATCTCGACCGCCGAGCAGGTCAGCCCCGCAGCCCCCATGTCCTGGATGGAGATCACCGCGCCCGAGGCCATCAGCTCCAGGCAAGCCTCCAGCAGGCGCTTCTCGGTGAAGGGGTCACCCACCTGCACCGTCGGGCGCTTCTCCTCGATCGTGTCGTCGAACTCTGCGCTGGCCATCGTCGCGCCGCCAACCCCGTCTCGTCCGGTTTTGGCACCAAGATACACCACAGGCATCCCCACGCCGGACGCTGCCGAGTAGAAAATCTTGTCGGTATCCGCGAGACCCGCCGCAAAGGCGTTCACCAGGCAGTTGCCGTTGTAGCTGCGGTGGAAGCGCACCTCGCCGCCCACTGTCGGCACGCCGAACGCGTTGCCGTAGGACCCGACGCCCTCCACCACGCCCTTCACCAGATGCGCGGTCTTGGGATGCGAGGGCAGCCCGAACGACAAAGCATTCATCGCCGCAATCGGCCGCGCGCCCATGGTGAAGACGTCGCGCAGGATGCCGCCCACGCCGGTCGCCGCGCCCTGATGCGGCTCGATGTAGGAAGGGTGGTTGTGGCTCTCCATCTTGAAGATCACCGCCTGCCCATCGCCGATATCGACAACGCCCGCATTCTCACCCGGCCCGCAGATCACTTGAGGACCCGTCGTCGGCAACTTCTTCAGATGGATCTTCGAGGACTTGTAGGAACAATGCTCGTTCCACATCGCGCTGAAGATGCCCAGTTCTGTGAACGTCGGCTCCCGCCCCATGATCCCCAGCAGCCGCTCCCACTCATCGGGCTTGATCCCGTGGCTGGCAACCAATTCCGGCGTGATGGCGGGTTCTTGCATGGCGTCCCCTCTGGCAGGTTTGCGCGCCTCTTACGGGAAAGGAGGGGCAGAGGCAAACCACCGCATCCGGCCGCGCCGCACTTTTTCAAGAATTTTGCGCCCCATCGTCACGCCATGTCGAAAATGCTGCACCTCGCCCGTCCTTGGCTTAGGATCGCGCGCAATTCCGCCACGCGACCAGACAGGAGACAGGATGAAATACCTTCTGACGCTCTATGCTGCCCCCGAAGCCGAGCCAGCCCCGGGCACACCGGAGTTCGATGCGATGATGGGCGAATACTTCGGCCTGACGGAAAAGATGAAGGACACCGCCACCTTCGTCGCGGGTGAGGGCCTGCAACCGGTGACGACCGCGACGACGCTGCGCAAGCGCGCAGGCAAGGTGGTAACCATCGATGGCCCCTTCGCCGAAACGCGCGAGCATCTGGGCGGCTTCTACCTGATCGAGGCCGCCGACCTGGACGCCGCCCTCCGCTTTGCTGCCGAAGTCCCCGCCGCCCGATACGGGTCGGTCGAGGTTCGGCCCGTGATGGAGTTCTGACATGAAATACATGTGTCTGATCTACACTGACCCATCCGCGACGCCGCCGATGGGCATCAACATGAACCAGGCCTACTTCGACCTGAACCGCCGGATGAAAGAGGCGGGCGTGATGATCTCGGGGGATGCGCTGCAACCCTCCGCCACGGCAACCTCGCTGCGCAAGCGTGGCGACAAGGTCGAAACGATGGACGGCCCCTTCGCCGAAACCCGCGAACATCTGGGCGGCTACTACATCATCGACTGCCCCGACCTTGACCAGGCGCTCCACTGGGCCGCGCAGATCCCGGGGGCCACCTACGGCACGGTCGAGGTGCGCCCGCTCGTCGTCTTCGGATGACCAAGGCCACCCTGACCCGGGTGATGCAGGAAGATCGGGGGCGGCTTCTGGCCGCCCTCATTTCGCGCCTGGGCGACTTCCAGCGCGCTGAGGACGCCCTTCAGGAAGCCGCCGCTTCGGCGCTGGTGCATTGGGGTAGGGCAGGGGTGCCCGCAAGCCCGACCGGCTGGCTCCTGCGCGCCGCCCTCCGCAAGGCCAAGGACGGCTACCGCCGCGATGCGACCCTGTCGCGCCACCGCGAGGCTGTCGCGGCGCTGGCCGAGGAAGAGGCCGCCGATCCCGACCCACAAACCATCCCCGATGACCGCCTGCGCCTGATCTTCACCTGCTGCCACCCGGCGCTGGAAGAAAAGTCGCGCATCGCCCTGACCCTGCGGTCGCTTTGCGGCCTGACGACCCCACAAGTCGCCGCCGTCTTCCTCGATGCCGCGCCGACGATGGGCCAGCGCCTGTCTCGCGCCAAGGCCAAGATCGCCGCTGCCCGCATCCCCTACGCCGTACCCGGCCCTGAAGATCTGCCCGACCGGCTGAACTCGGTTCTGACGACGGTCTACCTGATCTTCACCGCTGGATATGCGCAGGGCCCGCAAGCCGGAACCGACCTGTGCGCCGAAGCGATCTTCCTGGCCCGCCTGCTTGTGCAGCTTGCCCCGGATGAAGCAGAGGTCGAAGCCGCGCTTGCACTGCTTCTTCTGACCCATGCGCGCAGGAAGGCCCGGACCGGTGTGAACGGCCAGACCCTGCCCCCCGCCCGGCAGGACCGCAGCCTCTGGAGTCAGGAAGAGCTGGACGAGGGGCAGCACCTTCTTGACCGCGCCATCGCCTGACGCGCGCCAGGCCCGTTCCAGATCAAGGCCGCGATTGCCGCCCTGCACTCGGGACCGGGCACCCCCGATTGGCCGCAGATTGCCGCCCTTTATGCCCGGCTGATGGTTTACGAGCCGACGCCGGTCGTCGCGCTCAATCATGCGGTCGCGGTCGCGGAATCAGGGTTTCCCGATCGCGCCCTGGCGCAGGTCGAACCCCTGTCCGACGCGCTGGCGGGGTATCAGCCGTTTCACGCCGTGCTGGCCGACCTTCTGGTTCGCGTCGGACGCATCGACGCGGCCAGGACCGCCTACGACACCGCCATCGCGCTTGCGCCGTCCGAAGCGGACCGCAGTTTCCTGGCCGCGCGCCTCGACGCTCTGGGATAAGGCGGCCCCCCGCCTGTGCCGCCCCTCGTTCGGGAACAACCCCGCCCGCAGACGGTTTGTCCCCCGTATGCCGGACCCTCCGGCCTCAACGAGGAGAAACACATGTTCAACGCCAAACCCCTGCTGGCCTCTGCGGCCCTGGCCGCACTGGTCGCCGCACCGGCCTTCGCGCTCGACCTGACCACCGATGTCACTCTCGGCGCCGCGCCCGAGGACATGACCACGGTCAAGACGATGGAGGACTCGGGCTTTGTCGGCAACGAGGTCCGGACCAAGGACCAGGTCCTGATCGGCCTTGTCGAAGCCGTCTACGAAGGTCCCGACGGCGCCCCCGTGGCGCTGGTCACGCTGAACACCGACATCGGTGCCAAGGCCAGCGTGAAGTCCTTCACCGTCCCGCTTGGCGCCGACAGCGCCGCCGATGGTGCGCTGACCCTGGCCTGGACCGAATCCGAGCTGCTGATCGCGCTCGATTCCACGGCTGGCGCGCAGGAAGGTACGAATGACAGCGCCGACGACGCCGACGGAAAAGGTTCGGACGACAGCACCGACACCGGCGGCTGACCCGTCGCGCAGCATTTCAGGGGCCCGGCAGGCGACTGCCGGGCCCTTTCGGTACCGGCCAAAAAAAAGGCCGAGCATTACGCTCGGCCAAGTCCAACAGGGAGGTACGAAGGGACGAGAGAACGCTCATCGCCGCTTCGAGTGTTCAATTAGTGCCCCATGCTTGCGCAAACAAGTCTGGAATGCCCGACGTTTGGGCATTGCCGCTATGCAATTGCTGCATGGCAGCAATTCAGGCCGCCGCGTCCTCGGCCTGGCGGCGGCGGAAGGACATGATCTCTTCGGTCACAAAGTCGCGGAACGCCGCCACGCGCTTGGAATGGCGCAGTTCCTCAGGATAGGCCAGGAACACCGGCACCTCGGCACTTTCCACGTCGGGCAGGACCCGGACAAGGTTGGGGAAATCCTCGATCAGATAGTCCGGCAGCACCCCGATCCCCAGATGGTTCAGCACCGCCTGCAACACCCCGAAGTAGTTGTTCACCGTCAGCGTCGACGGAATGTCATGCGTCATCAGTTCCGCCACCAGAAGCGCCCCCGCCGCGACCTGCGGCGTGCCCGCATGCTGGCTGATCAACCGGTGACTGCTGAAATCATCCATCGACTGCGGCGTGCCATGCGTCTCCAGATACTCGGGCGTCGCGAACATCTGCATCTTGATCTGCATCAGCCGCTTGCGGATCAGGTCGGCCTGGCTGGGCTCTTTCATCCGGATCGCCACATCCGCCTCGCGCATCGGCAGGTCCAGGACGCGCTCTTCCAGCATCAGGTCGATCTTCAGCGCTGGATACTTCGCGTAAAGCCGCGCCAGCCGAGGGGCCAGCCACAGCGTGCCGAACCCCGTCGTCGTCGTCACCCGCAGCTCGCCAAAGACCTCGTCTTCGCTGTCGCGGATCCGCGCCGCCGTCGCGTCCAGCCGCCGCACCATCTGCGTCGTCGCGTCGAACAGCAATTCGCCCTGTTCGGTCAGGATCAGCCCCCGGGCGTGCCGATGGAACAGCGTGACGTTCAGGCTTTCCTCCAGCGCCCGGATCTGGCGGCTGACAGCCGATTGCGACAGGTGCAGGACGTCGCCCGCATGGGTCAGGCTGCCCTTCTCCGCCACGGCGTGAAAGATCCTCAGCTTGTCCCAGTCCATCCTGTCCCTCGTCCAAAAGCGTGGGGCACCCTACCATGCCCGCCCCTAGATAGGGAGACGCCATCGCATGTAAACCCCGGCTTCCCCCGCCGGTAGGGCGTCGCTTGGGCCTTTCGCCCCCTTCGGGTCCATCCTATGATCGCCCGCAAGGCATCCCGCGCAAGGATTGCGCCAAGGCGAAAGAGGCATTCATGGCAGTTGGCGTCTTCGATTCGGGCCTGGGTGGGCTGACCGTTCTTGATGCGTTGACAAAGCGGCTTCCTGACGTTCCCTTCGTCTACTTCGGCGACAATGCCCATGCCCCCTACGGCGTCCGCACCGCCGATGACATCTTCAACCTGACCTGTGCCGCCACCGAGCGCCTCTGGGCCGAGGGTTGCGATCTGGTGATCCTCGCCTGCAACACCGCCTCCGCCGCCGCCTTGAAGCGGATGCAGGAAACCTGGGTGCCAGCCGACAAGCGCGTCCTTGGCGTCTTCGTGCCGCTGATCGAGGCGCTGACCGAACGCCAGTGGGGCGACAACTCCCCCCCCCGCGAAGTGGCCGTGAAACACGTCGCCCTCTTTGCCACCCCCGCCACCGTCGCCTCCCGCGCCTTTCAGCGCGAGCTTGCCTTCCGCGCCATCGGCGTCGACGTCGAGGCGCAGCCCTGCGGCGGCGTGGTCGATGCCATCGAACAGGGCGATGAAATTCTGGCCGAGGCGCTCGTCCGCTCCCACGTCGAGGCCCTGAAACGGCGGATGCCGACGCCCGAGGCCGCGATCCTCGGCTGCACCCATTACCCTTTGATGGAAAAGGTCTTCCAGGACGCGCTGGGGGCAAGGGTCAAGGTCTATTCCCAGGCCAACCTCGTGGCCGAAAGCCTGGCCGACTATCTGCAACGCCGACCGCAATTCGCAGGCTTGGGCACACAGTCGAAGTTCCTGACCACCGGCGATCCGGCCTATGTTTCGAACAAGGCGACGCAATTCCTGCGCCGGAAGATCACGTTCGAGGCCGTGTGATGCTGCCGCTTGCCGACTGGCGCGCAAACCGCCTTGCCGCCCTGACCGCGCCGGATGGCTGGCTCAACCTCGTCGCCAGGATCGACCTTACCCCCGGCCGCCACCCGGTCGGAGCTGCCCAAGAGGTGCAGTTGCCCTCCGGCCCCGACCTCCTCGGCATGCTGGAGATCACCGATGGCGATGCCACCTTCGCCCGTCCGGGTGAGGCACCGCAGCCCTTCAAACCCGTAGCTGATGCCTTTCCCCAGCTGCGGGTGGGTCCCTTCCTGCTGGAAATCCACACGGTCGACGGCGTCCCGGCCTTGCGGGTCCGCGACCTGACCCTGCAACCTGCTGTCACGCTCCGGCAGTTCCCGGATGCCCCCGCATGGGTGGTCCGCGCGAAATGGGAGAGCTTCTCTCCGCAAGCCTCTGAAGTCGAAATGAAAGACGGCTCCAAGTCCGCTGTCACACTGACACACCGCGCGACCTTCCAGCATCAAGGCAAGACCGTCACTCTCTCGCCGACGCACTGGAAGGCGGGCAAGCCGATGTTCGTCTTCCGTGATACCACGGCGGGCGAGACCTACCCGGCCTGCCGTTTCCTCTTCGGCGAGGACCCGACGGACAGTGAAATCACCCTCGACTTCAACCGAGCCATCTCGCCGCCCTGCGCCTTCACCGATTTCGCCATATGCCCGCTACCGCCCCCCGGCAACATCCTGCCCTTCCGGATCGAGGCTGGAGAGCTCGCCCCGTAACCTGCGTAGGGTGCGCTACAGCGCACCGTCCGCCGCCAAGCATCATGCGCACCGCTGAACCTCGGGCGCTGGCGTAGGGTGGGCGATCCGCCCACCGCCCCTCATCCCCGCATCGCGCCATAGGCAAAGCGGTAGGCCAGCGCCACGCCGCCCGCACCGCCGACGATGTTGCCAAGCGTGACCCAAAGCAGGTTCCCCAGAACCCCCGCGGCCGAGGCTTCCGACCCCGCCCAAAGCCCCGCCGGGAACAGGAACATGTTGGCCACCGAATGCTCCAGCCCGAGCGTCACGAACGCCGCCACCGGCCAAAGGACGCCCAGAATCTTGTCCGTCGCCGTCCGCGCCGCAAAGCTCAGCCAGACAGCCAGACAAACCAGCGCATTGCACAAGGCGCCCCGGACAAAGGCCTCCAGCGGGTCCAGCGCTGCCTTGGCCGTGGCCGCCTTCGCCGCAACCGCCCCCATTGGGCCGTCCAGCAGTCCCGACAGTCCGAAGGCCACCGCCAGCCCCGCCGCGCCCACAAGGTTGCCCAGCCAGACGATCCCCCAGTTCCGCAGAAGCGCGCCCAAGGTGATCCGGCGGTCCACAGCCGCCATCACCATCAATGCATTGCCGGTGAACAACTCCGCCCCGCCCACGACGACAAGGATCAGCCCCAGCGCAAAGACCACGCCGCCCAGCACTCTTTGCGGACCGAACGTTGGGTCGGCCCCCGCCATCGCCACGCACCAGAAGGCCGCGCCGAACCCGATGAACGCCCCTGCCAGCATGGCCAGCGTCGCCATCCGGTGCAGCGGCAGGGTGGCCTTGGCGACGCCCGCCGTCTCGATCAGTGCTGCGATTTCGGCAGGCTTGTAGGCGTCATGATCCCCGGGCATCGTGGCCTCCGCTTTGCCCACAGCATAGTCCTTTGGCGCGCCCCGCAAAGAAAAAAGGCACGCCTCGCGGCGTGCCTCTCAAAGCTTTCCGAATCCTTAACGCCCGCGGTCAACCCCTTGAAAAGATTGGCCTGGGAAAAGTGCCCACGCGCGGCGCTTCAATCCTTCGCGCGTTCCACGTAGCTGTCATCGTCCGTGTTGATCACGATCCGGACGCCCGGCCCGATATGCGGCGGCACCATGACCCGCAGCCCGTTCTGCACGACCGCCGGCTTGTACGACGACGAGGCGGTCTGCCCCTTGGTGACCGGCTCGGTCTCCAGGATCTCGACGGTGATCTTCTGCGGGACTTCCATCGCGATCGGAACCCCGTCGAAGGTCTTCACATAGCAGCGCATCCCTTCCTGAAGGTAGACCTTGTTGGCCCCCAGGATATCCTCGGTGACGACGACCTGATCGTAGCTGACCGGGTCCATGAAGTGGAAGCCTTCGCCGTCCTCATAGAGGAAGTCATATTCCCGCTCGTCGACGGTGGCCTTCTCGACCATCTCGGTCGTTCTCCAGCGCTCACTGACCTTGGTGCCGTCCGAAATCCGGCGCATGTCGACGCTGGTCGTGGGCGTGCCCTTGCCGGGGTGGAAGTTCGAGGCGGTCAGCACGACGTAGAGCCTGCCGTCCATCTCGACGACGTTGCCCTTGCGGAGCGAGGAGGCGATGACTTTCAAAGGTCGGGTCCTTGTTGTAACGGGGACCGGTCCTTCAGCGACCGGCATCTGCCCGCGCCCGTAACCGATCCGAACCGGAATTTCCAGATGAATCCCGCATCTCCCTGGTGGAGCCCCTCCCGCCACGCCGACCGCCGCCCGCTTCTCCTGACCCGCAACCGGATCCAGGCCGCGATCCGGGGCTGGCTGGCGGGGGAGGGCTTCACCGAAGTCGACCCGGCCGCGCTGGCGATCAGCCCGGGAAATGAGGCGCACCTACACGGTTTCGCGACCGAGGCGATCGGGAATGATGGGGTGGGGCGGCGGATGTATCTTCACACCTCGCCTGAGTTCGCGATGAAGAAGCTGCTGGCAGCGGGCGAGACCCGGATCCATGCCTTCTCGCACGTCTGGCGGAACCGGGAGCGGGGGCCGCTCCACAGCCCAGAGTTCACGATGCTGGAATGGTACCGGGCGGGCGAGGGATACGAGGTCCTGATGGCGGACACGATGGCCTTCCTCCGCGCCGCCGCGCGGGAGGCGGGGGCGGAGGTGCTGCGGTTCCGGGATCGGGTCTGTGATCCCTTTCTGGAGCCGGAGCGTGTATCGGTGGCTGAGGCTTTCCAGGTGCATGCGGGGGTGGACTTGATGGGTTCAATCCGGCGGGACGGGACGACGGATCCGGTGGTCCTTGGGGCGGAGCTGGACCGGATCGGGGTCAGGCGGGCGGCGGATGATACCTGGTCGGACATGCTGAGCCGGGTGCTGTCCGAGAAGGTGGAGCCGAAGCTAGGGATGGGGAGGGTGACGATCCTGGACCGGTACCCGGCGGCGGAGGCTGCGCTGGCCCGCAAGGTCCCGGGGGACGCACGGGTCGCGGAGCGGTTCGAGGTCTATGCCTGCGGGGTGGAGCTGGCGAACGGGTTCGGGGAGCTGACCGACGCGGGCGAGCAGCGGCGGCGGTTCGAGGCGGAGATGGTGGAGAAGGCGCGGGTCTATGGGGAGAGCTATCCCCTGGACGAGGACTTCCTGGCGGCGCTGGAGATCATGCCCCCGGCGGCGGGGATCGCGATGGGGTTCGACCGGGTGGTGATGCTGGGCACGGGCGTGCCGCGGATCGAGGATGTGATGTGGACGCCGGTGCCGTGAGCTGTCCACGCGTGGGCAGGTTTTCGGATCTTTTGATTTCAATGGGTTGGCTGTGGGCGTTCAGGGTTTCTTAACCTGTGGCCATTGCGCTGGTGGGGCGGTTTTCGAATGGAGCGCTGGCGCGCGAAGTCCTTTTGTCTCGTCGTCGGGCTTCGCCTCCTCCTCGGGCGTTGGGGTGTTTCGCGCCCCAAACCCCGGGGATACCTGCCCCGGTCTGAAAGCAGGTTCCCGGCTCGGACGGCGGAGCCTCCGGCGGGGATACTTGGGCAAAGATGAAGAGGCGCGTTTGCCCGAGGTCGGAGCTGCAGAGGCCGTTTCGAAAAGTCTGTCGGGTCTCGTGCTGGCCGCACCGGCGAATGCCTCCGGCGGGGATATTTGGGCCAGCATGAAAGGGCGGGTTTTCTGGGGCGGCAAGGCTCTGGCCGCATCAAGGCGCTTCGGCCGGACTGCGCATGACCTTTCCCATTGAGAAGGACATGGCTTCGGTGTCGTTGAGTGTGCTGCCCGGGTCCGGGGTCGCACCGGCGGATGCCTCCGGCGGGGATACTTGGGCAAAGATGAAAGGGCTTTCGCGGGAATTGTGCCGGTGACATTCGGTGGTCTTGCATTGGGGGCACTTGGGGCGCAAAGAAGGCGCGTTTCTTTACGGGAGCCACGCCATGACCCATCGCATCGCCATCCTTGGAGCCTCGGGCTATACGGGGGCGGAGCTTGTCCGCCTGATCGCCACGCATCCGTCGATGCGGATCGTGGCGCTGTCGGCGGACCGCAAGGCGGGCATGGCTATGGCAGAGGTGTTTCCTTTCCTGCGGCATCTGGACCTGCCGAAATTGGTCAAGATCGACGAGATCGATTTTGCCAATGTGGACCTGTGCTTCTGCGCGCTTCCTCATGCAACGACGCAGGAGGTGATCGCCAAGCTGCCGAAGACGTTGCGGATCGTCGATCTGTCGGCGGACTTCCGGCTGCGTGACCCGGCGGAATACGAGAAGTGGTATGGTCAGCCCCACGCCGCGGTCGAGATCCAGAAGGAGGCGGTCTATGGCCTCACCGAGTTCTACCGCGACGAGATCAAGGCGGCGCGGCTGGTCGCAGGGACGGGCTGCAACGCGGCAACGGGGCAATTCGCGCTGCGGCCCCTGATCGCGGCGGGCTGCATTGACCTGGACGACATCCTGATCGACCTCAAGGCCGGGGTCTCGGGCGCGGGGCGGTCGCTGAAAGAGAACCTCCTTCACGCGGAATTGTCCGGGGGCACGCATACCTATTCGGCGGGTGGCAAGCACCGGCATCTGGGCGAGTTCGACCAGGAGTTTTCCAAGATCGCCGGGCGGCCGGTGCGGGTGCAGTTCACGCCGCATCTTCTGCCGATGAACCGGGGGATCCTGGCCACGGTCTATGTGAAGGGCGATGCGAAGACCGTCCATCAGATCCTTGAGAAGGCTTATGAAAATGAGCCCTTCCTGCAGGTCCTGCCCTTCGGGTCCTTGCCGTCGACGCGCGATATCGCGGGGTCGAACTTCTGTCATCTGGGCGTGATTGGAGACCGGATTGCCGGACGTGCGGTCGTGGTGGCGGTGCTGGACAACTTGACCAAGGGCTCTTCGGGTCAGGCGATCCAGAATGCGAACCTGATGCTGGGGCTGCCCGAGACGGAAGGGTTGATGCTGGCTCCGGTGTTCCCGTGAGGCTTGACGCGGGTCAAGGCGTGCCCACCTTGGGCGTGGCATAGGCCGAAGGACGGCAAGGGGCGCGGGTGATGGGTGAGAAGACAGAGTTTCGTGGTCTGAAGGGGCTGAAAAAGCAGCGGCGCGTGCAGATCATCGCGCTGGCGGCCGTGGCGCTGATCGGAGCGACGGGACTTGTCGGCTACGCAATGCGGGACGGGATCAACTTCTTCCGCTCACCCAGTCAGGTGATGTCCGAGCCGCCGCGCGAGGGCGAGACTTTCCGGATCGGCGGGTTGGTGGTCGAGGGGTCGATTGTCCGGGGTGAGGGGACTGAAGTTTCCTTTGCCGTGACTGATACCAATGCGACCGTCCCGGTGCGGTATAACGGGATCCTGCCGGACCTCTTTGCCGAAGGGCAGGGCATGGTGGCGTTGGGCCGGATGGAGGGCGACACGTTTGTGGCGACCGAAGTGCTTGCCAAGCATGACGAAACCTACATGCCGAAGGAAGTGGTGGACGCGCTGAAGGAACAGGGCGTCTACGTCGACCCGAACGCCAAGCCGGAAAGCTGACCGTTCGCTGCGGCAGGCAGCCGTTAACGCCGGATTGCGAGGCTTGCCCCCGAGCGAAGGGGGTGCCTCATGCCGTACGTACGTCAGATTGCCGAAGAGATCGTGGGCCGCGAGGGCGGTTTCGTGAACGACCCGGATGATCCGGGCGGGGCCACGAATTACGGTGTCACCATCGGGACCTTGCGGCGGCTGGGGATCGACGTGAACCGCGATACGCGGATCGACGTGGCCGATGTCAAGGCTTTGACGCGCAAGCAGGCGGTCGAGATTTACTTGAAGCACTACTATGAGGCTCCGGGGATTGCGGCGCTGCCCGAGGCGCTGCAGGCGAGCGTGTTCGACATGTATGTCAACGCGGGCGGCAATGCGGTGAAGATCCTTCAGCGGCTTCTGACCGACATGGGCTATCCTTGCGACCCGGACGGAGCCATCGGGCCGCAGACGATCCGGGCGGCGCAAATGGCCTATGAGGCGGCGCCGTCGCATCTTGCGGATGCCTACGGGATCGCGCGGCGGAACTACTACTACGCCTTGGCCGACAGCCGACCCGCCAGCCGCAAGTTTGCCCGCGCGCGGGATGGCGGCAAGGGCGGCTGGATCAAGCGGGCCGAGGAGTTCATCGCGCCGAAGTATCACCTGACGGCCGCCCAGCACGCGGCGCGGGTGGCGAAATGGGGGTGATCGGCAAGCTGATCGGCTCTCCTGCCGCAGTGACAGCGCTGGGTGAGGCGGCGCAGGGGGTGGCGGAGGTTTTTGTGCCCAGTGCCACGAAGCGGATTGAGTATTCGGCTGAGGCGCAAATGGCGGCCTTGCGGCAGTTGGGGGAGGAGTACCAGCATCCCGCGCTGTCGTGGTTTGACCGGATGGTGAACGGGCTGAACCGGCTGCCACGGCCGTTCCTGGCCTTCGGGACAATCGGGCTTTTCGTCTATGCGATGGTGGACCCGCAGGCCTTTGCGCTGCGTATGGTGGGGCTGAACGCGGTGCCGGAGCCCTTGTGGTGGCTTTTGGGGGCGATTGTCGCGTTCTATTTCGGGGCGCGGGAGACGCATTACTTCCGCAACCGGGCGGTGGTGTCGCCGTTCGCGGCGGGGGGTGGCGCGGCCGTGCCGGAGGAGAATGCGGCGCTGGAGGAGTGGCGGCGGGGGTGATCCCTGCCGCTCTCCTTGACCTCTGGGCGGGCCTCTGGCATGGCCTAGGCGCATCAGAGGATGTGATCAAATGAACCTGTTCGCAGATATCCGTGAGCTTGTGGTGGCCGAATTGCAGGGGCTGATGGCTGCAGGCGTGTTGCCTGCGGGGCTGGACCTTGCTGCCGTTGCGGTGGAGCCGCCGCGGGATGCTGGACATGGCGAGATGGCGACGAATGCGGCGATGGTGCTGGCCAAGCCGGCGGGGATGCAACCCCGGGCGATTGCGGATGCGCTGGCGGCGCGGCTGATGGCGGACCCGCGGGTGGCCGGGGCCGATGTGGCGGGGCCGGGGTTCCTGAACCTGCGGCTGGAGCCAGCGGCCTGGCAGGGGCTGGTGCGCGCTGTCTTGGAGCAGGGGACGGCCTTTGGCCGGTCCCAGCTGGGTGCGGGGCGCAAGGTCAACGTCGAGTTCGTGAGCGCCAACCCGACGGGGCCGATGCATGTGGCCCATGCGCGTGGGGCCGTGGTGGGCGATGCTCTGGCGGCGCTGCTGGCCTTTGCGGGCTATCAGGTCACGCGGGAGTATTACATCAACGACGGGGGCGGGCAGGTCGCTGTGCTGGCCCGGTCCGCGTATGAGCGGTACCGCGAGGCACATGGGCTGTCGCCGGAGATCGCCGAGGGGTTGTATCCAGGGGACTACCTGATCCCGGTGGGTCAGGCCTTGAAGGACAAGTATGGGTCCAGCCTTCTGGACCAGCCGGAAAGCGTCTGGCTGGCCGACGTGCGGGTGTTCTCGACCGACATGATGATGGCGATGATCCGCGAGGATCTGGCGGCGCTGGGCGTCGAGATGGACGTCTATTCGTCGGAGAAAGCGCTGTATGGCACGGGGCAGATCGAGGCCGCGCTCGAGCGGCTGCGGAAACTGGATCTGATCTACCAGGGCGTGCTGGAGCCGCCGAAGGGCAAGGCCCCCGAAGACTGGGAACCGCGCGAGCAGACGCTGTTCCGGTCGACCGCATTCGGGGATGATCAGGACCGCCCGGTGCAGAAATCGGACGGGGCCTGGACCTATTTCGCGCCCGACATCGCCTACCACTACAACAAGGTGCAGCGCGGGTTTGACGAGCTGATCAACATCTTCGGCGCCGACCATTCGGGCTATGTCAAACGCCTGAAGGCCGTGGTCAGCGCGCTGTCGGAAAACCGGGTCACGCTGGACATCAAGCTGATCCAGCTGGTCAAGCTGCTGAAGGGCGGCCAGATCGTCAAGATGTCCAAGCGGGCGGGGACCTTCGTCACGCTGCGTGACCTGATCGAGGAGGTCGGGCCGGATGTCGTGCGTTTCGTGATGCTGACACGGAAGAACGACGTGGCGCTGGACTTCGACTTCGACAAGGTGACCGAGCAGTCGAAGGACAACCCGGTCTTCTACGTGCAATACGCCAATGCCCGGATCAACAGCATCCTGCGAAAGGCGCGCGATGCGGGCCTGGACGTGAGCGATGCCTCGCTTTCCCAGGCGCATCTCGCCCATCTGGGGCATGAGGCGGAACTTGAAGTCATCCGCAAGCTGGGTGAATGGCCCAGGCTGGTGGAAATCGCGGCCAAGGGGCACGAGCCGCACCGGGTGGCCTTCTACCTGTACGAGCTTGCTTCGGACTTCCACGGATTGTGGAACAAGGGCAACGATGACGACAGCTTGCGGTTCATCCAGGGGGATACCGCAATTTCTGCGGCGAAAATCGCTCTGGTCCGGGCCGTGGGCGTTGTCATTTGCGCAGGCCTTGGTATCCTTGGTGTAACTCCGGTCGAGGAAATGCGCTGAACAACTGCGCCCCGCCGGAGCAGAGGCGTGTTGCAGGGGCGGATCAACCGTCCCGCAGGCAGGGGCAGCAGATGGCGGACGCGGATTATGACTTCGGCGGCGGCTACTCGCATCGGGAGGAGCCTTCGCGTCTGGGTGCGCAGGATATGCTTGCCGCCCGGAAGGTTCAGCGCGCAATCAACATCGCAGGGGCCGCAACCTCGCTTGCACTGGTCGTCGGGCTGGGCATCTGGGGCTACAAGCTTGCAGTGCGGGATGTCCGGGGTGTCCCCGTGATCCAGGCGCTGGACGGTCCCATGCGTATTGCGCCGGAAGACCCTGGCGGCGAGATCGCCGATTATCAGGGGTTGGCGGTGAATGCGGTCGCAGCGGTCGGCATTGCCGCGCCTCCGCCGGAAAAGCTGGTGCTGGCCCCACGCCCGGTCGAGCTTGCGCCCGAGGATACGGCGGGACTTGGCGGCGAGCCGATTCCTGGGCTTGCGGAGGCTTCCGCCCCTGCGGCGGCGCTGACGGCAGACGCGGAAATCGCCCTTGCTGCGGCCCCGCCAATGGAAAGTGCGACGCCGACCGAGGTTGCCGTGGATGCGGCCCTGGCTGAGGCGCTGGGCGAAACCACGGCGGAGGAGCCTGTGGTCGACTCGACTGTTGTCGATCCGTTACTGGAATCGGCACCGGACGGGGCGATCACCGTCTCGATCCGGCCAAAGGCGCGTCCTGGGTCGCGCGACGCGGAAAGCGCGGTTGTGGCACCGGCCACAGATGCCGTGGCGATGGGCTCCATTCCCGAAGTTGACCCTTCGACGATAACCCCCGGCACCCGGCTGGTTCAGTTTGGGACTTTCGAGTCGGCCGAGGAGGCGCGTGCCGAATGGGTCCGCCTGCAGGGCCGCTTTGGCGAGTTGATGGCCGAGAAGGCGATGGTGGTCCAGCCTGCCGAAAGCGGGGGGCGCACCTTCTATCGCCTTCGCGCGCATGGGTTCGAGGGAGAGGACGACGCGCGGCGGTTCTGCTCGGCCTTCGTCAGCGAGAACGCCGTCTGCATTCCGGTGCCGCACAAATGACGGTAGGCCAGGCTGCTGTCATCTTTGGCTGTGCCGGACCGAAGCTGCTGGCCGAGGAGAAGGCCTTCTACCGCGACGCCGATCCCTTCGGGTTCATCCTGTTTGCCCGCAACGTCGTGGAGCCCGAGCAGGTGCGGCGGCTGACCGGCGATCTGCGGGAAGCTGTGGGTTGGGAAGCTCCGATCCTGGTCGATCAGGAGGGGGGGCGGGTGCAGCGTCTGCGCGCTCCGCATTGGCGGGAGTGGAGCCCTCCGCTGGACACGGTGGACGGGGCGGCTTCGCTTGAGGCGGCGGAACGGACCATGCGGCTGCGCGCCCAGGTGATCGCGGCAGAGCTTGCGGCGGTGGGGATCGATGCGGATTGCATCCCGACGCTGGACGTGGTGCGGCCCGAGACGCATCCCTTTC
This sequence comes from Paracoccaceae bacterium, assembly GCA_027484915.1. Classification (GTDB taxonomy): domain Bacteria; phylum Pseudomonadota; class Alphaproteobacteria; order Rhodobacterales; family Rhodobacteraceae; genus Tabrizicola. The sequence goes on along the minus strand of JAIXSA010000077.1, from coordinate 344 downwards.
TGATGAACCGCTGTTACGGGCGTTCGCCAGAAGTGGTGGCCCGGATCGGGCGGGCTGTGGCCGAGGGCTTGATTGCGGGCGGCGTCCTGCCGGTGATGAAGCACATGCCGGGGCATGGGCTGAGTCACGTCGACACGCATCACGACCTGCCGACAGTGGACGCCTCGCACGAGGAGCTGACGGCAGTGGACTTCGCGCCCTTCCGGGCCCTGCGCGACCTGCCGATGGCGATGACCGCGCATCTGGTCTTTGCCGCGCTGGATGCGGGACGGCCTGCCACGCAGTCTGCGACGATGATCCGGGTGATCCGTGAAGAGATCGGGTTCAAGGGTCTGCTGATGTCG
>JAIXSA010000164.1 GCA_027484915.1 Paracoccaceae bacterium | reverse complement strand
CGAGGATGTCGTTGATGACCCCAAGGAGATGTTCGCCGGAATCGCGGATCACCCGGACCATCGCCTGTTCCGTCGGGTCGGAGAGTCGCCCGGCCAGCACCGTCGCCATGCCGAGGACGCCGTTCAAGGGGGTGCGGATCTCGTGGCTCATGGCGGCGAGGAAGTCGGACTTGGCGCGGTTTGCGGTCTCGGCCGCGGTCATCGCGGCGCGGAGGCGGTCCTGGCTTTGCACCTCGTCGGTGATGTCGGTGAAGGTGCAGACCACGGCGGCATCAGTCGCGGCAGCGGACAGCCGTGCCGAGGTGACCGCAACCACACGGCGTTCGCCGGACGGCCAATGAAGGTCGTGACGGACCTCGTGCATCCCGGGCTCGCCGGCAAGGGCACGGGCCACGGGCAGGCGGTCGGGTGGGATACGGTTGCCGTCGAGATCCGAGACATCGGCGGTGCCAAGAAGCGACAGGAGTCGGCTGCCGGGGCTGACCTTGCGGCCAAGGACCCGTTCGGCGGCGGCATTGGCGAAGACGACCCCGCCGCGTTCGTCGACGACGACGATGCCGGAGACAGATGCCTCCATCACGCGGGCCAGGGTGTCGCGTTCGCGGGCCAGGGCGAATTCAAGCGCCTTGGCCGCCGAGATGTCGAGGTTGATGCCGCTGGTCTTGACCGGGCGGCCGTCCTCGTCCCATTCGGCGACCTGGGCGCGGGTGAGGACCCAGACCCAATGACCGTCGCGATGACGCAGGCGGACTTCGTGTTCGACCTGCCATTGTCCCGCTTCGAAGGCGTCGCGCTCATGGGCGACCAGTTCGTCCACGTCGTCGGGGTGCAAGAGGTCAAGCCAGCGCTGCAGCGACATCGGGTTCAGCTCGACCGCGCGGTAGCCGAGGATTTCGGCCCAGCGGTCGCTGACCTGCGTGATCCCGCTGCGCATGTCGTGTTCCCAGGTGCCGACCTTGGTCCCGTCGATCACCTGGCTGAGACGCTGTTCCGTCTCGGCCTGGACCGAGACGTCAAGCGTGATCCCGGAAATGCGGCGCGGACTGCCGTCGGCCCAGCGGGCCGAAACGTGGCCGCGGGTCAAGAGCCAGACCCACTTTCCACTTTGGTGGCGCATCCGGCAGCGCAGCGAGAAGGTTTCACAGCCCGTCAGGAACAATTCGCGCTGCGCTTCGGCAACGGCGAGGCGGTCCTCGGGGTGGACAAGGTCGATCAGGTCGGGCAGCGCGCGGGCCGAGCCGAGGCCCAGCATCGTCTCCCAGCAATCGTTGATCGTGGTGAAGCCGACGTCGGTCGCCCAGTCCCAGACCGCGATGCCGCCTCCGTCGACGACCTGCTGCAGGCGGCGGTCTGCTAGGCGGCGGGCGGTGACATCCTCGTAGAGACCGACGGTTTCCTGGGACGGGGTGGCACGTTCGCGCACCCAGATCAGTCGGCCGTCGGCCAGTTCATCCTCGTTGTCCCAGACCTCGGTCAGCGGGCGGTCGAGGCGGCGCTGCAGGTTTGCGTCGTCGCGTTCGCCCTCGGCGCCGAAGACGCCATGGTCGATGGCAGCGCGAAGGAGGTCGTCGTAGAGCGCACCCTCCTGGATGAGATTGGCAATCTTGTCGAAGACCCGGACATAGGGTGTGTTCCACAGGACAAGCCGGTCCTGCGCGTCGAAGATGGCAAAGCCGTCGTCGAGCGCTTCGATGGCCGCCATGAACCGGGCCTTCGTCGCCTCCAGCGTGTCGCGCCCCGACTGCAATGCGGCTTCCTTGGCCCGCATCTCCATGATGTTCTCGATCAGCGACCAGACCAGCCGGCGGCCGTTGGGATCGACGCTCATGAAGCAGCGGACCACGGCGGGGAATGGGTGGCCCGCCTTGGAGCGAAACCTGGCTTCGACAGGGCCGTAGGTCTGGAAAGACTTCAATGCGGCCCGGGCGCCCTCGATCAGCCATTGGCCGTCCTGGGGCAGGATCTGCTGCACCTGCAAGTTGATCCCAGCCTGCGGGTCCAGCCCGAAGACGTCCTTGAACGCGCGGTTCACCTCGATGATTTCGCCGGTGTCGAAGTCGTTGACCAGGATCGGATGCGGGCACATCTCGAAGAAGGTGGTGAACTGGCCCTCGCGGAATGCGGTCATCTCGGTGGTGCGGTCAGAGGCGGCGATGTCGCGGATCACTGCGATGAGGTTCGCCGCCCCGTCGTGTTCGGTCGGGGTCTGGCGGGCGACCGAAATCTCATACCGGTGCGGTGTCGCCAGCGTGGAGTCCCCGACCCGACGGGTGAGCGCGGTCCCTGCTGCAGTGGGCGGAGCGGCAAGGATTTCGGTCATCACCTGCGAGAGCGGCAGCGGCAGGACCCGGGTGACATGTCTGCCGATCCCGGCCCGGATCAGACCGGAAAGCCAGGGAAGCTTGTCGTTGTGGCAGGCAATGATCTCACCCGTCGGGGCAAGCTCGATCACCATATCGGGCAGGGCCTTCAAGGTTGCGGCGAGATGATTGTTTGAGGCCACCTCGGCGCGCGCGGCCTCGACCCGCATGAGGACCGATGAGATCGCGCGCCCAATCGAGCTTAGCAGGAAGACCGACTCGTCCTGCCAGTGCCGGTCAGGACGGCAGCAATCGAAGCCGATCACCCCGACGAGACGATCACCGTCGCAAAGCGGCACCATCAGGGTCGATTGCACGGCAGTGTCGGTCAGGAATTGCCACTCGGGCGAGCCCGGCAGAAGGTCGGACCTGTCTTGGACGGCAACGACCCTGCCCTCGATGAAAGCCTGGTGCCACGTCGCACGGACGACCTGGGGACGGCCCTGCATCAACGGCTTCAGCGGGCGGACCCCCGGTGCTACCCATTCGTTGGTGTTCCGATACCCAGTAGCCGGCGCATATCGCAAAAGGAAGGTCCGGGCAAAACCGTAGCCCTCGCCCAGCGTGGCCAGCACGGCGTCAATCTCGCTGTCGAGGGTGGCGGGCGTCACGTCGAGCAGACGATTCATCAACTCCACCACGCGGAGTTCCACCCGCGCAGGTTGTGCATTCCCGGTATCAGGCTGGCCTGCGTGTCCCATCCATCCTCGATCCAACGTCCGAAATTATCTGACAGATGCAACCGGCCCGCAAGTCTGGATGTCGGGGAGGACCGACAGGGGCACGATCAGCCCCACAACCCAAGAGGTGAGCGTTCAAGGCCCGGGAAGACCGGGCGCGGATCGTCAAGGCCCATGTGGCCGGCCATAAGCTCGGCCAGCACATCGCGGTAGTCGACCTTGACCGCAAGGTCCGCCCCCTCTTCCAATGCCTCGTTGGCCAGGCCGGGCCAGGCACCGACCATACGCCCACCCCGCGCCTGCGGCCCGAGGATCATCATCACGTTGCCCCGACCGTGGTCGGTGCCGCCACCGGTATTCGACCTCAGGCGACGGCCGAACTCGCTCATCACCACGACTGACACGTCCTGCTGCAACGGCCCGAGGTCACGCCAGAAGGCCACAAGCGCCTGGCTTAGGCTTCCGACCAAGAGCGGGAAGGCACCGGCCTGATTCACATGGGTGTCCCAGCCCGGAATGTCGACCGTCGCCACCCGAAGGCCCAAATTCTCCTTGATCGTCTGCGCGACAGTCATCAGGGGACCGCATACCGGGTTGCCATCGGGATAGGGCACGCTGGGTGCGTAGGGTCGCAGCGCCTCATCCCCGGCAGACCAGAAGCGGCTCTTCACCAGATCGGACAGGCGCAGAAGGTCCTGCACGGGGCGGTCCAGCAGCCCATGTGCGCCAAACCCCGCCTGCAGGCGCGCGCGAAGGAGGTCTGAAAGCCAGTGATCGGGGGCGACCACCAGATCGGCCAGGGTGTCGGCCACCGCGGCATCGGCCCCAAGCAGGCTGGCCGGACGCATCGCCCCCACGGCCAGAGCGGGCATCGGTCCGCCCGGCTTTGCCGCCTGCAGCCAGCGCCCGATCCAGCCCGAGGGGTCCCCCGGAGGGATGTCAGCGCCGAAGAGACCGCGTTCGATGCGGGCCTCGGCGTCGAAGTGGCTGCGGGTCGCCTCGGGCAGGCCTGCGGCGTGGATCAGCGACAGGTCGCCCGCGTCATAGAGATCCGCCAGCGGGGCGGCAGCGGGATGGAAGCGGAAGTCCACATCGGCGATGTCCTGCCGGATCACGCGACCGGCCGCATCACCGTGCCGCAGGACGCGCAGCGCCTCGGGCCGGGCGGCGATGAAGTCGGGATCGCTGGTCGGCGAGACGAGCGCCAGGCCATCGGCCCCGCCGCGCAGGAAGATCACCACAAGGATCGGTTCGCGGGACATGCCAAACTCACCGCAACAGGAAATCGGGAGTCAGAGCAGCGAAGGCCACGGCGGTCTGGGCCAGGGCCTGCCGGTCCTGGGGCGGGCTGTCGCGGGCGGGGGTTGCAGCGTCGTAGCCGTAGGCCTGGGCCAGGTCGGCGGCGATGCGGGCGCCCTGCCCCGGTGCCAGCGCATCGGCCTGCCGCATGGCGAACGCCTGAAGGGCTTCATCGTCCGCGGCCAGACCGGTCAGGTCGGCGCGAGCGCCGTCGAACCAGTCCTCCAGGCCCGCCAGCGCCAGATCGACATAACGGTTCAGCGTGCTTGCGCCGGTCCAGGCCTGCAGGCGATCGGGGTGTCCGGTGGGCGGTCCATATTCGTGCTGCCGCCAACCGGCGCGCATGAGTTCCCAGTGAAAACCGTTTTCACGCGACCGCACCTCGGCCCCGGTCGCGCGGTAGACCGCAGCGAGGAATTCAAAGGGACGCCGCAGTTTATGCTGCGGCGCAGCAAAATCGGGTGATTTGACAAGGACCCGCAGCACCTGCCCGATCTGGTCCGGGGCGTCCGAAGCCGCCAGGAAGACCTGTGCCATGCGGTCCACCAGCGCGGGGGACGGGTCATCGGAAAGCAGCCGCCGGGCGATCTTGCTGCAGACAAAACGCGCGGTGCCAGGGTGGCGGGCGAGCAAGTCCAGCACCTCTTCGCCATCCTCCATCGGGCCACGGTTCGGCGGAAACTCCCGGCCCAGGATGCGCTTCTGGTAGGGGTCATGCCAGCGCGCAACATAGTGGAAGCGACCGGTCAACGGTGCCGTTTCGCCCTCGGAAATCCAGCGGCCGTCCCCCACGCTCCACCCCGTAAACGCACGGGCGACCTCGTAGACGTCGAGGTCGAGGTAGCCTTCGGCGCGGCCCTGGGTGGCACCCGGCACGGCCTTCCAGTCGTTGAAGCGGTCGTTCAGGTAGTTCCCGGCACCCAGAGTGTGCAGTTCCAGAAGCTCACGGGCGTAGTTCTCGTTCGCGGGGCTGGCGATGCTGTCGGCGTTGTTGAGGTAATAGAGCATGGCGGGGGAGCGTGCGACTTCGCCCAGAAGGGTGCGAAAGTTGCCAAGCGCGTTTGTGCGGAGGACCGCGTCATGGCTGGCGAAGAAGGCAGCGGTGTATTCGTCCTTCATCGCATTTACGTTGAAATGGTCGTGCCAGAACTGGGTCATCACCTCGCGCAGCTGCGCCTCGGCATGGACGGCGCGGATGAGGGAGGCTGCGATGACCTCGGTCGCCGGGCGGATGCGTTCGGTGAAGTCCATGCCGTACCCGGGGGTCCAGTCGATCAGGGGCAGAAGCTGGGCGGGATCAGCCGAAAGCGCCGACAATGGGCGCAGGTCGTCAACGGCGGGCCAGCTGGCACCCTGTTCATCGACGCCGGCCGGATAGGTAATGCGCAACCGGGCGCGGGACAGGCGCGCGTCCAGCGCGGGGTCGGAGACGGGAAGCGCCAGCTGCCGATCAAGCCAGGCGTCGGGGCGGAGCGTGGCAAAGCGTTCGATGTCGGTGGTCGTGGCGCCGAAGGTCAGCCGGTTCAGCCACAGCCGCGCCTCGTCCCCCGCGGCGGCCTCGACCGGCTTCGACCATGACACAGCGCTGACCACAAGCGCGGCCATCAGCTTGGTGTGGAACATCCGCCGGGTGATCATGGCTGCCCCCTGTTGCGACACGACTGTGCCACAGCGCCGGAAGCAAACAACAGAATCGCTGGTGACCGGGCGGAACCCTGCCGTCAGAGGCCGAGCAGGACGGCCAACAGCGCCAGGGCGGCGGGGGCGGCCTGCACATAGACGATGCGGCGTCCGACGGTTGCCGCGCCGTAAAGGCCAGCGACGATGACGCAGGCCAGGATGAAATGCGCAAGCCCCTGCCCCGGCCCCGGCAGCCCCTGGATCAGCGCAAGGATCAGCCCGGCCGCAAGGAACCCGTTGTAGAGCCCCTGGTTCGCGGCCATCACCCGCGTCTGCGCTGCAAATTCGGGTGAGGTGCGGAAGATCGCGCGGACACGCGGGGTCTCCCACAGGACCATCTCCATCACCAGGATCGCGACGTGGATCAGCGCCACCAGAGCGACCAGAGCCGTGCCGATCATGCAGAGGGCATCCGGGTTTCGGCCATCTCGGCGTACCAGCTGGACCCGAAGGGGATCGCCGAGTCGTCGAAATTGTAGGCCGGATGATGGACCATCGCGGTGTCCCCGTTGCCAAGGAAGATATAGGCGCCGGGGCGTTCGTTCAGCAGGAAACTGAAATCCTCGGCCCCCATCAGGGGCGGTGTGTCGGTGTCGACGTGGCCAGAGATCCTGCGCGCGACTTCGGCCGCGAAACCGGTGTTCTCGGGTGCGTTCACCGTGACGGGGTAGCCACGCTGGTAGTGAACCTCGGCCCGCGCGCCGAGCGCAAGCGCCGTGCCTTCGACAATCTGGCCGATCCGGGCTTCGACGTAATCCTGCACCTTCGGGTCCATTGTGCGGACCGTCCCCTTCAGCTTCACCACCTGGGGTATGACGTTGTGGGCGGTAGAATCCGTCTCGACCGTGCAGACGCTGACGACCACCTGCTTCAGCGGGTCGACGTTGCGGCTGGCGATGGTCTGCAGGGCCACGATGATGTGAGCGCTGACCACCGTCGTGTCGACGCAGTCATGCGGCTTGGCGGCGTGACCGCCCTTCCCCGTCACCACGATCTCGAACTGGTCGGCGGCGGCCATCATCGCGCCGGGGCGGATGGCGAAATGACCGACGGGGATGCCGGGCATGTTGTGCATGCCGTAGACCTCTTGCACGTTCCAGCGCGACAGCACTCCGTCCTTCACCATCTCGCGGCCGCCGCCCCCACCCTCTTCGGCCGGCTGGAAGATGCAGACGACCGTGCCGTCAAAGTTCCGCGTCTCGGCCAGGTACTTGGCGGCCCCAAGCAGCATCGCGGTATGCCCGTCATGGCCGCAGGCATGCATCTTGCCGGGGGTCTTGGAGGCATAGGGCACCCCTGTCTGTTCCTTGATCGGAAGCGCATCCATGTCGGCGCGCAGGCCCACGACCTTTCCCTTGCTGTCGGTTCGCCCCTTGATCACGGCCACGACGCCGGTGCGGCCGATGCCTTCGACAACCTCGTCACAGCCGAAGGACCGGCACAGCTCGGCCACGCGGGCGGCGGTGCGATGGACGTCGAACAGAAGCTCGGGATGTTCATGGAAATCGCGGCGCCAGGCGGTGATCTCGGGCAGAAGCTCGGCGAAACGGTTCTTTACGGGCATGGGACGTCTCCTTTGGCGCAAATGGTGGACCTGCGGTGGACAAACGGCAAGCCCCGCAGCATCCGTGACGGGCGGCGAGGGTCAGGAATACCGGAACGTGATCAAAGACCTGTTGCCGATGTCGCACATTTTCGCCATATCGTCGCAAAATCGCCATAAGCCCGGCTTGTTGCGGTCAGACCTCCGCGCAATATGGGAAAAACGAGAGCCAAACGGAGCAGTCAGATGGCCACCAAACCCAGCCAGCCCCAGCAAGGCGGCACGACCCAGCAAAGCCAGCAGCAACAGGGCCAACAGGCGGGCGGGTCCACCCAGCAGGCCGGACAGCCGATCTTCCGGGACTGGGCGTCGATCTGACCTTTCCCCAGACTTGACAAGACAAAGGCCGGCCGCAAGGTTGGCCCTGTTTTGTTCTTACTTTGGCCTGCAATGTCCAGCCCCGTCTCCTCGATTCCGAACCTTGGTCCCGCCTCGGAAGAGGCCTTCGCCCGTGCCGGGATCACCACGGCCGAGGAAATCCGCGAGATGGGCGCGGATGAAGCCTATCGTCGGCTGCTGGACTGCGGTTCGCGCCCACACTTCATCGGCTACTACGTCCTGGTGATGGGGCTGCAGGGCCGCCCGTGGAACGATTGCAAGGGCGAAGAGAAGAAGACCCTGCGCAAGCGTTTTGACACGCTATGCGCAGGGTTCAACCGGTCCGAGACCAAGCTGCGTGCCGATCTTGAGCAGACCTTGAGCTTTCTCGGTGTCGTCGCGCGGAGTTGATCGCATCGCGGTTAATTCCGGACGCGCACCCAGATGCCATCGACCCGCACAATTGCCGGAACACCGCAATGAAAGCGGATATAGGTCAATCCTGCGTATTGCGTCAGATCAGAATTGTATCTGCCGCGCAATTCATTGGCCTTGATGAAAGTTGAGGCGACATGAGCGTCGGGACAGATCTCCTGCCCCGCTGACAGAAGCATGTCCTGTGACGGGCGACCGTGTCCGAAGGCATTCGCCGGAATTCGCACCGGAAGCGCGCTTGGCTGCTTGCGCAGGAAGTCCTGATCAAGGTGAACGCGGTCGACGAGCTGGACCTGGGCATTGGCGCCGGAATAGGTCCGGAGGTCATCCCGGACCCGCAATGCCTCGATCGGGAGATCGCCGAAGATGGTAGTTACCCGCGATTTTCCTGCAAATCCCGGTAGATACCAGTCAAGCTTGGGTTCGACTTTCTCGGTAGGTTCGGGGCGGGTGAAGCCGGCGATCGCTTCGCGGACACGCCGGAACCGGTCGAGTTCGATGACCGTGCCAGAAGGCTGCATTATGTTCAATCCTGCAAATTGGCAATGCGCCGGAAACAGTGGCGCGAATCAATACTGAAAATGAACCAAATGAGCGTGGAGATTTTGCCCCAGGCTTCTCCTTGAACATACCACTCCAGTCAGGGCAGGTTAACCTGTCGGTTTCGACAGGTTTTGTGCGGCGATACGGGACAGTCGCCATCTGGGCGGGCTATTGAGGTAGCGTCCCCTGGTTCCTGCAACTTCAAGTAAAGACGTTCGGAATCAAATGGGGACGGGTGATTCTGTCCGGCTTGATGAATCCGACGCTTGCATTGCAACTTCTGATTGCAATATGGCACCAACTGGCTCTGCATCGCAAAAGCGTCATGCGATTGCCAAGCTCTTGCCGGAGTTGCAGGTGATCACTCGGCCCATGCGAGGCGATGACGTCCCCTCATCCACCGCGCACGTGCGATCACATGCTGTTTGCATCGACCCCGAACGGGTCCACCTGCCACCCGGCCCTTCCCCAAGACTGCCGGGTGGCAGGAACGTTCTGTCGACCGCGGATAAGGCTTTGGCGAGCCTTGGTGTAGGCCCGCCAAAACGACTGCCGGATCGTCATCAGGCTGCCGGCTTGTTCTCATTCCCGAAGAGCGCCAGGATCCCACCGACGAACGCCAAGACCATGCAGACGGCGACAAAGGTTCCTCCAAGAATCGCGCCTGCAATTGAGCAAACGATCAGCAGGATGCCCGGGATCCTACCCTTGGCTCCCATTGTCACGGCGGCCAGAATGATCGTCAGAAAGGAAAAGATCAGGCCGCCGAATCCGAAGGCCAATACAGCACTGCTACCAGTATCGCCAATCCCCGCACCTGCCTCAACCGCCGTCCCAACGCCACCAAGAAACAGCGTTACCAGCGCCGCTATAGTTCCAAAAATGCCCGAGATTAGGGCAATGATTCCGCCAGCCTTCTTCACAACTCTTCTCCTGTTGCTGTATCAATTTTCATAGATCGGCGAAGAAACCGATACAAAGCTTCTTCGTCGCTGTAAGCGGGGAGCCCACAACATAGCTATCGCCCGTTATAGTCTCGGTCGTCCGATCAGACATGATCTCCAGAGATGGATTGGCTTCAAGAGCGAACGTTACGCGCCCGACTTCATCAAAACCAACAACCTGTGAGTTGAAGGCGATGACGTCCGAACTCCGGTTTGTGGCGGAGTAGCTGAGTTCGATCACTCTCAGGGAGTTCGCCATCAGAGCATCGCGCTCATCCAGCAAGAAATTGTTGAGAACAATGTCTTCTCCAACAATTACTTGTGCTATTTCCCAATCTGAAACGCCGCCGCAGTACCAACCTGTGTCGTCACTTGCCACATCAGCATTTGCTGTAGCAGTGGCTCCAAGGATAATGCCCAGCATGATAAGAGAACGTTTCATTTCCACACAGAGCACAACACCCTCGCACGTATTATTTAAGGCTGAGGCCATTCACACCTAGCAAGACATGAGTAACTCGATGTCCGCGCAGTTCGTCAATACAGCCATAAGATACCAAGCAGTCACTTAGGGTCGTGGTGACCCCTAGTGAAAGTGGAAGGATTGAAGATGTCGCAGATCGCGGAGCAAAATCTTCGGACTGTCTGATCAGTTACAAATGTGTGTAACATTTGCGCCCGAAGAAACTGAATGACGACACAGCCGAAGCCATTGTCGTCATTGAATTTTTTGGTGCCCCCAGAGGGACTCGAACCCCCGACCCTCTGATTACAAATCAGATGCTCTACCAGCTGAGCTATAGGGGCCACGGCTTCCAGATACCCTCGCGGCGCGGTGCGCGCAAGGGTTCAGTCCTGGCGTCGGGCGACGACGATCACGGCCATCAACCCGACCGCCATCACCAGAAGGGCCGCCGGCGCGGCCTCGGACAGGCGCTCGAGGCTGGCAAGCTCGAAGACGCGGGTGGAGAGCGTGTTGAAGTTGAACGGGCGCAAGAGCAGGGTCGCCGGTAGTTCCTTGACGCAGTCGACGAAGACCACAAGAAGCGCCGTCAGGATCGAGCCGCGCATCAGCGGCAGGTACACCGCGCCCAGCGTGCCCGAAGCCGACCGGCCCAGCGAGCGTGCGGCCATCGACAACGATGGTGAGACCCGACCGAAGGCGGCATCCACGGCGCCCTGTGCGATGCCGAAGAACCGGACGACATAAGCCAGCCCCAGCGCGAAGGCGGTGCCGGTGACCATCAGTCCAGGGTCCCAGCCTGTCAGTGCCAGCACCCCATCGGCCAGCCGGTGATCCAGCGCAGCAAGGGGCAAAAGAAGCCCCAGTGCCAGGACCGCGCCGGGGGCAGCATAGCCGATCAGCGTCAGCGGCAGCAGGACATGCGCTGCTCGCGAGCCCTTCATGCGCAAGGCGTAAACCAGGAAGACGGCCGCCCCGACCGTGGCGAGGGCCGCCAGCCCCGCGACGACGAGCGTGTTTGCCAGCGCGTCCAGAAGGCCCGGGGCCAGCCAGCCTTCGGGCGCGGAGGCAGAATGGACGAGCATCACGCCGACGGGTAGAAGGAAGCCCCCCGCAAAGGGGATCAGGCACAGGATCGTGGCATACCAGCGCCTGCGCCCGACGATCCGGATCGGTTCATGCGGTTGCGCGCTGCGGCCAAGGCGGTGGAACCGTGCACCACCGCGTCCGGCACGTTCAAGCCCGACGAGAAGCAGGATCAGGAACAGGATGACGCCCGCGATCTGGGCGGCTCCACCGGCATTTCCGCCATTCAGCCAGGTCGAGAAGACCCCCGTGGTCAGCGTCTGCACCCCGAAGTGCAGGACGGTGCCATAGTCAGCCACCGTCTCCATCAGGGCCAGCGCCACACCCGCCGCTATGGCCGGACGGGCCAACGGCCAGCCGATCCGCAGGAACATGCCCCAGGGTCCGCAGCCAAGGGCACGGGCGACCTCGTAGGCGCGGCCCGACTGCTCGCGGTAGGCAGACCGGGCCAGGAGGTAGACGTAGGGGTAAAGCGCGAAGGACATGACCAGGATCGCCATCGGCAGGGACCGGGTCTCGGGAAACCAGTAGTCGCGTGCGCTGGTCCAGCCGAACGTCGCCCGCAGCGCCGCTTGCACGGGACCGGCATAGTCCAGAAGGTCGACCAGGGCATAGGCGCCGACGTAGGCCGGGATCGCCAGTGGAAAAAGCAAGGCATGGGCTAGCCAGTCGCGGCCAGGAAAACGGTACTGGCTGATCAGCCAGGCCGCTCCGGTGCCCATCGCGGCGCTGAGGATAGCGACACCGCCCATCAACAGAAGGGTCGTCACAAGGTAGCGCGGCAGGACTGTCGCCATGAGATGCGGCCAGATGTTCTCGGTCGGATTGAAGGCGATCCAGACGATCGAGAGGATCGGCGCCAGCACAACGACCGCGATCATCACCGCGCCGATCGTCCAGGGATCGGGGCGGAACTGGGGGCCTCTGGCAAGTTGAGTGAAACGGTCGGACATCCTATGCCTCGGTTACAGGAAAGCGGTTTAACTGTCCAGAAAAGCCCGTATAGTCGCGCCGCCGGGCGAAAGAAGCCCGAGCCGAAAAGTCAGGCACGATGCGCATCGTCTACCACCTGGGTGTCCATTGCACCGACGAGGACCGGCTGGTCCGCTGTCTGCTTAAGAACCGGGCCAAGCTGGCCGACCAGGGCATTTCCATCCCCTCGCCCACTCGGTACCGCAATCTCTTGCGCGCCACCGTGACGCAGTTGCGTGGCCGTCCCGCGTCGGACGAAACCTCGGTGATGATCCTGGACCAGATCACGGACGAGCCGCAAGCCGAGCGGATGGTCCTGTCCTGGACCAGCTTCCTGAGCTTTCCCGCCTATGCGGTCGGCGACATGCTGTACCACGGGGGTGGCGAGAGGTTGCTGAGCTTCACCCAAATCTTCCCCGACCATGAGGCCGAGTTCCACATGGCCATCCGGAACCCGGCGTCGTTCCTGCCGGACCTGCGGCAGCGGGCACAAGCCAAGGGCCACGACGATATTCTGCGCGATGTCGATCCGACGGGCCTGCGGTGGTCAGACACGATCCGGGCGCTCAAGCAAGCCCATCCTGGGGTGCCGCTTACGGTTTGGTGCGACGAGGATACGCCGCTGATCTGGCCCGAGGTGCTGCAGGCAATCTCGGGTCACGCAGAGGAAACCCGGCTTGAAGACGATGAGGAGCTTTTGTCGGACCTCATCACCGAAGGCGGGTTCGTCCGCTATCAGACCTACTGCCGCGAGCATCCGCCACAAAGCGTGTCGCAGCGGCGGCGGATCGTCACGGCCTTCCTGGAAAAGTTCGGCCGCCCGGAAAAGCTGGCGGCAGATGCCGCGGTTCCCGGCTGGTCGGAGGACCTGGTCGAAACGCTGACCCAGTCCTACCTGCGGGATATGGACCGCATCGCCCGGACCCCCGGCGTGCGGATGATCGAGCCCTGATCAGCTCATCCCCAGCGCGGTCTTGTAAAGCTCGAGCACGGCTTCTTCCTCGGCGATCTCGTCCGGCTTGCGCTTGCGCAGCGCGATCACCTTGCGCATGACCTTGGTGTCGTAGCCCCTGCCCTTGGCCTCGGCCATCAGCTCTTTCTGCTGCTCGGTGACGTCCTTCTTTTCGGATTCCAGCTGCTCGTAGCGTTCGATGAACTGGCGAAGCTCGTCGGCAGTGACGGCATAGGGATCGGTCGCGTCGGGCATGGCGGTCCTCCGGTCTGACGGGTGGTCAGGGTTCCTACCCCGCCAGTGGCTTGGGGTTCAAGGCAGGATCGGCACGCGGGGGGCGTTTGCTTGCACGGGGACCGCAGACCGGCTAGCAGAGCACCAGCGACAGGGAGAGGCTTCGATGCAGGCAGTCATCTGGTCAGGGGCGGCGTTGACGGTAGCTGGGCTTGCAGGCCTCGTTTATTGCATCCTGCGCGCGACGAGGGCCAAGCGGTCCGGCCTGGACGACGCCGCGATGCGGGCCGAACTGCAACGGGTCGTCACGATCAACCTGGCGGCGGTCGGCCTCTCGGCGCTTGGCCTTGCGGCCGTCGTTGCGGGTATCCTGCTGGGCTGACACGCCCGCGCCTAGACTGGCATGTTGTCAAAGCTGGCCTCGACCTCGGCGTCGGTCTGATCATGCGTCTCCTCGCCCGGAAGAAGCGCGGCAAGGGCCCGCATCTCGGCCAGAAGGAGTTCCAGCCCCTGCTGCTGCAGATCTATGCCGGCGGCCAGAAGATCGGCCTCTTCACGAAAAATGTCGGCGGGTTTGCGGGCGGTCATTGGGCGCAGCTCCTGCAAAGGGGGGTCCAGGGCAACAGATCGAGGCGGGCTTCGGCAATGGTGTCGCCACAGCGGACGCAGGTGCCATAGCTGCCGTCGGCGATCCGGCGCAGCGCGGCACGGATCCGCGTGATCTCGGTCTTGCCGGCATTGCCGGTCGCTTCAAGAACCTCATCAACCTCCCGCTCGGTCGCAAGGTCCTCCCAGTCGCGGTTCTGGTGCGAATCAAGCTCTTCCTCGATGGCTTCCAGTCGCGCGCCAAGTTCCGTCAGGCGCTTTTCCAGTGCGGCCTTCCGGGCGGCAAGCGGTGTGGTCAGATTGGCCTGCATCGGGGTCCTCCTCTTTGTGCTGCAAGTCTAGCGCGGTTCCTGGCCGGTCGGCTTTGACCCAAGTCAACGGCTTTGCGCTTTGGGTCCAAGCTGGCTATGGTCGGGCGGCTTTCTTGCTGGCGCTTATGTGGAGATGCAGATGGATATCCGAGCGATCACCCCCGACTATGCCGTGTCGCCCCAGATCGAGCCGGGCGATCTGCCCGCGATCAAGGCCGCGGGTTACGTGACGGTGATCGACAACCGGCCGGACGGCGAGATTCCGCCGCACCTGCACGCTGCCGAAATGCGCCGCGCGGCCGAGGCGCTGGGGCTGACTTTCGTGGCAAACCCGGTCATCGGCGGGGCGCTGACGATGGACAACGTGACGGCGCAGGGGGCGGCCATCGCGGCTTCGTCCGGCCCGGTCTTCGCATATTGTGCCAGCGGAAACAGGTCGTCGATTGTCTGGGCGCTGTCCAATGCCGGCAAGCGACCGACGGATGACTTGATCGGCCTGCCCGCACGCTTTGGCTACCAGTTGGAGCATCTGCGTCCGCAGATCGAGGCGCTGGCCCAGCGGTAAGCTTACACGGCGGCGCGGAGTTCGGGTCTTGCCGGTTGCTCGGCCACAGAAGGAGTGACCCGCGCGGCAGGCGTGGCTGCGGTCTGAGGGGAGATGGCCGCATTAAGTTTCAGCGCGCGCATGCCGCGGTGCTGGCCCAAACGCGCCCCGACAATGCGCCTTCCCTCGATCGTTTCCAGCGAGATTGCGTCCAGCGCGGCGTTTGGCAGCACCAGTGTTCCGCCCTGCTGGAGGTCGAGGATCTGGCGCAGCGAAAGCGTCAGGCGACCGACAACCGCGTCCAGCCGACAATCGGATTGCATCACCTGGGCCGAAAGTGCTGCGGTGAACTGCGGGGCCTCGGCGTCGTCCCGGCTTTCCCGGATAACTTGCACCTCGCCCCGACCGTTTGCTGGCATCACCAGGAGCACCCGGCCCTGTCGTGCGCCTGACCCCAGCGCCACCTCGGCGGACAGGACACGGTAGGCGTCTTCTTCCAGCAACAGGCCAAGCGGGCGCGCATCCTCAAGATAGCTGGCATAGCGGAAGCCGCCCGCCCAGCTGAAATCGGCCTCCTCGGCGAGGGTTTCGTCCAGCTCGATCAAGGCGCTGTCGATCACCCCCGCCACCATCGCGGCGTCGATGCGGCTGGCCTTGCGCGCGGGTGGCGCCTGGGTGGCAAGGCGCCCGATAGTCTGCTTTTCGATCAGGGCGGCGGTCACGGTCGGGGCAAGCATGATGACCCCAAGCCCACCGCGTGGACCATCCAGCAGCGCGATCAGAGCCAGATCAGGTACCTGTTCCAGGATCTCGGTGGAGCTTTGCCGGGCGATGGTCAGACTGCGAAACTCCAGATCAAGACCCATCGCATCGCGTGCCGCCCGCGCAAGTGCCAGGCGCCAGCCCCGGTCGGCACCGGGAGCCCCTTCCGCCGGAATTGGGCGGGTGCGGTCGATCTTGCGGCGGATCACATCGGTCATGGTGGCACTTTCCCTTGCCGTAAACCGTATCGCGCTCTTCCCTTACAAAGGGTTAAGGCAAGCGGTTTTCACGCGGCCACCCGCTCCAGCCGCAGAGGGACGGTGACGCGGAAGGCCGCGCCCTTCTGGCCGGGCAGATAGGCGACCAAGCCACCAAGGTTGGTCATGATCTCGCGGCAGATCGCCAGGCCGAGGCCCGCACCGCCGGCGCGGTTGGCATCAGTCAGGCGGGCGAATTTCTCGAAGATCAAGGTCTGGCTGTCCTTCGGGATGCCCTTGCCGTTGTCGATGAAGTCCACCGTCACCCGCCCCGACCGCTGCCGGACCACGATGCGCAATTCGGGCCTGGTCGCGTCGCAGTACTTCCGCGCGTTCGAGATCAGGTTGATGAAGACCTGGGTCAGCCGGTCGGCATCGGTGCGAAGGTAGATCGCCTCGGCCGGCAAGTCGCGGACCACTTGGAAATCGCGATCTGGTCGGGTCTGGCGCGCGGCGGTCAGGGCGGTGTCGAGCATCCCCTGAAGGCTGGCCAACCCGAGGTTAAGCTGCACCGCGCCGTTCTCCAGCACCGAGAGGTCAAGAAGATCGTCCAGAAGCCGTGTCAGCCGCTTGGCCTCATCATGGATGATCCCGCCATAGCGCGCGACCATCTCGGGCGGCAGGTCGCCTTCGGTGAGGATTTCCGAGAAGGCCCGAATCGAGGTCATCGGGGTCCGCAGTTCATGGCTGATCTGGCTGAGGAATGCGTCTTTCTGCAGCGAAAGCTGAGTGAGCTTCTCGTTCGCCTCGCGCAGGGCGCCAGCAGTCCGGGTGAGTTCGGCCTCGCGCGCTTCAAGCTGGGCGGAATACTCCAGGATCTGTGCGGATTCCGACGCCACCGCCATCAGGTCCTCGACCGTGACGGTGGCGCGGCCGACCAGTTGGCTGATCATGGCATGGGCAGTCGCGGCCCCGACCGAGCCTGACAGGCGCGCTTCAAGCTGGTCCAGAAAGGTCGGCGTCGGATCGGGCAGGAATCCCTCCTTGCCTTGCGCGCGGGCGGCGGACTGGAAAAGGCTTAACGCCGGCTCCTCGCCCAGGATGCGCTGCGCCATGCCGAGCAGCGCCTCCGGTTCCACCTGTCCGCGGGCCCAGCGTTGCGGGCCGACCGAGCCTTCGAACACGTTGACGAAGGCCGCGCCTTGCAGCCGCTCGACCGGACCTGGGAAGGTGAAGAGCGAGCCAAGGCAGAAGGCCAGCAGGTTCAGCGCCATCGACCAGAAAAGCGCATGGGTGATCGGGTCCATCGCCTCGGTCCCGAAGAGCGCATGGGGGCGCAGCCAGTCCATCCCGAAAAGGCCGTCCGTGAACACGCGTTCCGCCAGGGCCGCACCGGGCCCGAACGAGGGCAGGAAGGAGGTATAGGCCCAGACCGCAAGGCCAGTCAGCAACCCCAGCATCGCCCCGGTCCGGGTCGCCCCACGCCAGAAGATACCGCCAAGCATCGCGGGCAGCACCTGCGCCACGCCGAGGAAAGCGATCAGGCCTATGGAGGCCAGCGCCGCCGAACCGCTCGACAGCTGGTAATAGCCATAACCCAAGGCAAGCACGATCGCGATGGCCAACCGACGCGCCATCAGCACGACCGAGCGCAGGTCGTCCTCGGCCGCAGCACCCGGTCGCAGCTTCAGCCACAGCGGGATCATCACGTGGTTCGAGATCATCGTTGCCAGCGCGATCGATTCGACGATCACCATCGAGGTGGCCGAAGAAAAGCCCCCCAGGAACGCCAGCATCGCCAGCGCCGCCTGACCCTCTGCCAGGGGAAGCGTCAGGACGAACATGTCGGGGTTCGAGCCCTCGGGAAGCCGGTCAAGGCCCACGACCGCGATGGGCACGATGAAGAGGCTCATCGCCATCAGATAGAGCGGGAAAGCCCAGCTTGCGCGGGCGAGGTGGCCTTCGTCCTGGTTCTCGACGACCATGACCTGGAACATGCGCGGAAGCGTTATGACGGCGGCGGCGGACAGGAAGATAAGACCCGTCCAGCGCCCGGGCTGCACCTGCCAGGCGGACAGGTCCGCCGCATCGATGCGGGCGATCACGTCCGCGACGCCACCCGCGATGCCCCAGACCACGAAGCTGCCGACGGCGAACAGCGCCACCAGCTTGACCACCGCCTCGACGGCGATGGCCGTGACGATCCCGTGGTGCTGTTCGCGCGCATCGAGGTTCCGGGTGCCGAAAAGGATGGTGAAAAGCGCCAGCCCCACGGCGACCCAGACCGCGATCTGCCCAGCCTCAAGCGGGCGGGACCCATCGGGGGCGGCACTAGCGAAGACGCCGAAGGACAGGACCACGGACTGCAGCTGGAGGGCGATGTACGGCGTCGCCGCGACGACGGCCAGGACCGTGACAATCACCCCCAGGGTGTTCGACTTGCCGTAGCGCGACGAGATCAGGTCGGCAATCGAGGTGACATGGTGCTGTCTGCCGATCCGCACCAGCTTGCGCAGAAGCCACCACCAGCCAACGAAGACCAGCGTCGGACCGAAGTAGATCGTCAGGTACTCCAGCCCCGAGCGGGCCGCGTAGCCGACCGCACCATAGAAGGTCCAGGCCGTGCAATAGATCGACAGCGACAGAGTATAAACCAGAGGCGAGCGCAGCCAGCCCAACCGCCCTCTTGCCGCCCGCCCCTCGACCACGAAAGCCACGGCGAAGAGGAAGGCCACATAAAGCAGGCAGGCCAGGACAAGCAGATTGAAGGGCACCTAGTCCTCCTCGTCGTCCGTGCCGTCACCGCCCGAAAGGCCTGGGGCGAAGGCCGCGGCCAGGCCGATCAGCAGAAGCCAGACCAGGAAGAAGTAGATGACGTCCCCCGAACCAAGCGCCACGCGCGAATCCGGGGTCCACAGAAGCGGCAGCAGAAGCAGGAACGCCCCAAGCACCGGCAGAAGCCGGGCCGCATCACGGAGCCGACGCCGCCGATAGGGGGCGCGGGCCAAGAACAGCGGCGGTTTCGGACGGCGCATCACCCGGCCCGTCGCGGCTGGCCCAGCATGGCCCGGACCTCGGCCAGGATCTCGGCGTTGGAGAAGGGCTTGGTCATGAAACGGTCGGCGCCCGCCTGCTCGGCCATTTCGCGGTCGCGTCCACGTGCGGTCAGCATCATCACCGGCAGGTTCTGGCTGGCCGGATCGGCGCGAAGGGCCGTCAGGATTTCAAGGCCGGACATGCCGGGCAGCATGTGGTCCAGGATCACCAGGTCTGGCGGGTCCTGCCGCAGCAGTGCCAACGCGGCCAGACCTTCCGGCGCATGGCTGACCCGCAGCCCCGCACGGGTCAGCAGGAACCGGATCGCCTCGGCGATGTTCGGTTCGTCCTCGATGAGCAGCACATGCTGTGCCAATGGGTCCCCCCGGACGGTCTGATGCCGCCCTGCCCCACTATGGGCCGCAAGCGCCACGCCTGTCAAAGCCTCGGGACCGATCCTGGTCGACTTCGTCGCTCGTGGCCTCGGATGCACTTTGCCCGGCGACGATAGACCGACGGCGCACAAAGAGCCGATGGGTAAAGCCGCGCCGGGCCGCTTGCCAGATCAGCCCGCTCCCTCAGCCGAAAGGATCGACGGCTCGCGCCGCGCCGGACAGTCGCCCCGGGCGCAGACGCGGCAGCTTGACCCGACCATAAGCACGGGCCCTGCCCCGTCGTCCGGCAGGATCAGCATTGCCGATTCGCGCAGTTCCGGTCCACGCAGGCCCTGTGGGTGGCGCGTTTCGGCCCAGGCGATCACCCGGTGGCGTCGGTCGCTTTGTCCGGCCATCTGCACCCGGGCGTCGCAAGGCTGCCGCGGATGGCCAAGCGCCCGGTAAAGCGGCCAGAGCGGGCAGGCCGATCCGAAACGCGGCATGGGAAATCCGGTCGCGGACTTGCGGAAGGTCAGCGTGCCCGAGCCATCGCAGATCACCATCCCCGCCGCGAGGCCTGCCGTCCCAGCCAAGCGCCGCATCACCACCAATGGCGAGAGGGCAAACCGGTCGGCAAGCGCCAGCGGGTCTGGACCGACCTCTGCCAAGGCGGCGAGAAACACCGTCTCGGGCAGAAGCGCCGCATCCGCCTGGGCCCGCGCCACATGACTGCGTGCCAAGCTTCGCGCAGCGGCCGATGCCAGACCGGCAATCTCGGTCTCCAGCCCCGCCGCAAGCTCGGCGTCGGTCAGGACCCAGCCGCGGCCGCGCAACCAGTCCTCCACCTCTTCCTGAGGCGCGGCAATGCCCTGCTCCTCGATGCCCTGTCCTGCATCAAGGAACCCGACCAGCGCCTCGGCCCCGGCGGCGAGACGTTCGCTGTCCTGATGCAGATTGCGGTGAAAGCGCAGCGCCCATTCGGGTTCGAGATCGGGCGTCTCGGCCAGGATGGCCGCCGTGGCCCGCACCGCCGACAGCGAGGATAAGAGTTCATGCAGCGACTGTGACAAGTGGGGGTCGTGGGTCATCCGGTCATTCAGCGCCTCGACCGCACGTTCCAGCGACCGGCCACGTGCATCCAGCGCCGCAATCAGGGCGGCCCAGCCAGGATACCGGTCGACAAGGTCCTCGACCCGGTCAACCTCGGCATCCGCACCCCCGCGTGCGGCGGCGGCACGCAGATCCTCGACCAGCGCCGCCTCCCGCCCCTCGGACAATGCCGCGCGGTCGATCTGCAGAGCATCGGCAAGCCGCTCGATCACCTCGGGGGTGACCTTGCGCCGGTTGTGTTCGATGAGGTTGAGATACGAGGCCGATATCCCGGCCCGTGCCGCAACGTCTGCCTGCCGGAGGCCTGCGGCCATGCGACGGTCGCGCAGCTTGGTTCCAGTCAGGGCAGACAGCGGCATTTCGGCAGGTCCGAACAAAGGGTTTACAGAAGAAGGTCCCCTTTTACAGAACCTTGTCAATCGGCCTGGACCAAGTGCGCGCTAGTTGAAACTTGCGAAGCGGTGACCGTAGAAGCTGACGGCCCGCAGCGCGCAGTCCTGCACGGCAAGGTGCAGAAGTGACCCTTCGTTTACGCCAGGAGCCGCGCTGTCACGGGCAAGCGCCACGCGCCCGGCACTTGGCCGCTGGCCCACGCGGGCTCTCCAGAAGGCAACTTGGTCATCCAGATGCGCCTCAAGCCGCGCGTCCCCCCTGCCCCCGGTGATCTCGGAAATCCGTTCTGCCACAGCCAGGCAATAGGCCGCCTCGCCCTCGGCGCTGTCGGCGCCGTACAGATGCCCGGCAGGCGCTGCAAAGCCCTGCCACCAGACGGTCGCAAACAACGCCAGCGCGATGAGCACGAAGCCCGTCACGATCCACTGCATATCTGTCCCCCTTCGGCAGACAGGAGACCTCGGGATCGTAAAGAAAAGGCGGACGCAGCCCCGTGGCCGCGCCCGCCAAATTCAGACAAGTCGAGCGATTACTGCGCGAGCGCCTTGTCGGTGATCATGCTCGTCCAGGCCGTACCTTCAGGAGCTTTGGTGATGGCCGGATTGTCGGGCGAAACCGCTGCCAGCAGCGTCGCCACGGTCATTTCGTAATCCGCCGGATCCAGCGCACCGTTCGAGCCGGCCGTCAGCTTGGCGACTTCGCCCATCATGTACTTCTGATGCTCGAGCGTCTGAGCGCCGGATTGGTCGTTGTCGACGACGATTTGCGCCGCCTCATCGACGTTGGCTTCGGCGTATTTCCAGCCCTTCATCGAGGCGCGGACGAACTTGACCATCGTCTCTTGGAAGGCCGGGTCGGCAAGGCGATCCTCAAGCACGTACAGACCATCCTCCAGAACCGCGACGCCCTCATCCTTGTAGCTGAAGGTCACCAACTGGTCTTCGGTGATCCCGGCATCAAGAACCTGGCCGTATTCGTTGTAGGACATGACCGAAATGCAGGAGGCTTGCTTTTGCAAAAGCGCATCCACGTTGAATGCCTGCTTCAGCACGGTTACGCCGCCTTCCGATCCATCGGTGGCAAGGCCCAACTTGGCCATCCAGGCGTAGAATGGGTATTCATTGCCGAAGAACCACACCCCGAGCGTCTTTCCTGCGAAATCAGCCGTGGATGTGATGCCGCTGTCCTTCAGACAGGTGAACTTCAGACCGCCGTTCTTGAACGGCTGGGCAATGTTCACCAAGGGAAGTCCGCGTTCCCGCGCAGCAAGGGCCGCAGGCATCCACGTCGTGATGACATCTGCCCCGCCACCCGCGATGACCTGTTCGGGCGCAATGTCAGGGCCGCCCGGCAGGATCGTGACGTTCAGACCCTCTTCCTCGTAAAAGCCCTTGGCCTGGGCGACATAGTAGCCCGCGAACTGCGCCTGGGTGACCCACTTGAGCTGCAGCTTCACATCCTCGGCGCTGGCTTGCGACGCCATCGCCGCAAGGAAAGCCGCCGTGATCAGTTTCTTCATCTTCGCTTCTCCCGTGTTGGGCCCGTTTTGGGGCCTTTGTTAATGCCGTTGCGACGGGTGCCAGAACGTCACCCCCCGTTCGATCAGCGTGATCAGCCCGTAGAAGGCCGATCCCGCAAGAGCCGCGACTGCAATCGTGGCCCAAACCATGTCCAGGCCAAGCCGCCCCACCTCGGTCGAGATGCGGAAGCCCATGCCATAGACCGGACTGCCGAAAAACTCGGCAACGATGGCCCCGATCAGGGCCAGTGTCGATGCAATTTTCAGCCCATTGAAGATGAAGGGCATCGCTGCGGGCAGGCGCAGCTTGACCAGCGTCTGAAGGTAGCTTGCCCCCCAGGTCGCCATCAGGTCGCGCTGCATCCGTTCGCTGGCCTGCAGGCCCGCCACGATGTTCACCAGCATCGGGAAGAACACCATGACCACGACTACGGCGGCCTTGGACTGCCAGTCGAAGCCGAACCACATCACCAGGATCGGCGCGAGGCCGACGATGGGAAGGGCGGCCACGAAATTTCCCACCGGGAGCAAGCCGCGTTGCAGGAAGGGCGAGCGGTCGATGGCGACAGCGGTCAGGAAGGCCGCACCCGCACCAATCAGGAAGCCGGGGATGGCCCCCTTCAGGATCGTCTGGACGAAATCCTGCCAGAGTGTCGGCATTTCCACCGCGATCTTGGCCGCGATGACGCTGGGGGCCGGCAGGATCACGCCCTCGACCCCCAAGCCGCGCACGATACCTTCCCAGAGGACCAGCACGGTCACACCGAAGATCAGCGGCACCAATGCGCGGCCCGGGCCGGACTTCGACACCCTGCTTCCTGCCAGCCAGACGTTCAACGCCCAGGCTGCCAGCCAGAATACAACCGCAAGCCAAAGCGCGCTCATGCCGGAACCCCCATCCGCTTGCGCGCAGCGCGTTCGACGAATCCCACGACCAGGATCAGCAGTCCCGCCAGGATCGCCGCCGCGAACAGGCTCGCCCACATGATCAGCGGCTCACCAAACTGCGAGCCGATCAGCATCCGTGCCCCCAGCCCCTCGATTGCACCGGTCGGAAGCTCACCCACGATGGTGCCTACCAGGCTGGCCGCTACGGCCACCTTCAGCGAGGCGAAGAAATAGGGCATCGAGGCCGGAAGGCGCAGCTTCAGGAAGGTCTCGCCCTCGCTGGCCCCGTAGGTCTTCAGCAGGTCCAGCTGCATCTGGTCCGGCGCCCGCAGGCCCTTCACCATGCTGACGAGGACTGGGAAGAACGACAGATAGGCCGCGATCACGGCCTTCGGCACGTCACGGTCGGTCAGGCCCAACTGGCTGGACAGCGTGATGATCATCGGTGCCAGGGCCACAATGGGCACCGTCTGGCTGATGATCGCCCAGGGCATGACGCTCATGTCCATGACCCGGAAGCGGACGATGGCCATCGCCAGCAGCACCCCGAAGACGATCCCAAGGCCGAACCCCATCATCGTGCCCTTGAAGGTCACGTAGCCGTGGTAGACCAAGCTGCGCTTCGACGTCACCGCCTGCCCGAAGAGCCCCTTCCACAACTCCGCCCCCACCTGGTGCGGCGGAGGCAGCAGCGGGCGGTCCTGGTTCATCGTCTGCGGAACCATCTCGGCGAAACTGACCGTGGTCCCGGCCCGTTCTGCCTGGTCATAGACCCAGGTGGAGTTCATCCAGACGGCCGCAAGGTACCAAATCGCGATGATCCCGGCGAGGACGCTGAGGACCGGAAGCGCGCGGTTCATGCCTTTCCCCCCGTCGGCCAGGCGATCATGGCGACAGCCACCATCCCCAGTACCATCCCGGCCAGTTGCAGGCCCGTCGGACGCTCACCGAAGACGAAAATCGCCATGACGCTGATCGCAACCAGTTGAAAGATAGCCGACAGGGCAATGGCAAGTCCAAGGCCATTGGCCTTCATCACCTGCACCATGATCCAGTTGCCGACGCAGAACATCGCCAGGGCACCGATCAGGATCGGCAGCTGCCCCTTGGTGGCATAGACCTTCAGGACGGCATTGGCGGCCACGAAGACGACCGTGGCCGCACTCAGCCAGAGGAAGGTAAAGCCAGTCATGTGCGAGCCCCGGTGGAGAGCCCAGAGTGATGCGAGAGTCGTGCTCTACTCGTCATGATGCCCGGCACGCAGCCCCTCCCGAACCCGGTGGGCAATCTCGATGAACTCGCGGCTGTCGCGGATATCCAGGGGTCGCTGCTTTGGCAGGGGCGAGTCGATGACGTCGGTGATCCGCCCGGGACGCGGGGACATGACGACGATCTTGGTCGAGAGATACACCGCCTCGGGGATCGAATGGGTCACGAAGCCGATGGTCTTGCCGGTGCGCGCCCAAAGCTTCAGCAGCTCTTCGTTCAACCGGTCCCGCACGATCTCGTCCAGCGCGCCGAAGGGCTCGTCCATCAGAAGGATGTCCGCGTCAAAGGCCAGCGCCCGCGCGATGCTGGCGCGCTGCTGCATGCCGCCCGACAACTGCCAGGGGAACTTCTTGCCGAAGCCCTTCAGCTCCACCAGCTCTAGCACCCGGTCTGTCCGCTCGTCCTGCTCGGCTCTGGAGAACCCCATGATTTCAAGGGGAAGCCGGATGTTCCCGGCAATGGTACGCCAAGGATAGAGCCCCGCCGCCTGGAAGACATAGCCGTAGGCCCGCTTGCGCCGCGCTTCGTCCGGCGACATGCCATTTACCGTCAATGTGCCACCGGTAGGGTGTTCCAACGCAGCGATGGCCCGCAGGAAGGTCGTCTTCCCGCAGCCCGACGGACCGATGAAGCTGACGAAGTCACCTTGGCTGATGGTCAGATTCACGTCCTTCAATGCCTGGACCGGACCGTCGGCGGTCTGGAACACCAGGTTCACCCCCTTCGCCTCGATCACCGGCCGACCCTGGCTCACCATGTCCTTCACGCCCGCTTCCCTTCACATTCCCGTTGCCTGGTCGTGGCACACTTGCACTTGGTGTCGCCCACGCCCACCTCGGCTGAAACCGGAGGACCGCCATGCTTATCAATGTCTTGCAGACGACCCTCGCCTTCGCACCCGCGCCCGAGGACCTTGAAGACGTCTTCTTCGACGCCCCCGTGATTGCCTTTGCTCCGCCCGAACGGGACACTGAGGAATCCGAGCAGGGCGAGCCTTGATCCGTGGTATCCTTTCCGTGACCGGTAAGGAACCCGCCGATGCCCGACTGCCGCAAGATCCGCCCCGCTGACCGCTACGCCGGAAAGCAGGGATTTACTTACGACGCCGGAATTGCCTTGGAAAAAGTAGGTTCTACGGCGATCTGCATGCATCTTCTGACCGTCCCGCCGGGCGGGCGTGCCAAGGCCCACAAGCATGCGACGCACGAGACGGCGATCTACCAGCTGTCCGGCCGGGCGGTGATGTACTGGGGCGAGAGGCTGGAGAACCGGATGGAGACCGAGGCCGGCGACCTGATCTACATCCCGGCAGACGTCCCCCACCTGCCGACCAACCCCGGTTCCGAACCGTGCACGGCCGTCATCGCCCGGACCGATCCGAAAGAGCAGGAAAGCGTCGTGCTTTTGCCCGAGCTGGAGCATCTGGTACCCTAGACCCCCGTCGCCGGGATGCCCGTCCGCTCCACCGGCCGAGGCGCGGTCAGGTCCTTCCATTGGGTCAGCGCCCGGTTGACGGCGGGGCGCGGCGCGCGGGCGACGAACTTGCCGTGGCCTTCCTGCACGCGCACCTCGCCATCGTGGATCGCGACATGGCCACGGGTCAGGGTAAAGCGCGGCAGGCCTTTGACGGTGTGGCCCTCGAACACGTTGTAGTCGATGGACGACTGCTGCTTGCCAGCCGTGATAGTCTTCGTCTTCTCGGGGTCCCAGACCACCAGGTCCGCATCCGCCCCAACCAGAACCGCACCCTTCTTCGGATAGCAGTTCAGGATTTTCGCGATGTTGGTTGACGTTACGGCCACAAATTCATTCGGTGTCAGGCGTCCCGTGGCAACCCCGTGGGTCCAGAGCATCGGCATCCGGTCCTCCAAGCCCCCCGTGCCGTTCGGGATCTTGGCAAAGTTGCCGACACCAAAGCGCTTCTGCTCGGTGGTGAAGGCGCAATGGTCAGTGGCGACGACCGAGAGAGAACCGCTCATCAGCCCCGCCCAAAGGCTGTCCTGATGCTGCTTGTTGCGGAACGGGGGCGACATGACCCGCCGCGCGGCGTGGTCCCAGTCGGGGTGGAAGTATTCGCTTTCGTCCAGCGTCAGGTGCTGGATCAGTGGCTCGCCCCACACGCGCTTGCCCTGCTGCCGCGCCCGGCGGATCGCCTCATGCGCATCTTCGCAGGAGACGTGGACGACGTAAAGCGGCACCCCCGCCATGTCGGCAATCATGATCGCGCGGTTCGTGGCCTCGCCCTCGACCTGCGGGGGCCGCGAATAGGCGTGGCCCTCGGGGCCGGTGTTGCCCTCGGCCAGCAGCTTCGCCGTCAGTTCGGCCACCACGTCGCCATTCTCGGCATGGACCATCGCCAGACCGCCCACATCCCCCACCCGGCGGAAGCTGTTGAACAATTCATCATCGTTCACCATCAGCGCGCCCTTGTAGGCCATGAAGTGCTTGAAGCTGGTGATCCCGGCCTTGGCGCTGTCCTCGATCCCCTGCCAGACCTTCTCGCCCCACCAGGTGACGGCCATGTGGTAAGAATAGTCGCAGGTCGCGCGGGTGGATTTGTTGTGCCACGCCTTGGCCGCGTCCATCAGGTCCTGTCCCTGACCGGGCAGGATGAAGTCGACGACCATCGTGGTCCCGCCACTCAGCGCCGCCCGGGTGCCGCTTTCAAAATCATCCGCCGAGTAGGTGCCCATGAAGGGCATCTCCAGATGCGTATGCGGATCGATCCCGCCGGGCATGACGTAGCAGCCGGTCGCGTCAAGCTCCGTCCCGCCCTTGAGGCCCTGCCCGATCTCGGTGATCACCCCGTTCTCCACCCGCACATCCGCCTTGTAGGTGAGGTCGGCGGTGACGACGGTGCCGTTCTTGATGATGGTGGTCATGTGCGGCTCCTATTTGACAAGAACGTTTCGAAGATTGGCAACAACAGCAAGAAGCGCCGCGCCTGCGACCCCGCCAAGGACGACAAGTCCGAAGAGCCTGCCCGGCGCAAGGTCAGTCCCGGCCAAGTTCACCAGCGCCCAGATGAGGGCCAGAACCGACCCGAAGATGAACCCCAGTCCGCTGAGGCGCACCGCGCTCCACTTGCTCCCTCCGCTCACGCCACGACCTCCGCCACTTCCAGGCAGGCGTGGAGGAGCACATCCGTCCCCGCCGCCGCCCATTCGGGGGTGATTTTCTCGGCCTCGTTGTGGGAAAGCCCGTCCACGCAGGGGCACATCACCATCACCGTGGGGGCAACGCGGTTGATCCAGCAGGCGTCGTGTCCGGCGCCACTGACGATGTCCATGTGGGAATAACCCAGCTTTTCAGCGGATTGGCGGACGATCTTCACAAGGCCGGGGTCGAAGGTGACGGGGTCGAAGTGGCCCACGTCCTCGATCTCACAGCCCAGCCCCAGTTCCTTCGCCACCGCATGGGCGGCGCGGATGACTTCGGCCTTCATCGCGTCAAGCTTGGCCTGTTCGGGGGACCGGATGTCAACCGTAAACACCACCTTCCCCGGGATAACGTTGCGCGAGTTCGGGAAGACCTTCACCTGCCCCACCGCGCCCACGGCGTTCGGCTGGTGGCTCATCGCGATTTGATGCACACGCTCGGTGATCCGCGCCATCCCCAACCCTGCGTTCACCCGCATATGCATCGGCGTCGATCCGGTATGGGCGTCCTTCCCCGTAAGCGTGATCTCCAGCCACCAGAGGCCCTGGCCGTGGGTCACGACGCCGATATCCTTGCCCTCGGCCTACAGGATCGGGCCCTGCTCGATGTGCAGCTCCAGCATCGCGTGCATCTTCCGCGCGCCGACCTTTTCGTCGCCGACCCAGCCGATGCGCTGAAGCTCCTCGCCAAACACCTTGCCGTCCAGGTCCTTGCGGGACTTCGCATAGTCCTCGGTATGGATGCCCGCGAAGACGCCCGAGGCCAGCATGGCCGGGGCAAACCGTGCGCCTTCCTCGTTGGTCCAGTTCGTCACCACGATCGGATGCTTCGTCTTGACGCCCATGTCGTTCAGCGTCCGCACCACCTCCAGCGCGCCAAGGACACCGAGGACGCCGTCATACTTCCCGCCCGTCGGCTGGGTGTCGAGGTGAGAGCCCATGTAGACCGGCAGCGCCGCAGGGTCCGTCCCGGCCCGCGTGGCGAACATGTTGCCCATCGTGTCGACGCCCATCGACATCCCCGCAGCCTCGCACCAGCGCTTGAAGAGGTGGCGGCCCTCGCTGTCTGCGTCCGTCAGGGTCTGCCGGTTGCAGCCACCCGCGATACCGGGGCCGATCTTGGCCATATCCTCCAGGCTGTCCCACAGGCGTGCAGGATCGATCCGCAGGTTATCCCCGGTGACTGGCATCGTTAGCTCCCTGTGCGAGCTGAGGCAATGCTGCCCCTTGCCGCGACTCGTTTCCTGACCGTATGGTCAAGGTGAAGCGCAACACAACCTGACCAATCGGTCAACAAGAATATGGGACCAGGATGAGTGGCGATGCCCAGATTTCGCGCCTGAAGCCCGGCCGCCGCACAGATATCCGGCGCGAGAACGAACGCGCGATCCTCGAAGCGGCCGAGAAGGTCTTTGCCGAGGCCGGATTCGGGGGCGCAACGATGCAGCTCATTGCCGACATGGCGGGGCTGCCCAAGGCGAACCTGCATTACTACTTCGCCACCAAGGAAGACCTCTACCGCCGCGTGGTGCAGCAGATCTTCGAGATCTGGCTGGATGCGGCGTCCAGCTTCGACGACGCGCCGGGGCCGGTGGAAGGCATCGGCGCCTACATCGACGCCAAGATGGACATCAGCCGGACGCATCCGCATGGGTCCAAGGTCTGGGCCAGCGAGGTGATGCACGGCGCTCCGGTGATCCAGGACTATCTGGAGACGACGCTGCGCGACTGGACCGATGGCCGGATCGCGGTGATCCAGCGCTGGATCGACGAGGGGAAGATGGCGCCGATCAACCCTCGGCACATGCTTTACATGCTCTGGGCCACGACGCAGCACTATGCGGACTTCGGCCACCAGATCCAGACCTTGAACGACGGCAAGCCCCTGTCCGATAAGCAGTGGCGCGAGGCCAAGGCCAGCGTCCGGGACATGGTCCTGCGCGGGATCGGGGCGATCTGAGGGGAGCAAGATGAACACGGGCGATTTGGAAGCGGAGTATGCGGGGCTGGAGCTGGACGGCTTTGACGAAGCTGCGGCATGGCGGCTTGGACTGATCCTGGTCGAACTGGGTCAGGGCAAGCCGGTGGTGATCGACATCCGCACGGCGGACCGGACGCTCTTTCATGCGGCACTTCCGGGATCGGCCCCGCTGAACGACCTTTGGGCGCGTCGCAAGTCGAACACGGCGCTCATGTTCCAGCTTCCTTCGCTGCTGGTCGCCGCGCGGAACAAGGCCAAGGGCGAGCCACTGGACAAGCACGGGCTGTCCGGCGCGGATTTCGCCGACAGCGGCGGGGCGGTGCCGATCCGGGTGCGGGGCGTGGGCGTCGTGGCGGTTGCGACGGTCTCTGGCCTGCCGCAAGTCGAGGATCACAAGCTGGTCGTCCAGGGACTGCGGGCGCTGGCAGCGGGGTGAGCCACCTGCGTCGGTTCACCGCAGGCTCTTGCACGGCCGAAAGGGCTTCCTAGGTCCAGCAGACCAACAAGTAGGGAGAACACCAATGTTTGCAGGCCTCAAGCGGTCGCTCGTCATCATCACCGCAATGTTGACCGTGGTGCCGTGGGGCATCATGCAGGCCGTCCAGTAGCCGATTTGCCGTATTTGCGGCGAATGATTTGACCTGACGGTTTGGGGCGCGCTATCCAATGGGTCCTTTCAGTCGCAGACAGGACCATGAGCGCGCCCCGCCCCCGATCCCGCATCCAGCAGAAGAACCGCGAGCTCATTCTGGACGCGGCACTGGAGGTGTTTTCCCTGCACGGGTTTCGCGGCGCGACTCTGGACCAGATCGCCGAGGGCGCGGGGCTGTCCAAGCCCAACCTGCTGTACTACTTCCCGTCGAAGGAAGAGGTCCACACCGCGCTGCTGACCGGGCTTCTGGATACCTGGCTTGATCCCTTGCGGGCGATGAACCCGGCGGGGCAGCCGTTGCAGGAGATCCTGGCCTATGTCCGCCGCAAGCTGGACCTTGCGCGGGACTATCCGCGGGAAAGCCGGCTCTTCGCGAACGAGATCCTGCAGGGCGCGCCGCGGATGCGGGAGGCGATCGAGGGCGATCTGCGGCGGCTGGTAGAGGAGAAGGCGGCGGTCCTGCGGCGCTGGATGGACGAGGGGCGGATCGCGAGGGTCGATCCGGTGCATCTGGTGTTCTCGATCTGGGCGCTGACCCAACATTACGCGGACTTCGACGTTCAGGTCCGGGCCGTGCTGGGGCCCGAGCACGACCCCTTTGCCGAGGCGGGCGGGTTCCTGGAGACCTTGTTCACCCGGCTGCTGCGGCCCTGACGCCCACGCGTGGGCAGGGTTGCGGACCCAACGATTTCAACAAGTTGGTTGCGGGCATTCACCTTTCGTAAAGGTTTGGAAAGGCCGCATTTTAGGCATTTCACCCCTGCGCATTAGCAAATTCTGCGGTATTTTGACCTTCAGGGGGGTAACTGTGGGGTCGATTCATGGACCAGGTTTCAGCGCTGCGCTTACAGATGCCGGTTCCGGCAGCGCAACCGCAGCCGACGGAAGCGCGCGTCACCAGCGCCGCGGCCGCACAAAGCGCGCGACCCGTGGCTGACACCCAGCGGGGGGATGCAGTACATCAGCCCTCGGGGATGATGGCGCAGGCGGCCATCGAACTGTCAGAGCGGGACAGGGATCATCACCCCGCCGCCGATGCCCGGGCCGCCGCACTGGCCGCGCGGGACGCCTACATCAAGGCCAGCATCGCCGCGGGCATGAGCCCCCTGCCCCTGCCCTAGCTGAGGTCGAGGACCAGGTCGAACGCCGAGTCCGGCGCGGCATGGGCGAAATACCAATCCTCGGCTTCATGCCACTGGCGTTCCCACGGGCCAATCTCTCCCTCGCGTTCCAACAACCGCTCTTCGCGAACCGCGTCGGGCACCGTGGCAAGCAAGGTCAGGTCCACGAGGTCACGCAGTTCGGGGCGGGCCGAATAGGCGCCTTCCAGTATCAGGATCGCCGCCGGGGCGATGTGGGTCGCCTCTTCCGCGACAGAGCCGTCGAAGGTATCCCAGTCAAACGCGTGGTAGCTGGCCGCCTGCCCCGCCCTAAGCGCGGTCAGCACACGGCGCTGCGCCTGCCAGTCGATACAGCGCGCGGCACGGGACTGGGGCGGGTCGCCTTCGATCCCGGTGCCCCCGGCGTAGAAGTCGTCCCCCTCGATCACCGTGGCCGGAAGCCGTTTTGCCAGCGCCTTGGCCAGGGTGGACTTACCGGTCCCGCTGCGCCCGTCGACCGCCACGACAAACGGCCCGAAGTGATTTCGGGCCGCTGCAAGGATCAGGGCCGCGGCCTTGTCGACCGCAGCGGCAGTCATTCCGCCGCCTGGGCCATCGGATTGTTCGGGTGCGTGGTCCAGTCGGCAAAGTCGCCCACCACCTTGCCGGTGCGCGGATCGACGGCGCCCTTGGGCAGTTCGCGCATGGTGATGCAGTTGTCCACCGGGCAGACGTCGACACAGAGGTTACAGGCGACGCATTCGTCATCCTTCACCGTGAAGACCCGGTCGGGCGACATGGCGATGGCCTGGTGGCTGGTGTCCTCGCAGGCCGCGTAGCAGCGCCCGCAGGAGATGCAGAGGTCCTGGTCGATCTGCGCCTTGGTGACGTAGTTCAGGTTCAGGTGCTGCCATTCGACAAAGTTCGGCACAGCCCGGCCGATCAGGTCGTTCAACGACATCTGCTTTTCATCGAGGTACTGCGACAGGCCCGAGATCATCTCTTGCACGATCTTGAAGCCATAGGTCATCGCCGCGGTGCAGACCTGCACGTTGCCCGCCCCCATCGCCATGAACTCTGCCGCGTCGCGCCAGGTGGTGACGCCCCCGATGCCCGAGATCGGCAGACCCCGCGTGTCGGGATGGCGGGCGATCTCGCCCACCATGTTCAGAGCGATCGGCTTGACCGCTGGGCCGCAATAGCCGCCATGCGACCCCTGCCCGTCGATCATCGGGAAGGGCGAGAAGTGGTCGAGGTCGACATTGGTGATCGACTTGATCGTGTTGATGAGGCTGACCGCATCCGCCCCACCGCGGTTCGCCGCCATCGCGGGCGGCAGGATCGAGGTGACGTTGGGCGTCAGCTTCACGATGCAGGGCATCCGGCTGTACTGCTTGACCCAGCGGGTGACCATCTCGATGTATTCCGGCACCTGGCCCACGGCTGAGCCCATGCCGCGTTCGGCCATGCCATGTGGGCAGCCGAAGTTCAGTTCCACGCCGTCGGCTTCGGTATCCTCGATCTGTTTGAGGATCGCCTTCCAGTGGTCCTCCTCGCAGGGCACCATCAGCGAGATAACAAGTGCCCGGTCCTTCCACTTGCGCTTGACCTCCTTGATCTCGCGCAGGTTCACCTCGAGCGGGCGGTCGGTGATCAGTTCGATGTTGTTCAGCCCCAAAAGCCGGCGGTCGGCCCCCCAGATCGCGCCATAGCGCGGGCCGTTCACGTTGACGATGGGTGGGCCTTCGGCTCCCAGCGTCTTCCAGACCACGCCGCCCCAGCCCGCCTCAAACGCGCGCTCGACGTTGTATTTCTTGTCCGTCGGCGGGGCCGAGGCCAGCCAGAACGGGTTCGGGGACTTGATGCCAATGAAGTTAGAGCTGAGGTCAGCCATGGGAAGCCTCCTTGCGGCGCGCGGGGAGTGATGCGGGGGACATAGGGTGGGCGCTGCGCCCACCACGGCTTAGAAAAGCGACCAGATCCAGCCGATGAGATCGCCGCCGACCTGGCCGAGCTTCGGTACGATGAAAGCCCAGGCGACACAGCCTAGCGTGTTCCAGAACAGGAAGCGCGGCAGGGTCATGCCGCTCATCCCGGCCATCAGGAAGACGATGGGTCGGAAGATCGTGGTAAAGTGGCCGATGAAGATCGTCACCGGGCCGTACTTGTCGAAGGCGGCCTGCGCTTTCGCCACCCAGTCCGGATGATCGCGCAGCGGTCGCATCGTCAGGATATGGTTGCCGTAGCGGCGGCCGAGCCAGTAGCTGAAGGTCGATCCGATCAGCGCGCCAATCGAGGCCCCGATCCAGAGCGTGGTGAAGGACAGCGCCCCGGTCGCGGCCAGCGCACCGACGCCGGCCAGCACGGGTGTCGACGGGATCAGCAGCGACAGAAAGGCCGTTGTCTCGGCAGCCGCGAACAGCACCATGATGAACGGAAACCAAGTCTGGTTCTGTTCGATGAAGGTGATGATGCTTTGCGCGAATGCTTCCACGGAACCTCACTTCCAGTGCCCGTTCTGGCGCGGCTTCCAGACGAACGCAAGCGGCGAGCGGTGCCATCACAGCGCCATGAGCTGGATGTGGATCGCTTCGGCTGCATCTCGGCCTTCGGCGACGGCGGTGACCGTCAGGTCCTCGCCCCCCGCCGCGCAGTCGCCACCGACCCAGACCTTGCCAGAGCCGCCGGCGATCTTGCCGCCTGCGACGGGCAGGGTGCCGGGCGCTCCGGTCAGGGTCTGGCCGATGGCCTTGAACACCTGGTCGGCCTTGAGCGTGAAGGTCTCGGCGCTGAGGGTCAGGCCGGACGGACCTTCCTGGGTGTAGGCGAACTCGACCGCTTCCGCCTTGCCGTTGCCAAGCACCCGGACGGGGGCTGCGTTGTGGATGATGCGGACCCCGGCCTGGGCGGCATGTTCCTGTTCGTAGCCCGAGGCGGACATCTTTTCCTGCCCGCGCCGGTAGACGATGGAGACGTTCTCGGCGCCCAGAAGCTTGGACTGGACGGCGGCGTCTACGGCGGTCATGCCCCCGCCGATGACGACGACATCGCGGCCGACGGGAAGCGTCGACACGTCGGCGGCCTGGCGCAGTTCGGCGATGAAGTCGACAGCGTTGCGGACGCCTGCAAGGTCCTCTCCTGCCGCCCGCAGCGCGTTGACGCCCGCAAGGCCGATGCCAAGGAACACCGCGTCATACTCGGCTTCCAGTTGGGGAAGGGTGACGTCGCGGCCAAGCTCCACCCCGGTGCGGATTTCGATCCCACCGATCTGGAGCAGCCAGTCGACCTCTTTCTGCGCAAAGCCGCCGGTCGCCTTGTAGCTGGCGATGCCGTATTCGTTCAGGCCCCCGGCTTTCGGGCGGCGCTCCAGCACGACGACGTCATGCCCGTGCATTGCAAGTCGGTGGGCGCAGGCGAGGCCCGCTGGCCCCGCGCCGACGACGGCGATGCGCTTGCCGGTGGCGGGGGCGCGGGTAAAGGGGTGCAGGCCCTTGGCCATTGCGACGTCGGTGGCATAGCGCTGCAGGCGGCCGATCTCGACCGGCTTGCCCTCGGCGGCCTCGCGGACGCAGGCTTCCTCGCACAGGGTTTCCGTGGGGCAGACGCGGGCGCAGATGCCGCCCAGGATGTTCTGGCTCCAGATCGTCGTGGCTGCCGCCTCCGGCGTGCCCGTCGCGATCTGCCGGATGAAAAGCGGAATGTCGATCGAGGTCGGGCAGGCCGTGATGCAGGGTGCATCGTGGCAGAAGTAGCAGCGGTCTGCCGCCACCCGCGCCTCATGCCGGTCGAGCGCGGGCTCGTGGTCGGCGAAGTTCTGGCGATAGGCTTCGGCTGGCAGGCGACCCGGAACGATGCCGGGCGTCAGCGGGCTGTTCGTCATGGGACGTCTCGTCCTCCCCTTGCTTGTTTTAGGAAGGCTGGCACAGGTTTATTTTTTTATCAAACGGTAAATTTTCCGCGACCGCTGTTTTCCGATGGATTGGTCAAAAAGCAGGCAGCGGGTCTGGTAGCGCCAACGCTTTCGCGGCTTTTCAGCCCCGGCAGGGTCGCGTATAAGCGCCCAATACCAGACTGCGGGGGGCCTGTGGCCAACCCGCGCGCACAGGGCAGAGAAGAACAGAGGATCCGATGAGCAAGCAGAACACCGACACCGACGTCGCCTTCATTTCGGCGCTTGCCGAGCTTCTGAACAAGAATGATCTGACCGAACTGTCGGTGAAGCGTGAATATGGCGAAGATGACAGCCTTGAGGTCCGGGTCGTCAAACAGTCGAACGTGGTGACGGTCGCCGCTGCTGCCCCTGCCCCCGCGCCTGTGGTTCATCACGCCCCGGCTGCGGCTTCGCCGGCCCCGGCTGCCGCGCCCCTGAGCGAAGACCCTGCCCAACACCCCGGGGCGGTGACCTCGCCCATGGTCGGCACGGTCTATCTTGCAGCCGAACCCGGTGCCGCACCCTTCGCCACCATCGGCGCCCAGGTGACGGAGGGCCAGACCGTCCTGATCATCGAGGCGATGAAGACGATGAACCACATCCCCGCCCCGCGGGCGGGCACGGTGAAGCGCATCCTGGTCGAGGATGGCCACCCCGTCGAATACGGCGCCCCCCTGATGATCATCGAATAAGGCAATACACCCATGTTCGATAAGATCCTGATCGCCAACCGGGGTGAGATCGCGCTGCGCGTGATCCGGGCCTGCCAGGAAATGGGGATCAAGTCGGTCGCCGTGCATTCCACGGCCGACGCCGACGCGATGCACGTCCGGATGGCCGACGAATCCGTCTGCATCGGCCCCGCACCGTCCTCGGAAAGCTATCTGTCCAAGGCCGCCATCATCTCGGCCTGCGAGATCACCGGGGCGCAGGCCGTGCATCCGGGCTACGGCTTCTTGTCCGAAAACGCCGCCTTTGCGCAGGCCTTGGAAGACCACGGCATCACCTTCATCGGTCCGAATGCGGAACACATCCGTATCATGGGCGACAAGATCACCGCGAAGGTCACAGCCAAGGATCTTGGCATCCCCGTCGTCCCCGGTTCGGATGGCGGTGTGCCAGATTTCGAAACCGCAAAGACCGTGGCCGAACAGATCGGCTATCCGGTGATCATCAAAGCCACTGCCGGCGGCGGCGGGCGCGGGATGAAGGTTGCAAAGAACGCCGAAGAGCTGGAGATCGCCTTCCGCACCGCGCGGTCCGAGGCGAAGAACGCCTTCGGCAACGACGAAGTCTACATGGAGAAGTACCTCCAGCGTCCGCGCCACATCGAGATTCAGGTCTTCGGTGACGGCAAGGGCGACGCGGTGCATCTGGGCGAGCGTGACTGTTCCCTGCAGCGGCGGCACCAGAAGGTCTTCGAGGAAGCCCCCGGCCCGGCGATCACGCCGAAGCTGCGGTCGGAAATCGGCATGATCTGCGCCAACGCGATGAAGAAGCTGAAGTACATCGGCGCGGGCACGATCGAATTCCTGTACGAAGACGGCAATTTCTACTTCAGCGAGATGAACACCCGCCTGCAGGTGGAACATCCCGTCACCGAGGGCATCTTCGGCGTGGACCTCGTGCGCGAACAGATCCGCGTGGCAAGCGGCATGGGCCTGTCGTTTTCCCAGGACGAGCTTGAGATCAACGGTCACTGCATCGAGGTCCGGATCAACGCCGAGAAGATCCCGAACTTCTCGCCCTGCCCCGGCCGGATCACCCAGTTCCACGCGCCGGGCGGCCTTGGCGTGCGGATGGACAGCGCGATCTACGACGGCTACCGGATCCCGCCCTATTACGACAGCCTGATCGGCAAGCTGATCGTCCACGGCCGCGACCGGCCCGAGGCTTTGGCGCGGCTGAAGCGGGCGTTGTCCGAGCTGATCATCGACGGTATCGACACCTCGATCCCGCTGTTTCACATGCTCTTGGCCGAGCCGGATATCCAGAACGGCGACTATAACATCCACTGGCTGGAAAAATGGCTGGCCGAGAAGTTCGCCTGACCTGAGTGGGCGCCCGCCGGGGCGCCCTGCCGCAAAAGTCTTCGAAGACTTTTGCAAATTCCTTCGAAGGAATTTGTAAGTGGACGAAGAGCTTACGCCAGACATCCTGCTACGCGCCTATGCGATGGGCATCTTCCCGATGTCCGACGGCCGCGATGACGCGGAGATCCACTGGATTGACCCGCGCCGTCGGGGTGTCATGCCGCTGGACGGTTTCCATATCTCGCGATCATTGGCAAAGCGCATCCGGTCGGGCCGCTTTCGCGTCACCACCGACACGGCCTTCGAGGCTGTGGTCGAGGCCTGTGCTGCGCGGGGCGAGACCTGGATCAGCCACCGCATCCAGCGGCTCTACGTGCAGCTGCACCAGCTTGGGCATGCGCACAGCATCGAAGTCTGGGACGGCGACACGCTGGTCGGTGGTGTCTACGGGGTAACCCTGGGCGCGGCCTTCTTCGGGGAAAGCATGTTCTCACGCGTGACGGATGGCTCGAAACTGGCGCTGGCCCATGCTGTCCACCGCCTGCGCGCCGGGGAGTTCCAGCTTTTCGACACGCAGTTCCTGACGCCGCATCTGGCAAGTCTGGGCGGGGTGGAGATAGCGCGGACCGAGTACCATCGTCGGCTGGCCGAGGCGCTGGGCCGCAGGGGCGAGTTCGACCCGGTCGGCTATTCGCCTTCGGCGGGGGCTGTCGCGTCCTCGCCCGGGGGTTCGGGCAGCACGCAGCCAAGCACCCAGACGTCATAGCGCGGGTGGTCCAGCGCGTACAGCGCAGGGGATGACGCCAGCATCCAGCCGGCGAAGAGCTGGGAGTTCGTCGTCTCTTCCAGGATCGTCAGATGTGCCTCGGCATCCGAGGCCGGGTTGACGGTGGGATAGCGGCAACTGTCGAGTTGAACGATAAGCCGTCCGAACTTTGCGGCCTGACCGACCCCAAGTTCGACATCCCCCGTCTCGCTGGTCAGCTTGTCGAGGAAGCGCAGGTTCGCGCCTTGCGAGTCGGTGAATTCGGGGCGGGCGTCCTGGGGTGGGTCCTCTTGCGCGGCGGCCGGAAGGGCCAACGCCAGTATCATGAGGAGGGCCCTCATGGGGTGGCCGTCGTGTCCGGGGCGGCCTCGCCCTCGGCACCGCCGCCGGCGAACTTCATCAGGAGGGTGATCAGGCTGACCGCGCCTTGGGTGTCCTCGATCTCGCCACCCGGCGCCAAGCTTTCCAGCGCCCCGCCGGGTTGCACCTCGACGAAGGTGCCGCCAAGCAGGCCTTCGGACGAGATCATGACGGTGGAATCGACCGGGACCGCGACGTCGTTGCGCATCGAGATGGTGGCGTCGGCGAAGAAGGTTTCCGGGTTCAGCGACAGGGCGGTGACTGTGCCGACCTTGACCCCGGCCAGCCGGACATCGGTGCCGACGCTGACCCCTTCGACCGAGCGGAAGCTGGCGGTGAGCGGATAGGAGTCCGGGGCGCTGACCACGCCGGATCCCCGCACGGCATAGAGTGCGAAACCGGCAGCCACTGCCAGGACCGCTGCCCCGGCCAGGATTTCTGCACGCTCGTACGCCATCACTCGGGCTGCCAAGCCTCATAGTCGCGGCGTGCGACGGGTTCCATGCGGCGGATCGAGCCCGGGGGTGCATAGGCGGCCTCGGTGCCGGTCAGGTTTTCCTGGTGCGGCTTTTCCCAAGGCTTGTGCTTGAGGGGCTGCTTCGTCGGCGGCTCGTCCCAGGTGTGATGCAGCCAGCCGTGCCAGTCGGGCGACACGCGCGAGGCTTCCATGTCGCCGTTGAAGATGACCCAGCGGCGCTTGCCGTCGGCGGTCTGGTAGAAGATGTTGCCCGCGTCATCCTCGCCCACGCGCACGCCCTTGCGGGCGGTGAAGAGCTGGGTGCCGATGGTCTGGCTGTTCCACCAGGTCAGCAGGCGCTTGAGGAAGTACATGTGCGGCCTCCGGTCGTCGTTTCCCCCCATATGGCGGAAAGCCGGGGCGAGGTCTAGGGTCAAGCGGCAGGTCATGCAACGGCGGCGCTTCGATGCCGGTTGCGGCATGAAAAAGGCGGGCTCGTGGCCCGCCTTCGGTTGTTTGGGACGGGCGAACGA
Organism: Paracoccaceae bacterium; assembly: GCA_027484915.1. GTDB lineage: Bacteria > Pseudomonadota > Alphaproteobacteria > Rhodobacterales > Rhodobacteraceae > Tabrizicola. The sequence goes on along the minus strand of JAIXSA010000164.1, from coordinate 695 downwards.
TCAGGCCTTGACCGGCTCTTTCTTCTTGGCCTCGGTGTAGACCAGCATCGGTGCCGCGCCGTTGTTGACGGCCTCGTCCTTGACCACGACCTCTTCCACACCGTCCATGCCCGGCAGTTCGAACATCGTGTCGAGGAGGATATCCTCCATGATCGACCGCAAGCCGCGCGCGCCGGTCTTGCGCTTGATCGCGCGCTTGGCGATGGCGGTCAGGGCGTCGGAGGTGAAGGTGAGCTTCACACCCTCGATCTCGAACAGGCGCTGGTACTGCTTGACGAGCGCGTTCTTCGGTTCGGTCAGGATCGTGACCAGCGCGCCCTCGTCCAGATCGGTCAGGGTGGCAATCACCGGCAAGCGGCCGACAAATTCCGGGATCAGGCCGAACTTGAGCAGATCCTCAGGTTCCAACTCCTTGAAGAGCTCACCCACACCGCGTTCTTCCGGGCCTTTCACCTCGGCCCCGAAGCCGATGCCCGAACCCTTGTTGCGCTGCGCGATGATCTTTTCCAGGCCCGCGAAAGCGCCGCCGCAGATGAAGAGGATGTTCGTCGTGTCCACCTGCAGGAATTCCTGCTGCGGATGCTTGCGGCCACCCTGCGGAGGGACGCTGGCGACGGTGCCTTCCATGATCTTCAGAAGCGCCTGCTGCACGCCTTCCCCGCTGACGTCGCGGGTGATCGAAGGGTTGTCGGACT
>JAIXSA010000153.1 GCA_027484915.1 Paracoccaceae bacterium | reverse complement strand
TGCCGAGGCGGAGGAGGATGCGGTCGCCTGGAGTGAGGCCAAGGGCGAGGAGCGCAGTGCCGCAGCCTTGCGTCAGGCAGAGGAGCTGGGCGTAGGTGAGTGTTTCGTCAGCTTCCGGATGCAGGATCGCGAGGGCGGGCTTGTCAAGGCTGGCGGCGCGGGCAAGGACATGGCCCGCAAGGTTGAAGGCGGGTGGGGCCTGCGGGAAAGGGCGGGTGTCGATCTCGGACAGCATGGGGAAGGGGTAGGGGTCTGTGGCAGCAGTTGCAAGGCTGGGGCGGCTGATCTATCCGGGAGACATGGCACTGACCGATCCGAAAAGCATGATCCGCGTGGCGCGCGAGGCTGGGGGCGAGGCTCACGTGGAGCCGTTGAACCTTGGGGAACGCGTGCGGGAGTTGCGCCGGTCCTTGGGCTGGACGCTGGAAGAGGCGGCGACCCGGGCGGGGTTGGCGCGGTCAACGCTGTCGAAGATCGAGAACGGGCAGATGAGCCCAACCTACGAGGCGTTGAAGAAGCTGGCCGGAGGGCTGGCGATTTCGGTGCCGCAGCTCTTCACACCGCCGTCGAAGCAGCAGGTGATGGGACGGATGGCGGTGACCAAGGCGGGCGAAGGGCAAAGCCAAGCCACGGTGACCTATGAGCACGAGTTGCTGGCCAGCGGGCTGACGAAGAAGCAGATGCTTCCCTATCGCGCGGTGATCCGGGCGCGGGATTTGGACGAGTTCGACGGGTGGGTCAGGCACGACGGGGAGGAGTTCCTGTACGTCTTGACCGGGGTGATCCGGCTGTACACCGAGTTCTACGAGCCGGTGGAACTGCGCCGGGGCGACAGCGCCTATTATGACGCGGCGATGGGGCACAACGTGATTTCTCTGTCTGAAGAGGATGCGACATTGCTGTGGGTCACCTCGCTGGTTTGATCTGGCTCATGGCCCCTTGCATCGCCCCAAGATAGGGTCGCTGAAACACGCCACGGGAGGGGATGGATGAGGTTTGCGGTCCTGACGGACATCCATGCCAACCGTGAGGCGTTCGAGGCGGTGCTGGCGGACGTGACCGCGCATGGCGTGGACCGGATCGCAATTCTGGGCGACATCGTGGGCTATGGGGCGGACCCCGAGTGGTGCTGCGACCGCGCCTCGGCCTTGGTCGCGGAAGGTGCGGTCTGCATCCGGGGCAATCACGACAATGCCGCGGCCGGCGCGTCAGAGGCGATGTCATCGCTGGCGAAACGGGCGCTGGACTGGACCTCAAGGCGGTTGAGCGCAGGGCAGAAGGCCTTCCTGGGTGGCTTGCCGATGGCGACCGAAGCGGAGGGGCTGCTTTTCGTCCATGCGTCGGCCAGCCAGCCGGAGGCCTGGAGCTATGTCACCTCGGACACCAAGGCGGCGCCGTCGTTCAGAGCATGCAAGGCGCGGGTGATCCTTTGCGGGCATGTGCATGTGCCGTTGCTGGCCAGCTGCGATATCGGCGGCGTGGTGCGGGAGCAGGTGTTCAAGCCGGGTCTGCCGATCCCCATGCTGGCAAGCCGAAGGTGGCTGGCAGTGGTGGGGTCGGTGGGGCAGCCTCGGGACGGGGTGGCACAGGCTGCGTGGGCGCTGGTGGATACCGTGTCGCAGGAGCTGACCTTCCGCCGCACGCCCTATGATGTGGCGGGGGCGGCGGCGAAGGTGCGGGCGGCGGGTTTGCCGGAGGAGCTGGCGGTGCGGCTCATGGTGGGACGATGATGCAGGTCAGGCCGAAGGAAGGGTTGCAGATCGACGGCTTCACGCTGGGCGAGAAGCTGCATACGGGGGGCTTCGCGACGATCTGGGCGGTGACGCATCCGGATCACGATCTGCCGATGGTCATGAAGGTGCCGACGATCCTGGACGGCTATGACGGGCCGACCATCGTGGGCTTCGAGGTCGAGCAGATGATTATGCCGCGCCTTGTCGGCCCGCATGTGCCAAAGGTGATCGCGACGGGGGGCTTCGATGTAATGCCCTATATCGTGACCGAGATGATCGACGGCGGGTCGTTCCTGCCTGTCTTCCAGAAGGCTCCACTGCCCTTGTCCGACGTGATCGAGATCGCGGCGCGGATGGTGGCGGCGGTAGCGGACCTGCATCGCCAGCACGTGATCCACCTGGACCTGAAGCCCGAGAACTTCCTGCAGCGGAAGTCGGGCGAGATGGTGATGGTGGACTTTGGCCTTTCGCGCCACGACCAGTTGCCGGACCTTCTGGCCGAGGAATTCACCATCCCGATGGGGACCTATCCCTATATCGCACCCGAGCAATATCTGCGCTGCCGGGATGATCCGCGATCCGACCTCTTTGCCCTTGGCGCGATGCTGTACGCGCTGGCCACGGGGCGGAACCCCTGGGGAACGCCAGAGACGCTGCGGGGGGTCAGGAAGCGGCTGTGGCGCGATCCGGAACCGCCGCGTGCGATCCGGCCGGAGGTGCCGGAGTGGTTGCAGGAGATCATCCTGCGGGCGCTGTCCGTCGATCCGATGCGGCGGTATCAGACTGCGGCGCAGATGGCCTTCGACCTGTCGCACCCCCAGCAGGTCACGCTGACGGCCCGCGCGCACAAGCTGAAGCGGGACGGGTGGCTGACCGTCTTCGATCGCTGGCGGGTTATGCGGAAGATCCGGCGGTTCACCGTGCCAAGCTCGGTCGCGGCACAGTTGGCGTCGGTGCCGATCATCGTGGTCGCCGTGGACCTGTCCCCCGAGGGCGAACGGCTGGCGGAAGTGCTGCTGCGCGCGGTGAAGCGGATGCTGATCCTGGAGCCCGACGCGCGGATCGCCTGCGTGAACGTGATCAAGACGGCGCGGATCGGCATCGACCAGGGGACGGATGACCAGGGCAACAACCTGCATGTGGCGCGGCTGGTGCAGCTGAAAGCCTGGGCTGCGGGGATCGAACTTCCTGACCACCGGCTGACCTATACGGTGCTGGAAGGCCCCGATCCCGGACAGGCGATCATCGACTATGCGACCTCGAACCAGGTCGATCATATCATGATGGGCGCGCGCGGCCATTCCACGACACGACGCTACCTGGGGTCGGTTTCCGCGCAGGTGGTGGCCGAGGCGCATTGCTCGGTCACGGTGATCCGTCTGCCGGAGCGGGGGGCGACGGAGACAGGCCCGGTGGCCAAAGGCGAAGCGGCCCCGGCATAACCGGGGCCGGTATCGATCTAGAACGCGTCTTGCACCGTGCGGGCGCCGGCCGAGACATCCTCGCCCATGCCGGCGATGGTGTTGCAGCCAGCAAGGGTGGCCAGAACGGCCAGAAGTGCCAGTTTCTTCATTGCTCTTTGCCTCATCACTTTGCCTCGTACCACCAGGTGTCGGGCAGGAAGCCCGTCCAGTCACCGTAAAGCGGTATCTTCTCGGGATACTTCAGGTCAGCGGAGTATGCCAAGCGGGAAAGGTCGGAATACCAGATCGGGATGACGTAGCGCCCGGATGTGAGCACGCGGTCAAGCGCCTTGGTCGCGGCTGTGAATTCCTCGGCATTCGGCGCCTTCAGCATGGCGGCGATCATCGCCTCGACCGCCGGGGAGTTGACGCCCATCCAGTTCCGCGTTCCGGGTTCGGTGACGCCGGCCGCACCCCAGTAGAGAAGCTGCTCGTTGCCCGGCGACAGGGACAGCGACCGGATGTAATGGGTCATGTCGAAGTCGTAGTTGGTCGTCCGGTCCTTGTACTGCGCATCGTCGACCTTTGTGAGCCGCGCCTGGATGCCGAGGGCCTTCAGCGCCTCGATATAGACTTCGGCGGCGGAGCCCATTTCGTCCTGGCCGGTCACCAGCAGGATTTCAAAGGCGAACGGTTCTCCCTTGGCGTTCTTCAGGATGCCGTCATCGCCAACGGTCCAGCCCGCTTCCTCCAGCAGCTTCGCGGCGGCGCGGATGTTCTTGCGGTTGGTCTGGTCGCCGTCCGAGACTGGGAGTGCGTAGCCCTCGATGGCACCAGGGGTAAGCTCGGCGGCGAAGGGCTGCAGAAGCTCAAGCTCGCGGCCTTCAGCGGGATTGCCAGGGTCCATCGCAAGGAAGGAGTTGCCGAAGTAGGAGGGGATGCGTGGCAGGACGCCCGCGTTCAGGGTCTGGTTGATGAATTCGAAGTTGAAGGCCAGGATCAGCGCCTCGCGCACGCGCCAGTCGGCGAAGATGGGCTTTCGGGTGTTCATCACGAAGCCTTCGATCCCCGAGGGGCGGCCGTGCGGAATCTCGGCCTTGATCACGTCGCCCGAGGCCACGGCGGGGAAGTCATAGGAGGACTGCCACTTGGCCACGTTCGCCTCGCGGTAGGCCGAGACCTGGCCAGCCTTGAACGCCTCGAAGATCGCCTGCGGGTTGGCGTAGTAGTCGTAGCGGATCTCGTCAAAGTTCCACTGGCCGCGGTTGAAGGGAAGGTCCTTGCCCCACCAGTCGGGGTTGCGTTTGTAGGTGACCTGAACGCCAAGTTCGGACGAGTCGAGGACATAGGGGCCAGAGCCGATGGGAACCTCCATCGTGGCTTCGGCGAAGTCTTTGCCTTCCCACTGCGCCTTTTTCAGGATCGGGCGGAGGCCCAGGATCAACGGCAGTTCGCGGTCTTCCACGTTGAAGGTAAAGCGGACCGATCGCTCGCCGGTCTTTTCCATCGTGGCGATCTTTTTCCATGCTCCGGCGTAGCGCGGGTTTCCTTGCGTGCCCAAAGCCTCCATCGACCAAATGACGTCCTCGACCGTGACGGGCGAGCCGTCGGAGAATCGGGCCTCGGGGCGCAGGGTGAATTCGACGTATGTCCGGCCCTCGTCGGTGTCTATCGATTCGGCCAGAAGGCCGTAAAGCGAGAAAGCCTCGTCATAATTCCGGCCCATCAGCGTCTCGACCGTGAGGGTGGAGATGCCGATCGCGGGGCGGCCCTTGGTGACATAGGGGTTGAAGCTGTCGTAGCTGCCCGCCTCGCCCCAGCGGAAGGTGCCGCCCTTGGGCGCGTCAGGGTTCACCTGCGGCAGGGACACAAAATCCGGGGGGAGGGCAGGGTCGCCATACATAGCTATGCCGTGCATCGGCTCGGCCTGAGCGCCTGCGGCAATTAGTGCCAGTGCAGCAGCAAGCCCGAACCTGCGCCAGGCTGCGGTCGTTTCCAGTGTCATCCCCCGATGCTCCCCTATCCAGCGGTTGTGTGCGGCGACACTAGGACGGAGATTGAATCAATTCAAACTTTTAGCTTGGCCATCGGCGGAGAGGGGACTATAAAGACTGCACTGCTCGATAGGTTTCTTGCCTGTATGAAACCTGCCTCAAAGACTTAACGCCGGCTTCGCGCCGGCGTTTTTTTCATCTTCCACCCGTGACTTTCGTTCATCTGCAAGGCATGTCATGCTTTCGCAGGTGCAGCATTTTGGAGCGTGGAATGACACTTTCGGGCAAGCGGGCGGTCATCACCGGATCGAATTCGGGAATTGGGCTGGGCGTGGCCGAGGCGCTGGCCGCTGCCGGGGCCGAGGTGATTCTGAACAGTTTCACCGACCGGGCCGAGGACCATGAGCTGGCGGCCGAGCTGGGCGCGCGGCATGGGGTGACGGCGAAGTACATCCCGGCGGACATGTCCAAGGGGGCAGAGTGCCGGGCGCTGGTCGAGACGGCCGGCGGCTGCGACATCCTGGTGAACAATGCGGGCATCCAGTTCGTCTCGCCAATCGAGAGCTTTCCGGTCGAGAAGTGGGATGCGATCCTGGCGATCAACCTGTCTTCGGCCTTCCATACTACGGCGGCCGCGCTGCCGGGGATGCGCGCGAAGGGCTGGGGTCGGGTCGTCAATATTGCCTCGGCGCATGGCCTGACCGCCTCGCCCTTCAAGTCGGCGTACATCGCGGCCAAGCACGGGATCGTCGGCCTGTCGAAGACCGTGGCGCTGGAGACGGCGGGGCAGGGGATCACCTGCAATGCGATCTGCCCAGGGTATGTGCTGACCCCGCTGGTCGAGGCGCAGATCCCCGAACAGATGGCGGTGCACAACATGGACCGCGAGACGGTGATCCGTGAGGTGATGCTGCTGCGCCAGCCATCGCGGCAGTTCGCGACGGTCGAGCAGATCGGGGGCACGGCGGTGTATCTGTGCTCATCTGCGGCGGACCAGGTGACGGGGACGACGATCAGCATCGATGGCGGCTGGACGGCGCTGTAGGGGGCCAAGATCCTTCGAAGGATTTTGCAAATCTTTTCGAAAAGATATGTGGGTCCAGATCATGCGGCGGAGTTGATTGCCGAGGGTCGCCTGGCCCCGGGGGACCGGATCGGGCACAATCCACCGCCGACCTGCGCGGTCTTCCGGGTTAGATCAACGGCTCTTTCGGCATCGGGTAGACGAGGCCGCCCGACACGATCAGCTTGGCTGCGTCGTCGACACCCATGTCCATCACGATCAGGTCCTTCGTCGGCACGAACAGAAGCATCCCGCTGGTGAAGGGGGTGAGTCCTACGAAAACCGCAGACATGTCGGGACCGATGGCGGCAAGACGCTCGGCCAGTTCACCCTTGGGGCGCGTCGACATGAAACCCAAAGCCCAGGACCCAGCGCGGGGGAATTCGACCAGCACCACCTTGTCGAAGCTTTTGTCCTTCTTGTTGAAGAAGGTTTCGGCCACCTGCTTGATCCCGGAATAGACCGAGCGGACGACGGGCATCCGTTCGACCAGGTTCTCGCCCGACCGGATCACCGAACGACCGATCAGTCCCTTGGCAAGCCAGCCGACGATGATCGTGACGATCAGGAAGACAAGGACGCCGACGCCCCGAACGGGGAATTCGTACTCGGGCCCGAACCAGCGGCCGATCACGGCGTCGGGCTGCCAGTAGGCGGGGATCAGCGGCAGGATCCAGCCGTCAAGCCAGCCGATGAAGGCCCAGACGATGTAGATTGTCAGGCCGATGGGCAGCACGACGACGAGCCCCGTCAGGAAGCTGGCGCGCAGGCTGCCAAGAAAGCCGCGACGGTGGGCTGGATGCTGATCGGTCACGAGTGATTTGTCCCCTTCGCCGTCTATCTAGGGGCTCCGGCGCCAGCTTCGCAAGAAGAGCCTCCCCAGGATCGCAGGAAATTCAATCCTTGGCGGCCAGTTCGCTGGCAATTGCGGCGGCAAGCCGGGCGTTGTTCAGGACCAGGGCGATGTTTGCGGTCAGGGAGCGACCCCCGGTCAGCTCGAATATGCGCTGGAGGAGGAAGGGCGTGACCGCCTTGGCGGCAATCCCCCGTGCCTCGGCCTCGGCCAGGGCGGCCTCGATATGCGGGGTGATCTCGGCGCGGGAGATTTCGGCGTCGACCGGAATCGGGTTGGCGATGAGCTGGCCGCCGGGCAGGCCAAGCCGGGCCCGCATCCGGTGGGCTGCGGCAATGGCCGTGGCGCTGTCCATGCGCAGGGGTGCGCGAAGGCCCGAGCTGCGCGACCAGAAGGCGGGGAAGTCGTCCTGACCAAAGGCGATCACGGGGACGCCAAGGGTTTCGAGGTATTCCAGCGTCTTCGGCAGGTCCAGGATCGCCTTGGCCCCGGCGGCGACGACTGTGACCGGAGTTTCGGCGAGTTCGCGCAGGTCGGCGGAGATGTCGAACGAGGTCTCGGCTCCGCGATGGACGCCCCCGATTCCGCCAGTGGCGAAGACATGGATGCCGGCAAGGTGGGCGCAGATCATCGTTGCGGCGACGGTGGTGGCCCCGGTGCCGCCTGTGGCAAGGCAGGCGGCAAGATCGGCGCGGGACAACTTGGCGACGCCCTTCGCCTGACCGAGCGCGTCAAGCTGGGCGTCGGTCAGGCCGATGTGAATTCGGCGGTCCATGATGGCGATGGTGGCGGGCACTGCTCCCTGGGCGCGGATTTCCGCCTCTACCCGGCGGGCCGTTTCCACATTCTGCGGGAATGGCATGCCGTGGGTGATGATCGTGCTTTCCAGCGCAACAATAGGAGCCCCATTGGCGCGGGCCGCTGCGACCTCTGGTGAGAGGGTGAGGGGAAGGTCAATCATGAAGCGTCCGATCAATGGCAGGGCCGCAGGTGTAGTGGTGGAAGCTGGCCGTGAAACCCGCCCGTTCAGGCGAACAGGCCATGACGCCGATCTGGGCCGGTCCGGCCTCCAAATAGCCAAGCCGGGTCAACCGCCAGGTGCCGTCCGGCCGCTGGACCTGCACCCGGATCGCATCGGCGTGGCGGGTCAGGCGCAGGCGCAGGCGGTCGGCGGCGAAGGGCAGGGCGACGATGGACCAGTCTGACCGGTCGTTGGTGATGACGGTGGAAAAGAAGGCCTGGCCGTCGGTGTATTCGATCCCGGCCTTGACCCAGCACGTTTCGTCCAGCCGCAACATCAGGCCGGCCTGGTCATAAAGTGCCTCGTAGCGGGCGGCGATGGTGACCTCGGCCGTGAAATCGCCCACGACGGTGTGGTGCAGGAAGTGACCGGTATCGCGGATGAAACCGTAATGCGTCTTGCGCCAGAAATCGGTGCGCTCGCCCGTGGTCAGGGTCAGAGCGTCGCCGTCGATGCCAAAGGACGGCGGCGGGTTCAGCCAGGTCATGCCCGCGAAGGTCATGCGCCAATGTCCCCCGAAACATAGGTGGCGGCAGCCCGCAGCGCCTCGTCCAGGGCGGCCTGTCGGGGGGTGCCGCGACGTTCGGCGACAAGATGGGCGGCCATGAAGGTGTCTCCGGCCCCGGTGACGCGGGTCACGAGGACCTTCGGCGGCTGTCCCATGATCACGCCTTCGCCGCGACGACCCTCGGCAGCCAGGTCGCCGCCATTGGTCACCAGCACATGGCCCGCCCCGCGCGCAAGAAGCGCTTGGGCGGCTTCGGGGGCGGTGGCGGCCTCGCTTCGGGCAAGGATGTTGGCCTCTTCGAGGTTGACGTAGAGCGTGGCCGAGGGGTGGGTGAGAAGCGGCAAAAGGCGACCGGCCTTGCCGGGCGAGGCGGGGGCAACCCGCAGGTCGGCGGCAGCGAAGAGGGGGGAGGTGGCGATTTCGGCCAGAAGCCCTTCGGTCAGGTTGCCGTCCAGCGCGATGGGGCCGGTCCAGGGGGCGGCTTCGGTGCCCAGCCGACCGTCGGCAAGAGGGCGGAGGATCTTGTCGCCGGCGGCCTCCAGCGAATGGGCGTCGGCGATTGCTGCGATCAGGCCGTTGGCACCTTCGATGGCCATGTAGCGGTCGGTCGGCAGATCGTCCGAGCGGTAGACGGTGTCCGTCACCAGCCCCAGAAGGTCGCAGGCGGCGACAAGCTCATCTCCCTCGGCATCGCGGCCGATGGCGGTAAGCAGCGCCGGGGTCATCCCGAAGCGGCGCAGCGTCATGGCGATGTTCATGGCCACACCGCCGGGCAGGCGGGTGATCCGGCCCGGGACGTCCGAGCCAAGCCGCATCGCGGTGGGAGAGCGGCCGATAATGTCCCACAGGACCGAGCCGATGCAGAGGATATCCGGTGTCATGCGCCGCTTCATGCCCGCTTGGGCCGCATCCCGCAAGCGTGTAGGCTGGGCGGGAAGGGGGATCGCATGGCCTATGCAGGGGTAAGGCACGAGACGTTCGACTATCTGCGGGCGCTTGCCGCGCAGAACGACCGCGACTGGTTCGAGGCCAATCGCGCGGCCTATCAGCGCGACTGGCTGGAAGCCGGGCTGGACCTGATCGCCGCGCTGGCCCCGTTCTGCGCCGGGATGGAGCCCCGGCTTCTTGCCGTGCCGAAGCTGAACCAGTCGCTGCGCCGCATCCACCGGGACACGCGGTTTTCCAAGGACAAGACGCCCTACCAGCCCTGGCTGCACCTGATCCTGTCGACGGGGCCCGCGTTCAACAAGGTGCCCGGCATGCATATCCTGCTGCGACCCGAGGGGCTGGCCTACGGGGCAGGGCAGTACGGGCTTGAGGGAGAGGCGCTGGACCGGTTGCGCCAGCGCATTGGCGACCCTGGTCAGCGCAAACGTCTGATATCGGCGCTTGAGGCGGCAGAAGGGGTGGAAAGCACGCTTGACCCGCCGGATCTGGCGCGGGTGCCGAAGGGCTTTGCGGCCGAGCCCGGCTGGGAGCATCTTCTTCGCCGCAAGGGAATGATCCTGCGGACGCAAAAGACGCTGCCCACCCCGGACTGGCTGTTCACGCCTGAGGCGCCCGAGCGTCTTGCCGCGATCACGCGGGCGCATCTGCCGATGCTGGAGTGGCTGCTGGAATAGCTGCGATTCCGGTATGGGCGCAGTCGGAGACGGGGTGGCGTTTCGCTCAACGTTTGCGGAAGCCGCTGCCATAGCCGCCTGCCCGGCCGCTGGGGAAGGTCCCTTCGGCCAGGAAGCGGTCATGGCAGCGCTGCAGGGCCTTGCGGTCGAGGGTGACGCCAAGGCCGGGGCCGGTCGGGACCTGGGTCACGCCGTTCTCCAACGCGAAGGGTCCGCCGTCGATGACGTCGTCGGCGTACCAGTGAAACAGGGTCTGACAGGCGCCCCGGACATGTTCCACTGCGGCGGACAGGTGCAGGTAGGCGGCCGAGGCGATGCCCGTCTCGCCGGAATGGAAGCGGAAGCCTACACCCATCGCCTCGCACGACCGGATGAAGTCGCGCGTGCGCGCGATGCCGCCGTGTTCATTGACGTTGGTCACGATGGCATCGGGGCAGCGCAGGGCGGCGGCCTTGGGCAAGTCGATGGCATGGGCCGAGAAGCTGATGGGGAAATGGCGGCGGAGGTCGGCCATTTCCTCATATGTCTCGCAAGGCTCCTCGAACCAGCTGATGTCGAAGGGGGCCAGCCGCGCCAGCGCCTCGCGCGCAATGGGGACGGTCCAGCCGCCGTTCGCGTCCAGCTGCAGATGCCGGTCACCGATGGCGGCGCGCACCTCGCGGACCATCTGGACCTCTTCGGCAAGGGCGACTGTGCCGACCTTGCCCTCGAAGACGGTCGAGCCGTGGCGCTCGATCATTGTTGCGCAATAGCGGGCGACGTCGGCGGGAGACGACTCGCCGGGGTCTAGGCCGGGGAAGCGGTAGGAGAAGTATTCCGTCAGGGCGACTTCGGTCCGCACTGCGCCGCCAAGCAGCAGCGAGAGTAGCACGCCTTCGGTCTTGCCGCGGGCGTCCCACATCGCCATCTCGATTCCGCCGAAGACGCGGCGGGCCGCGGTGACATTGCCCCAGGGCGTGTAGCGCATCGCCGGAACGATCCTTGCCTCGGCCGCGTGGATGTCGCGGATGTCGAGGCCGATCAGCTTTTCCCCAGCCGTCATCACCTCGGCCGCGCGGTCGCCGTCGGCACATTCGCCAAGGCCGGTGACGCCATCCTCGGTCAGCAGTTCGATCACCGTCTTGGTCAGCGACGCGATGGAGCCGTAGCTGAACCGGTAGGGCGCCCGAAACGGGATGTTGACGGGTGTTGCACGGATGGAGCGGATCTTCATGGGGTCCGGGGGGTGACGGCGGGTTTATGCGATGCTACGCAGAGCGGCGGCGTCGGAACCAGCCGAACCCGACGAAATCCTGCCGGATTCCCCGGTTTTGTGCGGGTTTTCTGCGACCCGCCCCTTGCAACACCGCTTTCGGCGGGGTATGGCGCGCGCACTTCACAGGTGTCGTCGGGGCTGATGCGGGGAGAAATCCCGTGCGGTCCACCGGTTGCCTCCATCCGGGGGTGAAGACGGCGGCACCGAGGTTCAAACCGGAAAAGGATAAGGCATGGCTCTTCCCGAGTTCTCCATGCGTCAGCTGCTTGAGGCTGGCGTTCACTACGGCCACCAGACTGCCCGCTGGAACCCCCGCATGGGCGAGTACATCTACGGTGACCGCAACGGCATCCACATCATCGACCTCACCCAGACTGTTCCGCTGCTGGACCAGGCCCTGAAGGTCGTGCGCGACACCGTCGCCAAGGGCGGCCGGATCCTCTTCGTCGGCACCAAGCGCCAGGCCCAGAAGCCGGTCGCTGAAGCCGCCGAGAAGTGCGCACAGTACTACATGAACCACCGCTGGCTGGGCGGCACGCTGACAAACTGGAAGACCGTTTCGCAGTCGATCCAGCGTCTGAAGCAACTGGACGAAGTCCTGGGTGCCGGCGGCGAAGGCCTGACCAAGAAAGAGCGTCTTGGCATGGAGCGTGACCAGGCCAAGCTGCAGGCCAGCCTTGGCGGCATCCGCGAGATGGGCGGCACCCCGGACCTTCTGTTCATCATCGACGTTGGCAAGGAAGACCTCGCCATCCTGGAAGCGCAGAAGCTTGGCATCCCGGTCGTGGCCGTGGTCGACACCAACTGCTCGCCCAAGGGCGTGACCCACGTGATCCCGGGCAACGACGACGCGGCCCGCGCGATCCAGCTGTACTGCGATCTGGTCAGCCGTGCGGCGCTGGACGGGATGTCGGCCCAGATGGGCGCGGCAGGCGTTGACCTTGGTGCCCTGGAAGCGGCCCCCGAGGAAGAAGCGGTCGCCGAAGTCGAGGCCTGAGCCCCGGCTGTCACCAGACTTTCACCCGGCGGGACTAACCCCCGCCGGGACATCTATTCCGAGGAGTGGGAAACATGACGATCACCGCACAAATGGTGAAGGAACTGCGCGAATCGACCGGCGCAGGCATGATGGATGCCAAGAAGGCGCTGACCGAGGTGGGCGGCGACATGGAAGCGGCCGTCGACTGGCTGCGCACCAAAGGCCTGGCGAAGGCCGCCAAGAAGGCCGACCGCGTCGCGGCCGAGGGCCTGATCGGCGTGGCCGTGTCGAACGGCAAGGGCGTCGCAATCGAGATCAACTCGGAAACCGACTTCGTCGCCAAGAACGAGGATTTCCAGGCGCTGGTCCGTGACGTGGCGAACGTCGCGCTGACCACCGGCGACTCGGTCGAGGTCGTGAAGGCCGCGCATCTGAACGGCAAGACCGTCGAGACCGTGATCCAGGAAGCCATCGCCCGCATCGGCGAGAACATGACCTTCCGCCGCCTGCACGTGCTGGAAGGCGACACCGTGGTGTCCTACGTCCACAACGCGGCGACCGCGGGCATGGGCAAGATCGGCGTTCTTGTCGCGCTGAAGGGCGACAAGTCCAAGGCCGAAGAGATCGGCAAGCAGTTCGCGATGCACATCGCCGCGACGAACCCGCTGTCGCTGTCCGAAGCCACCCTTGATCCGGCCGTGGTGGAGCGTGAGCTTGCCGTCCAGACCGCCAAGGCACTGGAAGAGAACGCCGCCTCGGCCAAGCCGAAGCCCGAGCAGGTGATCCACAACAACATCATCCCGGGCAGGATGAAGAAGTTCCTCGCCGAGAACACGCTTCTGGGCCAGGCCTTCGTGATCAACCCCGACCTGACCGTGGAAGCCGCGGCCAAGGAAGCGGGCGTCGAGATCACCGGCTATGCCCGCGTCGCCGTCGGCGAAGGCATCGAGAAGAAGACCGAGGACTTTGCTGCCGAAGTGGCGAAGGCCTTGCAGGGCTGATCTGCCGGAAAGGCAGGGCAGGGGGCCGGTGCAGCGATGCGCCGGCCTTTCTGATTTTGCGGTGCGGAAAAGGATACGGCGCGGTCCCGGGGAGAACCGCGCCGCAGGTCCTGCCCCGACCCTTGGGGATGAGGGATGGGAGAGCAAGACGTTAAGTCGGCCGACTGAATACGCGGCCTGGGATCAGCTTTATGACGCAGTGCCAGCCAAGGGTTGCTGGTCCGCGTGACCGTCAGGTTTCCCTTGGGTCACCCTGACCTTGTGCCATGCGACGCATCCGTGAATAAGTGCGGAATACCCTACCTCGCCGCCTGGGCGACCTCGGGCAGGCGCTGGAAGATCATGTTGAGAAGCGCGCCCTTTGCAACGGCCTGGGCCGTGGTTTCCACCGCAAGCGCTTCACGCGCAAGGCGCAGGTGCTTTTCGACCATCGCCGGGCTGACACCCATCAGCAGCGCCACGTCCTGCGTCGTCTTGCCGTCTGCGACCCATTCCAGCGCCTCGCGCTGACGGGGACTGAGCGCGCGGTGACGCGACAGTTGCGGCAGGTGCACGATGGTCAGGTGCATCATGTTCGCCACAGCCAGAATCTCTTCCTTGCGGGCGGCGAAAATCTCGTCCACCCGGGCCGGGGTCAGGCCGGGGTCGGCAATCAGACCCAGCGCCCCCTTCGAGCGCGACGACACTTCGGGAAAGCTGACCGACATTCCTGCCACGATCCCTTGCGCCGCGTTCTGGCGCACGGCTTCCGCTTCTTCGGCGGACAGGCGCCCGGCCTCGTACGCCTCTTTCACCCAGGACCATGTGCAGGCGCCGGAATTGTGCTCGGCCCAGCGAAAGACCGGAGTCTTGGCGTAGAAGCCGCCCTGGAAGTAGCGCTTGACGTAATCGGCGTCGCATGTGGTCAGGAAAAGCGCATCCTCAGGGTCGCCGATGGTCTTAAGGTGCTTGAAGCGGGTGAAGCCATAGTTCGCGCGGCGGAAGCCCATCGTGGCGAAATGGCCGGTTGCGCGTTCCCAGGCCTCGTCGATCGACGGGGCGGCAGCGATGCGGTTCAGCAGTGCGAGAATGGTATCAGTCATCTTCGTCTTCCCTGTTGCCCTGGACTGCACGGTCAGAAGACTCTGACCTGCCGCAGCACGAACTTGGACGCGAGATAAGGCCGCTTTCCTTGGCTTGTCTACGACTTCGCTATCGAAAGGGTCAGCAAACCGCGCATATGACGGAAGTTGTCACCGAAATTGATCGATTCCCGCTAAAGTCGTGCCGAAACATGCGTCAGGAGGCCGGGCAGGGCGGCATGATCGTCGAAGATCAACCGCGCGCCCAAGCTGTCCGCCTCTGCGGTGCGGTACCCGCCGGTAAAAAGGGCAAAAGGCACGTTGGCGCGCTGTGCGGTTTCGGCGTCAACCTCACTATCGCCGACGAACACCGCCTTGCCGGGCCCGAGGGCCAAGAGCGCCGCCGCCAGCGGCGCGGGATCAGGCTTGCGCTGGGGCAGGGTGTCCCCACCGATGATGACTGCGAAAGACTCCAACAGTCCAAAGTGCTGCAGGACCGCGCGGGTCGGACGTTCGGGTTTGTTGGTGCAGATTGCCAAGCGATGACCGGCCTCGGCCAGAGTATCTACACACGTAGATACATCTGTATAAAGTGTCGTTAAATCAAAAGCTTCCTCGTATATCTTGATGAAGCTTTCGACCAATTCGCCACGCAGAACCGGAGATGGCTCCAGTCCCTGATGCGCCATCAACCGGGCAACAAGGACTCCGACGCCATTGCCGATGAAACCCCGAACGGTTTGGGTGGAAAAGGGTCGCAAACCTTTGGCGCCGAACACGATATTTGCGGCTGCGTGTATCTGCGGCGCGCTGTCTATCAGGGTTCCGTCTAGGTCGAAGACAAGGTTCAGCGGCTTAGACAATCGCGGCCTCGGCCGCTTTGCGGATCGCCTTGATGTTGTCGCCGTAGGGGGCGGGATTGTCGACCGAACCGCCCTTGAACACGGCGGATCCGGCGACCAGAACGTCCGCCCCGACAGCGCTGACAAGCGGAGCCGTCGCCACGGTGATCCCTCCGTCGATTTCGATGTGTACCGGGCGGTCGCCAATCATCGCGCGCAGTCGGGCAATCTTCGCCACTTGGCTTTCGATGAAGCTTTGGCCGCCGAAACCAGGGTTCACCGTCATCACGCAGACGAGGTAAACCATATCCAGAAGTTCGGCAACAGCCTCGACCGAAGTCCCCGGGTTAAGCGCAACCCCAGCCTTTTTCCCAAGCGCATGAATGGCTTGCAGAGTGCGGTGAATGTGCGGTCCGGCCTCGACATGCGCGGTGATGACATCTGCGCCAGCCTTGGCATAAGCCTCGAGGTAGGCATCCACCGGCGAGATCATCAGATGGACATCCATCACGCCCTTGATATGCGGACGGATCGCCGCACACATCGCCGGCCCGAAGGTCAGGTTCGGGACGAAATGGCCATCCATGACGTCGACATGCACCCAGTCCGCGCCTTGCGCCTCGATGGCCCGGCATTCGGCGCCGAAATTCGCGAAATCCGCAGCCAGGATGGACGGGGCGATCTTGATGGAACGGTCGAACATGAGGCAGGCTCCAGATGCTGGAGGCCTCATATCCCGGCATTTCCGGCCTTTCCAGCACCCATTACATTACATAATACTTATTATGCGATAATTGTTAGGCCGAGTCCAATACCCCGCCCCGCAAACGAAAACGGCCCGGTCAATCGACCGGGCCGCATCACACAGGGT
The DNA here is from genome assembly GCA_027484915.1 of Paracoccaceae bacterium. Taxonomy (GTDB): domain Bacteria; phylum Pseudomonadota; class Alphaproteobacteria; order Rhodobacterales; family Rhodobacteraceae; genus Tabrizicola. The sequence continues at coordinate 15,538 of JAIXSA010000153.1, read as the reverse complement.
ATGGCAATCAACCGACGAGTTCGAGACCCGAGAAGAAGAACGCGATCTCGCGCGCGGCGGAGGCTTCCGAATCCGAACCGTGGACCGAATTCTCGCCCTTGGACAGCGCGAATTCCTTGCGGATCGTGCCGGCGGCAGCGGCGGCCGGATCGGTCGCGCCCATCACTTCACGGTTCTTTGCAATGGCGCCTTCGCCTTCCAGGACCTGCACGACGACCGGCTCGGACGCCATGAACGCGCAGAGCTCGCCGTAGAAGCCACGCTCCTTGTGCTCGGCATAGAACGCGCCGGCCTGCGCCGGGGTCAGGTGGATGCGCTTCGAAGCGACGACGCGGAGGCCCGCATCTTCGAACTTGGCAACGATCTTGCCGGTCAGGTTGCGCTTGGTCGCATCGGGCTTGATGATCGACAGGGTACGTTCAACGGCCATGTGGCTCTCCATCGGGTTCGGGGCCAGCCTGGCCCTCTTCGGATGGCCGGGCTGCTATCACGCGCGCGGGTGTTTGAAAAGGTGCCGCCGGCATTGACGCGCCGCGCGTGTTCAGGCACTTGGCCCGCATGCTGAAGATCGAGGACATCACCTACAACGTCGAGGGCCGCCCCCTGTTTGAGGGCGCCTCTGCCACCCTTCCCACCGGGCACAAGGTCGGCCTTGTAGGCCGCAACGGCGCGGGCAAGACCACGCTCTTCCGGTTGATCCGGGGCGAGCTGGCGCTGGAGGGCGGTTCGATCACCCTGCCCCAGCGCGCCCGCATCGGTGGCGTGGCACAGGAGGTGCCGTCGTCTGAAACCTCGCTTTTGGATACGGTGCTGGCGGCCGACACGGAACGTGCATCGCTGATGGCCGAGGCCGAGACGGCCCATGACCCACACCGCATTGCCGAGATTCAGGCGCGGCTGGCGGACATCGACGCCTGGTCGGCTGAGGGTCGCGCAGCCAGCATCCTCAAGGGCTTGGGCTTTGACGCTGAAGAGCAGCTCATGCCCTGTTCGGCTTTCTCGGGCGGCTGGCGGATGCGGGTGGCACTGGCGGGAGTGCTGTTCGCACAGCCGGACTACCTTCTGCTGGACGAACCGACCAACTACCTGGACCTTGAAGGCGCGCTCTGGCTGGAAAGCTATCTGCAGAAGTATCCGCACACGGTCCTGATCATCAGCCACGACCGCGGCCTTCTGAACCGGGCTGTCCAGGGCATCCTGCATCTCGACAACCGCAAGCTCACCTACTGGCAAGGCGGCTACGACCAGTTCGCCCGCCAGATGTCCGAACGCCGCGCAGTCCTTCAGGCCGAGGCCAAGAAGGTCGAGGCGCGGCGGGCGCACCTGCAGTCCTTTGTGGACAGGTTCAAGGCCAAGGCGTCAAAGGCCGTTCAGGCGCAATCCCGTGTGAAAATGCTGGAGAAGCTGACCCCGATCACCGCCCCGGAAGAGGCGAAGAAGGTCGTCTTCACCTTCCCTGCCCCCGAGGAACTGTCGCCCCCGATCATCAACCTTGACGGCGCGGCGGTGGGTTACGGCGGCCCGCCAGTGCTGAAACGGCTGAACCTGCGGATCGACCAGGATGACCGGATCGCCCTTCTGGGCAAGAACGGCGAAGGAAAATCCACCCTTTCCAAGCTGTTGGCGGGCAAACTTCAAGCGTCAGAGGGCAAGATCGCGCGCTCCTCCAAGCTGCGCATTGGCTACTTCGCGCAGCATCAGGTCGATGAGCTGCACCTGGACGAGACGCCCCTGCAGCACATCATGCGCCTGCGTCCCGCAGAGGGTCAGCCAAAGCTTCGCGCCCGGCTGGCCGGTTTCGGTTTGATGGCCGATCAGGCGGACACCGTGGTGGCACGGCTTTCAGGTGGTCAGAAGGCGCGGCTCTCGCTGCTGCTGGCCACCATCGACGCGCCGCATCTCTTGATCCTGGACGAACCGACAAACCACCTCGACATCGAAAGCCGCGAGGCGCTGGTCGAGGCGCTGACCGAATACTCTGGCGCGGTGATCCTTGTCAGCCATGACATGCACCTTCTGGGACTGGTCGCGGACCGGCTTTGGCTGGTGAAAGGTGGCGCGGTGACGCCCTACACCGAGGATCTTGAGGCCTATCGTCGCCAGCTGCTGGCCGGGGATGAAGAGGTGAAGGTCGCGGCGAAAGCCGTTGAAAAGAAGCCGAAACCCAGCCGGGACGAGATGCTGGCGCTGAAGGCCGAGGTCCGCAAATGCGAGGATCGGCTGGAGAAGCTGAACGACATGCGGGACAAGCTGGCGAAGAAGCTTGCCGATCCGGAGCTTTACGAAGACAGCCGCAAGGGCGAGCTTGAGACTTGGAACCGCAAGTACGCCGAGGTGATGGAGGCGCTAGACAAGGCCGAGGCGCTGTGGATTGCGGCTCAGGAACGTCTGGAAGCAGTGGCATGAGCACATTCGCCCGCGCCATCGAGATCGCCGTTGCCGCCCATGCGGGTCAGGCCGACAAGGCGGGTGCCCCCTACATCCTGCATCCGCTTCGCGTCATGCTGGCACTGGAGGATGAAGAGGACCAGATCGTCGGTGTCCTGCACGACGTCATCGAGGATTGTCCTGGCTGGACCCCGGAACGCCTGCGCGCCGAAGGTTTCTCGGAAGCCGTGCTGGTGGCGCTTGCCCATGTCACCAAGCTGTCCGACGACGAGGACTATGCGGCCTTCATCGCGCGCGCGACGCTGAACCCGATCGCACGTCGGGTAAAGCGGGCCGATCTGTTGGACAATCTGGATGTGCGTCGCCTTCCCGCGGTCAGCGAGAAGGACGGCCAGCGGTTGACCAAGTATCTGGCGGCATTGGCGCAGTTGGCCGCCGTCGACTGAACGACGCGCGAGCTTACAGGGCCCTTCCCCAGCAACGTTCCGCTTTCCAAACACCGGGCAGCCCCCTAGCGTATCGGAAAGACCGAGGGAACATGCCAGAGACCGCCTTCCTGATCACCGCTTTCGCCACGCTGTTCGTGGTGATCGACCCGCCGGGGCTTGTCCCCCTGTTCATCGCCCTGACCCGCGGCATGGGGCCCGAGAAACGCCGGGCGATGGCGCGACGGGCCTGCATCATCGCGGCTTGCCTCTTGCTTCTCTTCGGTCTGGCGGGCGAGGCGATCCTGGAATTCATCGGCATTTCGATGCCCGCCTTCCGTATCGCCGGGGGCATCCTTCTGTTCCTGACCGCACTTGACATGCTGTTCGAGCGGCGGACCCAGCGGCGCGAGGGGCAGCAGGCGGAGCCGGACCACGACCCCTCGGTCTTTCCGCTGGCGACGCCCCTGATCGCCGGGCCGGGTGCGATTGCCTCGGTGATCCTTCTCGTTGGGCAGGGAGGGCCGGGCTGGGGTGGGACGCTGGCGGTTCTGGGGCTGATGCTGGCGATGATGGCGGTGACCTATGCGTTCCTGCTGGCCTCGCCGCCGCTGGAGCGGATGCTGGGCCGGACGGGGGTGATCGTCATCACACGGCTTCTGGGGATGCTGCTGGCCGCCTTGTCGGTGCAGTTCGTGATCGACGGGGTGCGCGGAACGGGATTGATCGGGTGATCTTTCCAAGCCCGCCCCCTGCCCCCATATCTGCCTGAACCGGAGGTTCGGATGGACGGAGAGACTATGGCCCGCGTGGGCTATCTGGCGATCATCCTGGTCGCACTGGGCGGCTGGGTCATGGTGGAGTTCCGCCAGCGGATGGGCCAGGCTCTGCGGATGGCGCTGGCCTGGGGGCTGATCCTTGTTGGCGTGATTGCGGGCTACGGGCTGTGGTCCGATATCCGGCGCGACGTGATGCCGATCCAGGAGGTCACGGCGGACGCAGCGGTGGAGGTGCCGCGGTCGGCGGACGGGCATTACTATCTGACCCTGATGATCGACGGGACGGCGGTGCCGTTCATGGTCGACACAGGGGCGTCGGGGATGGTGCTGGCGTCGCGGGACGCCGAGCAGTTGGGGATCGACCCGACAAGCCTGGAATTCCGGGGACAGGCCACCACGGCGAACGGGGTGGTCCGGACGGCGCGGGTCACGCTGGACCTGGTCGAGTTGGGGCCGTTCCGGAACGAGAATTTCGGGGCCTTCGTGACCGAGGGGGAGCTTGATCAGTCGCTTCTCGGGATGGACTATCTGGGGCAGTTCCGGATGGAGTTCGACGGCGGGAAGCTGGTGCTGCGACAGTAGTGCCCGTGCGTGGTCAGATTTTCCTGCCTTTTAAAATCAGATGGTTACGCATACGCGTTAGCGTGGTCTTAACCTTCAGCCGGGACCAAAATCCTTCGAAGGATTTTGCGAAAGTCTTCGAAGACTTTTGGTGCGGCGGTCAGCGGGCGGCGCTTTCGGCCTTCTTTTCCCAGCGGCCCGTTTCCTCGGACCAGTATTGCGCGGCGTGGCCGGCCGACGTCATGGCCTTCCACTGGCCGCGGGCAGACTGAAGCCGGTCGGGATCGTTGCCGTCGAAGAGGACCCAGACCCGCTCCATCGCCGCGATCTCGTCATCCGTGGCCCCTGCCCCGTCCACCAACGCCAGCACCTTCGCGCCGTTGGCGGGCGTGCCGAGACCCAGGAGCACCGGCTGGTCGGCGTCGTGCGGCCCCCCTTCCAGACCATGCGGCAGGAAGCTGTCGTCGCCGCCCTTGAGCCAGAGGGCGGCATCCAGATGCTCCAGCGCCGCAAGGTCCGTCCCCCGGACCATGACGCGCCAGCCCTGGCCCAAGGCGCGTGGCGCGTTGATTGCCAGCGTATCGGCGGGTGCCGACTGCATCAGGTGGAAGAACATCACCGTGCCCATCTGGGTCCGCTCGTCGTGCGTCCGCGACGCCTCCTCGCTTGCGCGTCGCCCGGCGAGGAGCGACGCGGACCGCGAGCGAGGAGCCTCACTTTTCGAACCGTTCGCGGATCAGGCGGTCAAGCGCCATGACACCCCAGCCGGTCGCGCCTTTCGGAGCCAGAGTGGTGTCGGATTTGAGAAGCGCGGTCCCGGCGATGTCGAGGTGGCACCAGGGCGTCTCGGGCTTGACGAAGCGTTGCAGGAACTGGGCGGCGGTGATCGCGCCACCGTCCCGGCCGCCGACGTTCATCATGTCGGCGATGCGCGACTTGAGTTTCGCGTCATAGGCATCGCCCATCGGCATCCGCCAGGCACCTTCGCCCTCCGACTTCGCCGCTGCAAGGAAGGCATTGCAGAGGTCGTCGTTGTTCGAAAAGACCCCGGTGTTTTCATGGCCGAGTGCGATGATGATGGCGCCGGTCAGCGTCGCAAGGTCGATCATGCCGGTGGGCTTGAAACGTTCCTGCGCATACCACATCACGTCGGCCAGGACCAAGCGGCCTTCGGCGTCGGTGTTGATCACCTCGATCGTGTCGCCCTTCATGGACTTCACCACGTCGCCGGGACGCTGGGCACGGCCGTCCGGCATGTTCTCCACCAGCCCCACCAGACCTACGACATTGGCCTTGGCCTTGCGAAGTGCCAGCGTCCGCATGACCCCCGCGACGACCCCCGCGCCGCCCATGTCCATCGTCATGTCTTCCATGCCGCCTGCGGGCTTGATCGAGATGCCGCCAGTGTCGAACACGACACCCTTTCCGATCAGCGCGAAGGGCGCGTCACCCTTCTTGCCGCCGTGCCATTGCATCACCACGACCTTGGAGGGACTTTCCGACCCCTGCCCCACACCCAGAAGCGCGCCCATGCCAAGCTTCGTCAACTCTTCCTCTTCCAGGATCTCGACGTCGAGGCCAAGTTCCTGCATCGCGGCCAGACGGGCGGCGAAATCGTGGGTGGTCAGCACGTTGGCCGGTTCGTTGACAAGGTCGCGGGTGAAGAAAACGCCCTCTGCCACGGCGGCCATCGGTGCGGCGGCCTTCGCCACGGCTTCCGGATTGGTCGCCATCAGGGTGACGGGGCCGGGCGCGGACTTTTCGCCACTTTTATGCGTGTCGAAATCATAGGCGCGCATGGCGAGGCCAAAGGCGATGTCGGCGGCGCGGGCATGACCCTCGGCCAGCAGGAGCGAGCCCCCTGCCCCGTGCGTCCGACCGACCGCAGACCCGGCCTTGCGGGCCTGGGCCTGATCGGCCTTCTTCGGCAGCCGGATCAGTTGGACCGCATCGGCCGCAAGGCCCGGCGGATAGGCAAGATCCATCGCATCGCCCGGTTTCAGCCTGGCGAAGGCTTCGGAGCCTGCCGCCCGGGCGAGTGCCCCCTTTGTCAACCGGTCCAGCCGCTTGAAGCCGGGGCTGGCGGGCTGATCCACATCCGCCAGAACCGCGATGCGGCCCTTGGCGCCGGCGAGCGCTTCAAGATCGGTGGCCTGGAACTGGATCGGCAGGGGCTTCGGCATCTTTGCTCTCTTTCGTCGGGTTTTCCGCAGCTTGGGCGGCAGCTTGCCGGGACGCTACAACCGGGTCTGCCGATTGGCCAGATACCAGTTTTCGCCGCCGGTAAATTCCATTAGGGTCGGGTCTAGATGTTGTAGGGGCCGGACCGGGCGTGTCTAGATTCGACAGATACCTGTTGTCACAGCTCTTGTCGCTGTTCGGCTTCTTCGCGCTGGTGCTGGTGGCGGTATACTGGGTCAACCGGGCGGTGGGACTGTTCGACCAGCTGATCGGCGACGGGCAGTCGGCGCTGGTCTTTCTGGAGTTCTCGATCCTGACGCTGCCCAATGCCATCCGGCTGGTCCTGCCGATCGCGGCCTTTGCAGCGACGCTTTATGTCGTCAACCGCCTGATGCAGGAAAGCGAGCTGGTGGTGATGCAGGCCACCGGGTTTTCGGCCTTCCGGCTGGCGCGGCCGGTGCTGTATTTCGGGCTGTCGGTCATGATGATGCAACTGGTGCTGACCAACATCCTTGTCCCGGCCAGCCAGCGCATCCTGAGCGAGCGGTCGGCGGAGATCTCGGAGAACATCACCGCGCGGTTCCTGAATGCGGGTCAGTTCATGCATCCGTCGAAGGGGATCACGCTGTATATTCGCGAGATCAGCCCGACGGGTGAGCTTCTGGACCTGTTCCTGGCCGATGAACGGTCCGGCACGGATCGGGCGGTCCACATGGCGCGCAAGGCCTTTCTGGTGCGGGGCGAGGTGGCGCCGAAACTTGTCATGGTCGATGGATCGACCCAGCGGCTGATCCGGGCTGACGGGCGGATGGCGATCACGCGGTTTTCCGATTTCACGCTGGACCTGGCGGGGCTGATCTCGGTCGGGGGGACTGGGCCGGTGGCGCTGAATGCGCTGCCGACGCGGGTGCTGATCGAGGCCTCGCCCGAGGCGGCGGCCGCAACGGGAGCCGGTGTCGCGCAGATGCAGGAGGAGGGGCATTCGCGGCTGGCGGCACCGCTTCTGGCCGTGGCGGCGGCGCTGATCGGTTTCGCGGCGCTGATGCAGGGCAGTTTCTCGCGCTTCGGGCTGTGGCGGCAGATGGCGCTGGCGGTGGGTCTTCTTATCGCGCTGCAACTGACCTGGACCTGGACCGGGAGCCTGGCGCTGGAGCGTGAGGGCGCATGGCCTGCGGTCTATGCCGGGCCGCTGGCCGGGCTCCTTCTGGCCGGGGCGATGCTGTGGTGGGCGCAAAGGCCACGCGGGGGGCGGGTGTTCGCATGACGCTGAGCCTTTACATCGCGCGGCGCTTCCTGGGGTCGGTCGGCCGGGTGTTCCTGGCGTTCTTCGTGATCCTGCTGCTGATCGACATGATCGAGCAGCTTCGGCGGTTTTCCGACGCGGGCGTGGGGCTGGCGGGGGCGGCAAAGCTGTCGCTGTTCAGCGTGCCCGAGACACTGTACCGCATCCTGCCGTTGATCCTGATCCTGGGGGCAATCGCGAATTTCCTGGGGCTTGCGCGGTCATCCGAACTGGTCGTGGTGCGGGCGGCGGGGCAATCGGGGCTGCGGTTCCTGATGACGCCTCTGGTTGTGTCGGTGGCGTTGGGGGTGCTGGCGGTGGCGTTCTTCAACCCGCTGGTGGCGGCAACGTCCAAGGCCTATGACGACATGCGGTCGGACCTCAGCCAGGGGGGCCGGTCGGTCCTGTCGGTGGCCGATACCGGGCTTTGGCTGCGGCAGGGGTCGGCCGAGGGCCAGACGGTGATCCAGGCGGCGCGGTCGAACCTGGACGGGACGGAGCTATTCGGGGTGACCTTTCTGGGCTTCGATCAGGAGGGACGGCCGACGCGGCGGGTCGAGGCGGAGACGGCGAAGCTGGTCAAGGGGGCGTGGCAACTTACCGGGACCAAGACTTGGGACCTGACGTCGGCGAACCCGGAACTGACGGCGGTCGTGGCGGAGGGGCCGGTCGCGCTGCCTTCGGACCTGACGCCGGAGCGCATTCGCGACAGTTTCGGCACGCCCTCGGCCATCGGGTTCTGGGATCTGCCGCGCTATATATCTGACCTTGAGCGGGCGGGCTTCTCGGCCAAGGCCTACAAGCTGTGGTACCAGATGGAGCTGGCGCTGCCGATGCTGATGGCGGCGATGGTTCTGGTCGCAGCAGGGTTCACCATGCGGCATGTGCGCTTTGGCGGCACAGGGCGGATGGTGCTGTTCGCCCTGCTTGCGGGCTTCGGCTTCTACTTCCTGCGCAACTTCGCCCAGGCCCTTGGGGACAGCGGCCAGATCCCGATCCTGCTGGCTGCCTGGAGTCCACCGGTCGCGGCTGTGATGTTGTCGCTGGGCCTGCTTTTGCACCTGGAGGAAGGCTGACATGCTGCGCCTTCTTGCCCTGATCATGGTCCTTCTGACCCTTTCCCTGCCCGCCCCAGCACGGGACAGCGCGACGCTGGTGTCCGACAGCCTGGAGATCACGGGGGATACCCGCCTGATCGCACAGGGCAATGTCGAAGTCTTCTTCAAGGGCCGACGCCTTACGGCCAGTCGCATCGTCTTTGACCAACAGACGGACCGGCTGGAGATCACCGGTCCCATCGTCCTGACCGAGCCCACCGGCCAGACGCTGATCCTGGCAAGCCAGGCGGACCTGGCCGCAGACCTGTCCGAAGGCATCCTGACCAGCGCCCGACTGGTCCTGAACCAGCAATTGCAGCTGGCGGCGAACCGGATCATGCGTGTCTCGGGGCGCTATACCGCGCTGCAGACCGTCACGGCGTCGTCCTGCAAAGTCTGCAAGGGCAACCCCACGCCCTTGTGGGAAATCCGCGCCCGGCGGGTCGTGCATGACGAAGTTGAGCGGCAGATCTACTTTGACAGCGCACAGCTGCGGCTGGCAGGTGTCCCAGTCTTTTACATTCCGCGTCTGCGCATGCCGGACCCTACGCTGAAGCGCGCCACCGGTTTCCTGATGCCGTCGATCCGGACGACCTCGGACCTGGGGACGGGGATCAAGGTCCCGTATTTCATCGTGCTGGGAAAGTCGGGCGACCTGACGCTGACGCCCTACCTCACCGCACGCGACAGCCAGACCCTGGGTCTGCGCTACCGGCAGGCCTTTGCAACTGGGTTGATCACGCTGGAAGGCTCGGTCAGCCGTGATGGGCTGGTCGTCGGCAAGACGCGCGGCTATCTGCGGGCACGCGGCGATTTCACCTTGCCCGAACGCTTCCAGCTGAGCTTTGACGGACAAACGGTCACCGATCCGGCCTATCTTCTGGACTACGGCATCGACAACACGGACCGGCTTGACAGCAGGGTGGAAATCACGCGGACACGGCGCAACGAGCATATCTCGGCCCGGATCATCAGTTTCCAGACCCTGCGCGACGACGAGGACAACACGACCATCCCCACGGTGATCGCGGACCTGACCTTCCACCGGCGCTTTTCGCTGGGGCCGCTGGGTGGCGAGGGCGGGCTGCGGCTGCAGACCCACAACCACAATCGCACCTCGGTCAGTCCGGTCGACGGCAACGGCGACGGGATTGCAGATGGTCGGGACGTCGGCCGAATCTCGGCCCGGATCGACTGGCGGCGCAGCTTCCTGCTGCCGATGGGGATCGAGGGGTCGGTGCTGGGGGAAGTCACGGCGGACGCCTATTCCATCGCCGATGATGCCACGTTCGGGGGCAACACCTCACGCACGCACGGGACCGCGGGGGTCGAGTTGCGCTGGCCCTGGACCAAGACCGAGGCCAGCGGCGCCGTGCAGATCATCGAGCCGGTGGTGCAACTGCTCTATTCCTCGTCCAATGCGGAAAGCCTGCCGAACGAGGATTCGGTGCTGGTGGAATTCGACGAAGGCAACCTCTTCGCGCTGGACCGCTTCCCGGGTTCGGACGCGGTCGAGCGCGGTCCCCGCGCCAATGTCGGCGTCAGTTGGACGCGGCACGATCCGCGGGGCTGGTCGATCGGCGTGACGGTCGGCAGGGTCTTCCGAGAGGCGGACCTTGGCCAATTCGGGCCAGGTTCCGGGCTTGCCGGGGACAGTTCGGACTGGCTGGCAGCAACGACGTTCACCCTGTCGGACAGCGTGGCGCTGACAGGTCGGATGGTGCTGGATGACGATCTTAGCGTGACCAAGGCCGAGGCGCGGCTGGCACTGAGCGGGCCGAAGACGGCGCTGGCGACCTCGATGATCTGGGCTGTGGCCGATCCACTGGAGAACCGGCTGGAGCCCACGGAGGAGATCACCTTCGACGCAAGCCGCAAGCTGACGGCGAACTGGACCGCAAAAGCCTCGGGTCGCTACGACTTTGTGAGCGACCAGGGCACGCTGGCCGGGATGGGTCTGGAGTTCCTGAACGAATGCGTGCGGTTTGATGTTTCCCTCTCGCGTCGCTTCACGTCATCCACTAGTGTGACCCCGAGCACGGATTTCGGCCTGTCGCTGGACTTGGTCGGCTTTGGCGGTGGCGGCTCTGGGGGGCCGACGCGGAGTTGCAGGCAGTAGCCGCCGGTGATGCGGGCGGAGGAATCGGCGGGCCAAAGACCCGCGAAAATGAGGAAGAGCGGCGGAAACGATGCGATTTTCGGTTCTGAAACGGCAAGCTGCGGCAGTGGCGATCGGATGTGTGCTTGCAGCTCCGGTGACGATGGTTCCGGCCTTGGCGCAAGACCTGTTCGCGCCACGCCTTTATGTGAACGACCGGGCGATCACGGAATACGAGGTGCAGCAGCGCGCGCTGTTCCTGCGCCTGTTGCGTGCCCCGGGAAATCTCGAGGACGAGGCGCTGAAGGGCCTGGTCGAGGACCGGCTGCGCCAGACCGAGGCCGAGCGGCTGGGTATCAAGGTCACCGAGAAGGACCTGGCGGACGGCATGGCCGAGTTTGCCAGCCGGGCGAACCTGACGACCGAGCAGTTCCTGGGCGAGTTGTCCAAGGCCGACGTTGCGTCGGAAACCTTCCGGGACTTCGTGTCGGCGGGGCTGTCGTGGCGGCAGGTGGTGCGGGCGCGTTTTCTGGGCCAAGTACCGATCAGCGAGGCCGAGGTGGACCGGGCACTTGAAGCCTCGACCCGTCCCAAAGCGCTGCAGGTGCTGGCAAGCGAATTGGTGATCCCCGCGGAGCCCGGCAAAGAGGAAGAGGCGCTGGCGCTGGCCCAGGACCTGTCGGACAGCCTGAGCGGCGAGGCGGCCTTTGCGTCAGCGGCGCAGAAGTATTCGGCGGCCCCAACGGCGGGGTCAGGCGGACGGCTGGATTGGCTGCCGCTGTCGAACCTGCCTGGTGCCATCGGGCAGAAGATCCTGGCGCTGGACACAGGTGAAGTGTCGGACCCGGTGACGGTGCCGGGCGCCGTCGTGCTGTTCCTGTTGCGCGACGTGGCCGAGGATAAGTCGGCAGAACCGATCTCGGTATCGGTGGAATGGGTCGAGCTTCTGACTCCCGACGATGCGGCCGAGATCGCCCGCATCCGGGCGGAAGCGGATGACTGCGACATGTTGCAGGCCGAGGCGGGGGGGCAGACAGATCGTGTCACGCTGACCAAGGCGGCCTTGGGCGATGTGCCAGGCGACGTGGCGCTGGAGCTGGCGAAGCTGGACCCGAACGAGACCTCGGTCGCGCTGACGCGCGGTGGGCAGCGCCGGATGCTGATGCTTTGCGGGCGCGAGGCGGTGCTGGACCCGGTCCCGACCCGCGACCAGGTGCGCGAGCAGGTGATCAACCAGAAGCTTGAAGGCCTGGCGGAAAGCTACCTGGAAGAGCTGCGCTCGGCGGCGATCCTTCGCGAGCCGTGAGCGCGCCGGTCCTTCTGACCTGTGGCGACCCGTCCGGCGTCGGACCCGAGATCGCGGCCAAGGCTTGGGCGGCGGGCGAGCGGTTCGTCTGGATCGGGGACCCGAGGCATCTGCCCGAAGGAACGGAGTGGCGTGAAGTGGCCGAGGGCGAGGGTCCGGGTCACGAGGCGATGGCCGTGTTGCGGCAGGACTTTGCGGCCCATGCCGTTCCCGGGCAGCCGGTGGCAGCCAATGCGTCAGGTGTCGTCGCGGTGATCGAGCGGGCGGTGCGGCTGGTGCAGGCTGGGCTGGGGGCGGCGGTCTGCACGGCTCCGATCAACAAGAAGGCGCTGAAGGATGGGGCTGGGTTCGCGTTCCCTGGCCATACCGAGTTCCTGGCGCATCTTGCCGGGGTGGACCGGGTGGTGATGATGCTGGCCTGCCTAGGGTTGCGGGTCGTCCCGGCGACGATCCATATCCCCTTGGCGGAGGTGCCGACAGCCCTGACGGCAACGCTGCTGGAGGAGACCATCCGGATCACCCATGCCGGACTGGTGCGGGACTTCGGGATCGCGGCGCCCCGGATCGCTGTCGCGGGGCTGAACCCGCACGCGGGCGAAGGCGGCGCGATGGGGTGGGAGGAAGAGCGGATGATGCGGCCGCTGATCGCCCGGCTGTGCGCCGAAGGACTAAACGTGACCGGGCCGTGGCCTGCGGACACGATGTTCCACGCGGGCGCACGCAAGGGCTATGACGCCGCGGTCTGCGCCTACCACGACCAGGCTCTGATCCCGATCAAGACCATCGACTTCGCCGGTGGCGTGAATGTCACGCTGGGCCTGCCCTTCGTGCGGACCTCGCCTGATCACGGCACGGCCTATGACATCGCGGGGCGCGGTATGGCGGACCCGTCGAGCCTGATCGCCGCGCTGCGGATGGCGCGCGACATGGTTGCGGCGCGCGGGGGGTGAGGTCGGGTGCCTCCGGCGGGGATATTTGGGCCAGTATGAAAGCTGGAGGGTCTGCTTGGGAACGATAGACGGTCTGCCGCCGCTGCGCGAGGTGATCCGGGCGCATGAGCTGGTGGCGAAGAAGCAGTTGGGGCAGAACTTCCTGCTGGACCTGAACCTGACCGCCAAGATCGCGCGGGCAGCGGGAGACCTGTCGGGCTGCGATGTGCTGGAAGTGGGCCCCGGTCCGGGCGGACTGACGCGGGGATTGCTGGCCGAAGGGGCGCGACGGGTGGTCGCTGTCGAAAAGGACGCCCGCGCCCTGCCCGCCTTGGCCGAGATCGCGGCGGCATATCCAGGGCGGCTGGAGGTGCTGCACGGCGACGCGCTTGAGCTGGACCTTGCGACACATCTGACGCCGCCGTTCAAGATCGTGGCGAACCTGCCCTATAACGTGGGCACCGAACTCTTGATCCGCTGGCTGACGCCGGAGGCCTGGCCGCCGCAGTGGTCTTCGTTGACGCTTATGTTCCAAAAGGAAGTCGCGGAACGCATTGTTGCGAAACCTAGAACAGAACACTACGGCCGACTTGCCCTTCTGGCACAGTATCGCTGCGAGGCGCGGATCGTGATGACGCTGCCGCCCGAAGCCTTTACCCCTGCCCCCAAGGTACATTCCGCCGTGGTGCAGTTGACCGCCCTGCCCCAACCGCGGTTTCCTTGCGATTTCAAGACCCTGCAGCGCATAACGGCGATGGCGTTCAACCAGCGCCGAAAGATGTTGCGTGCGAGCCTGAAGGGCCTGCGGCCTGACATCGAACCCATCCTCGAAGGCGCCGGTATCCCGCCCACGGCACGGGCAGAGGAGATCGGCCTTGAAGCCTTCTGCGCGCTGGCCCGGGCCGTCGCCTAGCGCGTCGCCGCCAGCGCGGTTCGGTAGGTGTCGAGATAGTCCGAGGTATAGGTCCGATAGTCGAAGTCGAGCTTCGAATGGATTTCCTGCACCATCGACCACATCGCCTCACGCAGGGCCGCGGCGGCCTTCATCGCGCGATAGCGCCGCCATAGATCGGCATCGGGAGGAGTTGCGAAGTAGGCTTCCAGCAGCCAGCCCTCCTGCGCCTGGTCAAACCCGTTGTTTGCGGCCAGGCCGCCAAGGTCGAAGAGCGGTGAGCCCCAGCCGGCATAGTCCCAGTCGATCAGCCACATCCGCTTGCCGTCGTGCAGGAAATTGCTGGGCAGAAGGTCATTGTGCCCGAAGACCATCTCGATCCGTCCCACGGCGCGCTCCAACTCCTCGGCCTCGGCCAGAAGCCCTTGCAGGATCGGCAGGTGTCGCGACCGCCCCTCTTGCAAGGTGGCTGCATAGTCGCGCACGACCTGGAAGACCCAGAAAGTCAGGGCCGGGCCGCGCAGGTGGCGGGGGATGTCGCGGTGGGCGTGCATGACCAGCGCCAGGGCTTGCTCGAGCATGTCCTGGTCCAGCAGGTCGGCGGCGGTCATGGTCCTGCCTTCGACGAAGTCGATGACAAGCGCGCCCTCTTCGTGGTGGATCACCGCCGGCGAGATCCCGGCGGCATGGGCGGCGCGGCTGGCGGCAAGTTCGTTGAACCGCATGATCTGGTGGACCGGGATGTCGTCGCCGATCCGCACGACGGCGCGGCGGGCGGAATCGGTCACCAGGACATTCAGGTTGGTGATCCCTCCGCCAAGCGGAGTTGCCTTCGCATTGCCCTGCCAGATCGGCAGTGCCAGAGCCCGCGTCAGCGGATCGAGACGATCATGCATGTCACCTCCACGCCGCAAGGAATGATTTGGATCGAAAGGCCGGTCTGGCAAGGGACCGCGCCGCCGCCACCGTCTACCAGACACCAGGCGCACCTTGCGCCCATGCCGGGAAGGATGCGTCCATGAGCCTGACCTGTCAAAGCAAATCCGGAACGACCGCTCAACCGACGACAGGCTGCTCTGCGCAGTGCCAGAGCGCCTGGCGCAACATCTCGATCCGGATCGGCTTGGCGACGACGGCGACGAAGCCGTGGCCGAGATATTCGTCGACCTGGTGGGTCATCACGTTTGCCGTGACCGCGATGGCCCGAGGTGCGGGGCGTCCAAGGTCCCTTGCAAGGGCGGTCAGGGCTTCCAGCGTGTCGAGCCCGTCCATCCCGGGCATGGCGATGTCGAGAAGCACCGCATCGTAATTGCCGCCACGGTAGCTTTCCAGCGCCTCGGCGCCGTCGCCGACGATCACCGTCTCGACCCCGAGGGCCTGCAACATGCTTTGCAGGATGATCCGGTTGGTCGCGTTGTCCTCGGCGGCAAGCACCTTCATCGGCGGCAGGTGCAGGACGTCGCTGTCCGCATCCCGCCGGGAGGTGTCGGAAAGTGCGGGGATCTTCAGCGACACCCGGGCGGTCACACCCTGCCCTTCGACCGAGGAGAGCGAGACGTCGCCACCCATAAGTCGGGCCAGGCGGCGGACGATGGGCAGG
>JAIXSA010000087.1 GCA_027484915.1 Paracoccaceae bacterium | reverse complement strand
TGAACCTGCCCGACGCCAACGCCTTCAACGCGCGGGTCGAGCGGCTGTTCGTCGAGAACGACGATCTGAACACCCTGGCCGAGATCAAGCTGCTGGAAATTCTGGCGCAGTCGGGGACCTCGTTCTCTGAGGTGCTGACCAGCTATCGCAGCGTGATCTTCGTGCTGCTGCTGTTCTCCACAGCGCTGTTGGTCGCATCGCTTGTCTTCCTTGTGATGATCATCGCGCTGAACCGCCGCATCTCGGCCATCCAGCGCTCGGGCATCCAGGTGGCCAGTCTGATGATCAGCCGCGAGGCACGGGCGGTCTACATCAACGACCTTGAATTTCAGCTCACAGAAGCCGCGCTGGAGACCCTTTCGGTGCTCGCCGAGGCGCGGATGGATGATGAGGTCCTGACCGGCGCCCAGATCGAGGCGGTGATCTCCGGGCGGAACGAAGCCGACTGCGACGAAGCTGCAGGGGCGACGCGGGTGAAGCGTCTCCGCGATACGCTGGGCAACCAGCTTGTGTCGGAACTGCTTGTAAAGACCATCGCCCGGCGCGGCTATGTGCTGGCGGTGGGCAAGGACACCATCAAGATGATCTGAAATGCAGAAGGCCCAGGTGCGACCCCGGGCCTTCTGTGTAGTGGTGAGCCGGACAGGATTCGAACCTGTGACCCGCTGATTAAAAGTCAGCTGCTCTACCAACTGAGCTACCGGCCCCACGAGGCGGCTGATTAGGGAAGCGCGCCCGCAGGGTCAAGGGCAAAAACGTGCGGCACTGGCAAATCTTGGGCCATCGTCGTATATGCCGTCGGATGATGGACAGCCTAGCGCAAACCGGCCTGCCGTTCATGAAAATGCATGGTGCGGGCAATGACTTCGTGGTGATCGACTCGCGTGGGCGCGGGGCGGTGATGAGGGCTGGTCTTGCGCGTGCGCTGGGCGACCGGAATCGCGGCGTCGGATTCGATCAGTTGGCCGAGATCACTGATACGACGGACGCGGATTTCGGGCTCGTTTTCTGGAACTCTGACGGCAGCCAGGCCGGGGCTTGCGGCAACGCGACCCGCTGTGTGTCAGACTACATGATGCGCGAGTTGGGGACCGAAAAGGTTTCGCTGGTCACGGCGCGCGGGGGGTTGCGGGCCGAGCGGGCGTCGGACGGCCGCGTCTGGGTCAACATGGGCGCACCCCAACTGGACTGGCAGCAGGTCCCTCTGGCACGGGAAGTCGATCATCTGCACCTGCCGCTTCCGGGCGATCCGGTCGGTGTCGGAATGGGCAACCCGCACTGTGTGCATTTCGTTCAGGATGCCGAGGGCGTGGACCTTGCAAGTCTGGGCCCGAAGATCGAACACGACCCGCTCTTTCCCCAGCGCACGAACGTGGAGTTCGCCTCGCTGATCTCGCCCTGCCGGATGCGGATGCGGGTTTGGGAGCGGGGGACCGGCATCACGCTGGCCTGTGGCTCGGGCGCCTGTGCGACGGCGGTGGCGGCGCATCTGCGGGGGATGATCGGTCCGCGCGTGGCGTTGGAGGTCGATGGCGGGGTGCTGGAGGTCGACTGGCGCGACGATGGCGTCTGGCTGACCGGCCCTGTGGCTCGGGTGTTCGACGGAGTGCTGCCTGCGGACTATGTTGCGGCCCACCGATGAACGCGCCGCAGAAACTCCCGGTCTTCGCGACACTCGGCTGCCGTCTGAACGCCTATGAAACCGAGGCGATGAAAGAGCTTGCCGCGGCGGCGGGGCTTTCGGAAGCGGTGATCGTCAACACCTGCGCCGTGACGGGCGAGGCGGTCCGGAAGGCCAAGCAGGAGATTCGGCGGCTCTCGCGCGAGAATCCAGGGGCGGCGATCATCGTGACGGGTTGTGCTGCGCAGACCGAGCCCGAGACTTTTGCCGCGATGCCCGAGGTGACGCGGGTGGTGGGGAACCACGAGAAGATGCAGGCCGAGACGTGGCGCGGGCTGGCTGCACCGGACCTGATCGGCGAGACGGAGCGGGTGCAGGTTGACGACATCATGTCGGTCCGCGAGACGGCGGGGCACCTGATCGACGGGTTCGGGCGGCACCGGGCCTATGTGCAGGTCCAGAACGGCTGCGACCATCGCTGCACCTTCTGCATCATTCCGTTTGGCCGGGGAAATTCGCGGTCCGTCCCGGCGGGGGTGGTGGTGGAACAGATCAACCGGCTGGTTGACCGGGGGTTCAACGAGGTGGTGCTGACGGGGGTTGACCTGACCTCATGGGGCGCGGATCTGCCGGGGGAGCCGCGATTGGGGGACCTCGTGCGGCGGATCCTGAAGCTGACCTCCGTTCCGCGCCTGCGGATTTCCTCGATCGACTCCATCGAGGCGGACCCCGCGCTGATCGAGGCGATCGCGACCGAGGGGCGGCTGATGCCTCACCTGCACCTGTCGCTTCAGGCGGGGGACGACCTGATCCTGAAACGGATGAAGCGGCGGCATCTCAGGGACGATGCGATCCGGTTCTGTGCCGAGGTGAGGGCCTCGCGGCCGGAGATGGTCTTCGGGGCCGACATCATCGCTGGCTTCCCGACCGAGACGGAGGGGATGTTCCAGCGGTCGCTGGACCTGGTTCAGGATTGTGGGCTGACCTTCCTGCATGTCTTCCCGTTCTCGCCCCGGAAGGGGACGCCTGCCGCCCGGATGCCGCAGGTTCGGGGGCCGGAGATCAAGGAGCGGGCGGCGCGGCTGCGTGCCTTGGGCGACCGGGTTCTGGGGGCGCATCTGGCGGGGCAGGTGGGCCAGGTCCACCGGGTGCTGACCGAGGGTGCGCGGGTGGGGCGGACTGAGGGGTTCGCGGAGGTGGCCTTCGGGGCTGACCAGCCGGAGGGGACGATCCTGGAGGTCCGCATTGCGGGCCAGGACGGGGCGCGGCTGCTGGCCTGACCTGCGCCGCGCGCGGCGCATTTCTGGCCTTCCATGAAATCAATGGGTTGTCGTTGAGCGTTCAGGAACGGTCAACCATGATTGCCTAGCGCGGGCGTGACCGGCGCCTGTCAAATTGAGCGCTGGCGCGCGCGCCTTTTGTCTCGTCGTCGGGCTTCGCCTCCTCCTCGGCGTTGGGGGCGCTTCGCCCCCCAAACCCCCAGAGGATATTTCCAGCCAGGCGAAAGGGACTGGAGGGTGGCAGCGTCTGGGAGCCGGCGGTTAGCCCAGTGCCACCAGATGATTGTCCCATTGGGTGCTGTCGGTCACGAGCGGGGTCAGTCCGGCGTCATCGGCCGCCCAGACAGCGCCGCCGCCATCGGTGACGGTGAAGGTCGCGCCCGCGCTGGCCGCGCCGCAGAGGTCGGGGCGGTGGTGGGTGGCGATGTGCCGGCCCTTCGCGTCGAACAGCATCAGCGCACCGCCCTTGGGCGAGGTGATGAGGATGCGGTCGGGCGTGGCGGCGATGGAACCGGCATAGCCCTGCAGCGTGAAGGCCTGGGACTCGGGCGGGGTGCAGAGGATGGGCGGATTGCCGGGGGTCCAGAGGCCAAGCTGGGGGACGGGCTCGGCCGGGTCGCCCTCCCACTGCATGGCGAAGGCGATGGTGTCGCCCTGGAGTGCCAGGTGCCGGATCGAGTTCTGTTGCTGGTCGGGGAGGTCGATCTGGTCAATCAGCGTGCCGTCGACGGAAAGGAGCGTGAGATTCGGCCGCATGTCGGGGATGTTCAGCTTGGTGCGGTCGACCGGATCGGTCCGGATGCCACCGTTGGCGACCGCAAGCCGGCCATCAGGGAGACGCTTGATCTCGTGCGGGCCGATGCCGTGGCTGGGCCAGTCAGTCAGGCGGGTGTAGCGCGCTGTGTCCCAAAGGCCGATGCGGCCTTCGGAGGTTTCGGCCACGACCTCGGAGGTCATCAGCAGCGAGCCGTCCAGGGAATAGGCGCCGTGGCCGTTGAACTGCATCCCCTCGGGCGGAGTCAGGCGGTGGCGGGTAGCACCAGTGGCGCAGTCGATCACTAGAGCGAAGGTGCCGGGGCGGCGGGCAAAGGCGACGGCCTCGGCATGCAAGGGATGGGCGGCGGCGGCGTGGCCGCGACCGGGAAGTGAAATCTGGAAGAGGCTGATGCCGGTCGCCGTCAGACCATGAAGGAAGAACTCATCGCCCCGTTTGCCCGCCGCGAGGAAGGCTGGCGCGCCGACATCCGCCCAGCTCAGACGCGGCGTGAGGCTGGCTGCAAGGGTTGCCAAAAAAGTCCGGCGCTGCATCAGTCGCCGTCCTGCGAGTTGAAGCCAAGCTCGACACCCAAGGCCGGCCCAAGCTCGGAAATGGCCGCGTCGCGGGTTGCATGGACGGCCTGTTGGAGGATTTCCAGTTTCAGCCAGCCTTGAGGATCGGCAATGCCGTCAAGGTTCGGATCCTGCATCGCTTCAGCAAGGCTGATCGCGTGATCGAAGGCCGCGAGCGTCTTCTGGCTTTCGGGGCTGAGGTTTGCCGCCAACCCGCGCAGGGCTTTAAGCGAGAGGGTGATGTTGGCAAGCGCGCGGCCTGAGGCATGGCCTTCGGCAAGGTCCGGACGAGGTTTGTCGAAGGTGCCCAGCGGGCGGCCGATGCGGCGGTCAGCGACGAATTCAAGGCCGGTGGCAAGCTGGGTGAAGAGGGCTTGGGTCGCCTCTTCGGGCTTCAGGAAGCGGTCATTGCCATCGGTCCCGGCCGTCAGGAGTTCTTCGCCATAGGGACCCCAGGCAGAGGCAAGCACCTCGGCCTGGCGCGCGAGGTCGTTGATGGTGACCTGGATCAGCGGGCAGGGGTCGCCAGTCAGCGGTTCGGCCGGGTAGAGCAGGCGTTCCAGGCCGGAGAGGCCACGGGCGGCGACGGACTGCTGGGCCATGTTTTCGGTCGTGAGGCTGGCGGGATCGGCGGCAAGGAGCGCGGCCTGGGCCTTCTTGCCCATGCCCTTGGGGTCGGGCCAGAACAGGATGGCCAACGAACGACCGTCCTCTTCGGCGGGTCCCAGATGCAGGTGCTCGACCGCCATCCAGGCGTCATAGGCGGCGTGGAAGGCAGGGCGCAGGTCGTCGGGCGCGCAACTGTCGAGGTCGGCCAGGTAGGACGTGGCGGCGTCGAAGGCGGCATAGCCGGGTCGGGCGTGGTCGGTGACGACAGCAGCGGTGTCTGCCAGCGCCGGGCTAGCGAACAGCAGGGCAAGGAGTGTGGCGCGCATCAGAGGCTTTCCAGGAAGGAGAGGAGGGCTTCGCGGTCTTCGGTGGTCATTTCAGCGACGGTGTCGCGCTGGGCCTGGGCTTCGCCGCCGTGCCAGAGAATGGCCTCGAGCAGTGACCGGGCGCGGCCGTCGTGGAGGTATTCGGTATGCCCAGAGACCTGCGGCGAAAGGCCGATGCCCCAGAGCGGCGGGGTCTTCCATTCCGACCCGTTGGCCCGGCCCTCGGGGCGGTTGTCGGCCAGGCCCGGCCCCATGTCATGCAAAAGAAGGTCGGTGTAGGGCCAGATCAGCTGGAAGCTTTGCTCGGGCTGGCCGTCCAGGCGGTTGGTGACGTGCTTGGGCGTGTGGCACGACTGGCAGCCGGTGCTGTAGAACACCTCTTTGCCGTGCAGGACCTGGGGATCGTCGATGTTGCGGCGTTCAGGGACGCCGAGGTTGCGCGAGTAGAAGGTGACAAGGTCAAGCGAGGGCTTGTCGACCTCGAGCCCGTCGCGGATACCCGGTTCCTGGCCGTGGGGGGCACCCGTGCAGGTGGGTTGCGCTGTGGTGCAGTCGCCCCAAGGGTCGGGGTGGAGCCAGGTGGACAGGCCCATGTCGCCGGAGAAGGCCCCGGCGGATTGTTCACGGACGGTGGGTGCGCTGGCCTTGAAGCCGAAGCGGCCAAGCATCGGGGTGCCAAATTCGACGGAAGGGACGATCTGCGGGCGGCCGGAGATGCCATCTCCGTCGGTGTCGTCCTCGTCTGCGCGGGCCAGGATGTCGGCGGCGGGGATGGCTTCGAGGAGGCCGAGGCCGATCATCTGGGGGGCGACGCGGGGAGAGATCATCAGGTCCGGAGCGGGCACGCCGTAGGCGGGGTCTGCAAAGGCGTAGGCGGGCGCGCGGAGGAAGACGGTGGTGCCGTCGGGCAAGGTGACGGGGGTTTCGCTCCAGGTGACGTCCATCCGGCCTTCGGCGGGGTGGCCGGGGGCGGCGAGGTCCTGAAGCTGGCCGCCGTAGGTCGGGTCGGGCTGGGTGGCGATCCAGTCGGCGATGCCTTCGGGAACCGGGCCGCCAGGGACAGAGAGGCGGAGGAACATCGACACGCGGGAGGCGTCGGGGGTGGCGGGTGTGTGGCCTCGACCGTCCTTCAGGTGGCAGTCCTGGCAGCCTCGTGCGTTGTACAGCGGTCCGAGGCCGTCAGAGGCGAGGGTGGAGGCGGGCGCGGCGACCCAGGTCTTGCGGAAGAGCGCGTTGCCGAGCTTGAAGTCCATCTCGCGCTCGAACGGCATGTTGGCGGAGTGCTGCGAGAAGGCGTCGGCGGTCGCGATGGCGCGGACGGTGGCGGCGCCGGCGGGTTTGGCCTCGAAGGGTTCGGGCTTCGAGAAATCGGTGGGGGGTGCGAGGACCGCCGCGATCTTGGCTTCGTCAGCAGGGGTGCGGGGGATGACGGGCAGATGGCGGTCGTCGAGCGACTGGGCGAGGACCGGGGCTGCGATCAGGCAAAATACTAGGGCAAGGCGCATGACGGCCTCCTTTGCGATTCTAATACTCCCGATTTGTTGAGTGTTTCAATCGGGAAAAAATCGACTGTGTCAAAGTGACGATTGGCAAAGGGGTTCTGCGGTGCGGTTCGGTGGCGTGAGTCAGCCGCGGGCGACCGCAGTTATCGTTGGTATGTGATCACTGACTTACGCGATCCATTCCGTCCCATCCGTGATTTCATCATTGCCTTTGTAGAGCGATGCGAAATCGATTGCGTTCTTTCGTTTCAGACGGCAAACAACCCGAGTACCTGTTCGGTGCGTGTAGCGAGTTGCCAGGTTTCAGGTGTACCTTGGTCCGGCCGCTTCCTGCGGTCGGACCTCCCAATCCGCCCCTGTCAGAGAAACCCTGAAAAGTCAGGCTGTTCCACGTCCTGCATCGGCGGGAGTTCTGGATTGCGAATGGCCTGCAGGACCGCGCGCGCCAGGAAGTCTGCCCCACGCCGGACATCCTCGTCGATCGCGACGATGGCGGGATGGACCATACCCAGCAGCACGCGTGAGCCCTTGGCGACCACGTCGACATCGCGACCGATCACCAGACCGGCTTCGGCAAGGGCAGCGGCCACCGCCAGCGCCGCTGGCCCCGACGAGCAGACAAAGCCGTCGCACTGGGGATGCGAAGCCACGAATCGGCGGGCGGCGGCCTGCAGTTCGGACAGACCGTCGGTGCAATAGGCGCCGCCGATCCGCTCAAAGCGCAGACCAAGCGCTTCCGCCGCCTCTGTCGCCCGCAGGAAGGTGTCCAGGCCATAGTGCCGCTCTTGCGGGGGGCCGAAGAGGGCAAGCCAGCGCTTCCCACGCTGCGCCAGCAACTGCGCCGCATTCCGGGCAAAACTGCCGTTGTCATAGTCGAAATGCGCGTGCAGGTGCGCCAGGCTGTTGCGGCCGTGGGTGGCAAAGGGAAAGCCGCGCTCCAACAGATAGGCGGCGCGCGGGTCTTCGACCAATGTTTCGTTGAAGACCACCGCATCGGCGGAGCGGTCCTCGACCACCTGGCGGATCGCCTGCAGCCCCTCATCCACAGAGAGGACCGGAATGATCCCGGTCTGGAAGCGCGTCGACATGAGCGCCTTGGCAATGGAGGGGATGATCCGGCCCATCTGGTCGTCGGGTGACATCAGGAAGACCAGACTGATCACGAAGGTCCGGCCGGTTCGCAGCCGCAGTCCGGCGCGGTCGGGGACATAGCCCACTTCCTCGGCGACCTGGCGAACGCGGCGTCGGGTCTCTTCGCTGATTTCGGGCGAATCGTTAAGCGCGCGGCTGACCGTGGGAACACCGAGGCCGCAAAGTTCGGCAATCGTCTTCAGGGTCGGCCTTTGGGGGCGCATGGAACCGGGGTCGTTCAGTCCGCTGCCTGTCACGCTGAAACACCTCCTTCAGGGCAAAGTCGAAATTCGGCAAAGTGTCGTGGAAAAACCTGTGAAATCAGAATGTTCAATTCGCGGCGCTGGCCGGCTTTGCGTTGAGCAGCCCGTAGCGTTCGACCCCGAGGCGGTCGAAAAGTCCGATCTGTGTTTCCAGAAAGTCGATGTGGCCTTCCTCGTCCGCCAGCGGATCATCGAAAAGCGCTCGGGTGACGAAATCGCCAACCCGGTCGCAGTACTTGCGCGCCTCGATGTACAGGGTTCGGGCCTCGTGCTCGGCGGCGAGGTCCGCGTCCAAGGTCTCGCGCACGGTCTGGCCGATGCGCAGCGGGTAAACCTTCTGCAGGTTCGGATGCCCTTCAAGGAAGATGATCCGGGCGATCAGGCGGTCGGCGTGGAGCATTTCCTCGATCGACTCGGCGCGGGACTTGTCGGCCAGGTGACCAAAGTCCCAGTCCTCTTGCAGGCGATAGTGCAGCCAGTACTGGCTGACGGCGGTCAACTCGGATCGCAGCCCAGCGTTGAGATGGTCGATGACTTTGGGATCGCCCTTCATGATCTGTCCGTCGTTGTTCCACGCGGGGAACAACGCGGAGGCGCGGGGACGGTTCCCTAAGCTGTCTTGCGAGGCGGTTCAGGACTGCGGAACGTCGTCGTCCCGCGCAGCGTGTCCAGAAAAAGAGGCAGGCAGCCGCCGCAATCGGCCCGCTTGCCCAAGGTGCGATAGAGCTTTCCGGGGGTGATCCCGGTCAGGGGGTCGGCGGCGCGCACCCAGTCGACCGCCGCGCGGATGTCGTGGTCAGAGATGGTCTGGCAGTGGCAGACGATCACTGAAAGACCGCACCAGGGCTGTCGAGGCTGTCGGAGCCTTCGAACTCGACCTTGCTCAGACCCAGCGCAGTGACGGCCCGGTCGATGGAAGCGGTCTGGGTGACCAGCGCGTCGACGGCGGCCATGATGATCGCCTCGCCTTCAGCATTGCCGGGGGCGATCAGGGTGTCGAAGGTCCTGCCCGCATCGCCTGCGTCCTTCATCGCCTGCAGTGCGGCGACCGAGGCGTCGAGTTCGGCCTTGAGCTGGCTGTCGACCGCGGGATCGGCTGCGGCGACAAGTTCGGACAGCGAGGGGCCGTCCAGGGTCGTGCCATCGGTCCGGGTATAGGTTCCGAGGTAGACGTTGCGGATGCCGACACCATCGTAGAAGTGGCTGTTGTGGGTGTTGTCCGAGAAGCAGTCCTGCTCTTCCTCGGGGTCGTTCAGCATCAGGCCAAGCTTGATCCGTTCGCCCGCGAGTTCCCCATAGGACAGGCTTCCCATGCCGGTCAGGATCGCCAGCAGTCCGACCTGCGGGTCGGCGGTGACGGCAGCGCGGGCGGGGCCGTCGGCGTCCCAGTTGTCGACCATCTGGGTCAGGTCCTGCACCAACAGGTCGGTTGCGGCCCGCAGATAGGCGGCGCGGCGGTCGCAGTTGCCGTTGGTGCAGGCGTCACCTGCGGCAAAGTCCGTCGCGGGACGGTTGCCTGCACCCGGATTGGTGCCGTTCAGGTCCTGGCCCCAGAGCAGGAATTCAATGGCGTGGTAGCCGGAGGCAACGTTCGCTTCGACGCCGTCGGCTTCGTGCAGGGTGGTGGCGATCAGCTCGGGGGTGATGGTGGTGGCGTCGATGTCCCTGCCGGACAGGGTGAACTTCGGCGTTGCGATGACATCCAGCCGGGCGAGCTGGTTTTCCTCATTTCCATAGTCGGAGCCGACGTAGTCGATGAGGCCCTCGTCCAGCGGCCAAGAGTTCACGCGGCCTTCCCAGTCGTCGACGACGGGGTTGCCGAAGCGGAAGACCTCGGACTGGAGATAGGGCACGCGGGCAGCTTTCCAGGCGTCGCGGGCGGCCGCCAGCGTTGCGTCGGAGGGCGCTGCGATCAGGGCCTGTACGGCGGACTGCAGGGCCTGGGCGGTCGTCAGGCTGTCTTTAAAGGTGGCCTGTCCAAGGTCGGCGTAATGCTGCGTGACCGCCTCGGGCGTCGTGGCAAGGGCAGGCGTGGCGGACAGGAGGAGGACGCAGAGAAGGCGCATGGCAGGACTTTCGGCGATGGGATGCCGAATGTCTGATTAAATTAGTCTGACTTGTAAACCCGATTCTTTTACTTGGGTAACTCGGCTGCGACGGCGCGGGCGGCGGCGGCGGGGTCTTTCG
>JAIXSA010000110.1 GCA_027484915.1 Paracoccaceae bacterium | reverse complement strand
TGACCGAGCTGATGAAGCAGAACCAGTACGCGCCCATGACCAACGCCGAGATCGTCTGTGTGATCTATGCGGGCACCAACGGCTATCCCGACAACATCGCGGTCAAGGACGTGAGCCGGTTCGAGGCGGGTCTGCTCAAGCACCTGCGCACGGCTGGCAAGGCTCTGCTGGAAGACATCACCAAGAACGACCGCAAGGTGGCGGGCGATCTGGAAAAAGCGATCCGCGCGGAACTTGACGCCTTCGCCAAGACCTTCGCTTGAGCCCCCTGAAGGAGTAGGCAGATGCCCAGCCTGAAGGACCTCAAGAACCGGATCGGAAGCGTGAAGAACACGCGGAAGATCACCAAGGCGATGCAGATGGTCGCGGCAGCAAAACTGCGCCGCGCCCAGGAAGCCGCCGAAGCCGCCCGGCCCTTTGCCGAGCGGATGACGGCGGTCATGTCGGCGCTGGCGTCGGGCGTGGGCACCGGGGAAGGCGCACCGAAGCTTCTCGCCGGGAACGGCAAGGACCAGGTGCATCTTCTGGTGGTCATGACCAGCGAGCGCGGCCTGTGCGGCGGCTTCAACTCGTCGATCGTCAAGCTGGCCCGCCTGCGGGCGAACGAGCTGGCGGCGGCGGGCAAGACGGTGAAGATCCTCACCGTCGGCAAGAAGGGCCGCGAGCAGCTGAAGCGCGACTGGGCCAGCGCCTTTGTCGGCCATGTCGACCTGAGCGAAGTGAAGCGCGTGGGCTATGCCAATGCGCAGGGCATCGCACGGGAAGTCATGGCGGCCTTTGACGCTGGCGACGCCGACGTGGTCACGATCTTCTACAACCGCTTCCAGTCGGTGATCAGCCAGATCCCGACCGAACAGCAGGTCATCCCGGCCAAGTTCGAAGCCACCGGTGCCACGGCGCTGTACGACTACGAACCCTCGGAAGAGGCGATCCTGGCCGACCTGCTGCCGCGCGGCGTCGCGACGCAGATCTTTACCGCTCTCCTGGAAAATGGCGCCTCGGAGCAGGGCGCGCGGATGTCCGCGATGGACAACGCGACCCGCAACGCCGGCGACATGATCAACAAGCTGACGATCCAGTACAACCGGAGCCGTCAGGCCGCGATCACCAAGGAACTCATCGAAATCATTTCGGGCGCCGAGGCGCTCTGACGAACCCGGAGTAGAAGACAATGGCAAAAGCCCCGAAAGCCGCCGCTAGCGCTGGCAAGGTGACGCAGGTTATCGGCGCCGTCGTCGACGTGCAGTTCGATGGCGCGCTTCCCGCGATCCTGAACGCGCTGGAAACCACCAACAACGGCAAGCGCCTGGTCCTGGAAGTTGCCCAGCACCTGGGCGAGAACACCGTCCGCTGCATCGCGATGGACGCGACCGAAGGCCTCGTCCGTGGCGCCCCGGTCAGCGACCTTGGCCAGCCGATCTCGGTCCCCGTGGGTGATGGCACCCTGGGCCGCATCGTGAACGTCATCGGCGACCCGATCGACGAAAAGGGCCCGGTGGTCCACACCGAAAAGCGCGCCATCCACCAGCCGGCCCCGGCCTTCAGCGAGCAGGCGACTGACGCCCTGATCCTGGAGACCGGCATCAAGGTCATCGACCTGCTGGCCCCCTACTCCAAGGGCGGGAAGATCGGTCTCTTCGGCGGTGCGGGCGTGGGAAAGACGGTTCTGATCCAGGAACTGATCAACAACATCGCCAAGGTGCACTCGGGCTATTCCGTGTTCGCCGGCGTTGGTGAACGGACCCGTGAAGGGAACGACCTCTACCACGAATTCATCGAATCGGGCGTCATCAACATCGACGACCTATCGAAGTCGAAAGTGGCCCTTGTGTACGGCCAGATGAACGAGCCCCCGGGGGCCCGTGCCCGCGTGGCGCTGACCGGTCTGACCATCGCGGAACAGTTCCGCGACCAGTCGGGAACGGACGTTCTGTTCTTCGTCGACAACATCTTCCGCTTCACCCAGGCCGGTTCGGAAGTGTCGGCACTTCTGGGTCGTATCCCGTCGGCCGTGGGCTACCAGCCGACGCTGGCGACCGACATGGGCGCGCTGCAGGAACGCATCACCTCGACCAAAGCGGGTTCGATCACCTCGGTTCAGGCCATCTACGTTCCGGCTGACGACCTGACCGACCCGGCCCCTGCGACGTCGTTCGCCCACCTTGACGCCACGACCGTTCTGTCGCGTGCGATCTCGGAACTGGGGATCTACCCGGCCGTGGACCCGCTCGACTCCACCAGCCGTATCCTCGACCCGCTGGTCGTGGGGCAGGAACACTACGACGTGGCTCGTTCCGTGCAGGGGATGCTGCAGCGCTACAAGTCCCTGCAGGACATCATCGCCATCCTTGGGATGGACGAACTGTCGGAAGAGGACAAGCTGACCGTGGCCCGCGCCCGTAAGATCCAGCGCTTCCTTTCGCAGCCGTTCGACGTGGCGCAGGTGTTCACCGGCTCGCCCGGCGTGCAGGTCCCGCTGGAGAAGACCATTGCCTCGTTCAAGGCCGTGGTTGCTGGTGAGTACGATCACCTGCCGGAAGCCGCCTTCTACATGGTCGGCGACATCGAGGAAGTGAAAGCCAAGGCTGCCAAACTCGCGGCAGCTGCGGCGTAAGGGGGCAAGATGGCCAGCACGGTTCAATTCGACCTCGTCAGCCCGGAGCGGCGCCTTGCGTCCTATCCGGCGACCGAGGTGCAGATCCCCGGTGCGATGGGCGATCTGACGGCGATGGAGGGTCATGCGGCCACCATCACCTCGCTGCGGCCGGGCCTTCTGAAGGTGGTCGGCGTCGAGGGCGTGAAGTCCTATGTCGTGACCGGCGGCTTTGCCGAGATCAGCGCCACCGGCGTTTCGGTCCTCGCCGAGCAGGCGGTCCCGCTGGACGAAATGACCCCGGCACAGCTGGATGCGCTGGTCGCGGATGCAAGCCAGGCGGCCGCACTCAACGCGGACAAGGACGCGGCCGACAAGGCGGTGTCCGACCTCCAGGCGATGCGGGCACAAGCCGGTCTCTGAGGCCCAGGACGATTGCAGACATGTTTGAAAGGCCCCCTGTCAGGGGGCCTTTCGTCTTTTCAATGACTTTGCGCCGGTTTTCCGGCATGATTTCTGTAGGATAGGTTGTCGGGTTCGGGATGAAGCGGTTCAATGGACGTATCGGCGTCGAACAGGGATCGAGCATCCTTTTTTCGGATTATGCGCACGACGGGGCGATGTGGACCGGGTCCGGTGCACGCGAAGTCCGCCAGTCCCAGGAGTTCAAGGAAAGCTTCGTCGAACCGCCGATGGTGATGGTGGGGGTATCGATGTGGGACATCGCGCACCAGACGAACAGCCGGGCGGATATCTCGGCCGAGAACATCACCGCCAAAGGGTTCGAGATCGTGTTCCGCACCTGGGCCGACACCCGGATTGCGCGCATCCGGGCCGACTGGATGGCCATCGGCCAGTTCCGGGACGAGGATGACTGGGACGTGGTCTAGGGCTGCGGCTGGGTCTGCGGCAGGGCAAGCATAGTCTCGCCGCCGTAGGTGATCCGCACCAGCCACCCGGCGAGGACCCAGCTTGCGGTTGCGATTATCGCCCCGGCGTAGCCATCGACTGCGTAATGCCAGCCCAGCAGCACCGATCCGATCATGATCCCCACCGCAAACATCGTGGCAAAGAGGCCCAGCGGGCGGGACAGCCGTGAGAGGAAGATCGCCATGAGCACCGACGAAGCGACATGCATGCTGGGAAAGGCAGAAATCGCGTTCAGCGGCGGCTGGCTTGTGTGAAGCGACCAAAGCAGCTCCTGGGTGCCCACGACAGTTAGGCCGGACGTGCTGGCATGTTCCTTCAGCACGTTCGTCAAGTCGGCAAAGGTGTCTCCCAGGCCAACATGAGAAAAGTACACGGGCCCGGCCGAGGAGAAAAGCGTCGCCACAAGGTTGCCC
The DNA here is from genome assembly GCA_027484915.1 of Paracoccaceae bacterium. Lineage (GTDB taxonomy): Bacteria > Pseudomonadota > Alphaproteobacteria > Rhodobacterales > Rhodobacteraceae > Tabrizicola. The sequence continues at coordinate 2,487 of JAIXSA010000110.1, read as the reverse complement.
CCGATCGCCCAGGTAAACAGAAACGCAATCAGGAATTGCATCCGCAGCAAGCTGTCGGGGCGCAAAAAGCATGCCCCAAGCAACACAAAGTACAGCAGGAAAAGCCAGATGTTGTAGAGGCCGGTAAAGAAGGAAACGACGTAGTGCCAGCCAAAGACCACGTGGGCGATCTGGTAGGGATGTTCGCCGAAGTGCAGCGCCTTGTCCAACTGCATGAAGTAGAAGTCCCACGAGAACGGGTGGATCACCGGGATGAGGTTCTTCAGTTGTGCAAAGGCAATCATAACGCCGGTCATCAGGCCAACCCCAAGGAGGCCCCCACGGATACGGTCCCGGTCGGAAAGGAAAGTTGCGACCTCGGCCTTCAGCGTATCGAAGCGGTTTGGATCACGCTTTACATAGGTCAGCACCAACAGTCGCCAGAACAGCACGAAGAAGATCATCATCGGGACGTCGGTGAGAAACTTCAGGAACAGCCCGGCGGCCTTTCCTTCTGCGACATTGACGCTGTGCCAAGTGCTCGCGATGTACGAGATGCAGATGTATGACACCACCAGACCTGCCAGAAGAGCGTGGCACCGAAACAGGTTCACGGAACTCATGAAATTGGCCGGTCGGGACATTGTTTCACCGAAAATGGGATACAATGAACGACATGCCGCGCCATTGCGGCCCAAAAATGACCAAACCAGACCAAAATGCAGGCGGGTCGACTGCGCTGTTGGTGGCATTCATGGATCGGGACAAGGGTATCTGTCTCGAACAGCGACGACACTGACGGGGCTCACCGGAGTTTTTCAGTCGCCTGCTTTGACCCCCGCCTTGCCAGGCGAAAATGGACCTATGGGCGAGCGGATGAGCCAGCCCGAGGCCTTCCAGCAAAGCACGGCGATAAGTGCTCCTGCATAGCCCCGTCAACGGCATAGTGCCAAGTCAGCATCACCGAACCCAGCATGATCAGACCTGCGAAGAGGGACATCAGGACGCCAGCCCAGAGACGAAAGTGAAAGGCGACAATCGCCAAAAGCATCGATGTGGTCACATGCATGCTGGGGAAAGCCGAGATTCCACTCAGATCATCTGGCGCCTGGTACATGGCCCAAAGCTTATCCTGTAGGACAAACACCCCTCGCAGGGCCCTGCCGGACCTTTCTTGCAGCAACTGCTCGAGCGGTGCGAAGGTCGATCCAAGACCCAGCCGCTCGTAGTACACCGGGCCGGCAGACGAGAAGATCGTTGCGATCAGATTTCCTCCGATAGCCCAGGCGAGCATGAAGGCGATCAGAAACTGCATTCGGATCGGCGAATCTGGACGGACGAAACAGGCCGTATACAGGACGAAGAAGATCAGCGTGAACCAGAAGCTGTAGTTGTAGGCAATGAACCCGAGGACATCACTGCTGGGAGAGAATGCGAAAAGGAATTCGAAAGGGTGGAACCCAAGATGCAGCGCCCTGTCGATCTCCATGAACGCCACGTCCCAGCTGAAGTCGTTCAGCAGGGGAATGAGGCTTTTGCCGCGGGCAGAGGTGGCCAGGCCGATGGAGACAAGGGCGATTGCGACGATGCCGGACGCCAGGCGCTCACGATCCCGCAGGAAGGCAAGAATGTCGTCATTCAACCACGTCAGCCTGTTTGCAGGCCGGATGACATAGGTCGCATGGAAAAGTCGCCAGATCAGGACGATGCAGATGATCTGCGGAATGAACTTGGAGATGTGCTTCGCCGCAACCAGAAGCGCCGTGCTGGACGCCTCTTCCAATTGCCTTGCCGGAATCGACCAGACGACAGCGGAGTAGCATGCAACCACGATAACAAGGAGAAGGTGCCGACGAAGAACCCGTCTAAAGAGATCGTCTTCCGGAATCGCAGAGCCCCGCATCAACCACCCAATGAATCAAGCACAATAATTCTGCTGGCTTGCCATTGTAGACAGAACCGGGCGTAACGTCCAAGTTGTAAGGCCGCGCTTCAGCTGCGCTGGTAGAGGCCTTCATAAATCGGGACCAGGGTATCGGTCTCGAACAACGACGACACCGACATGCCGCCCCAGATGTTCAGGATCGCCTGGGCGAACATCGGCGCGGTGGGGACGATGCGGATGTTCTTGGCGCCCTTCACCTTGTCGGTGGCTTCGATCGAATCGGTGATGACAAGCGACTTCATGACCGAATTCTGGACGCGCTCGACGGCCGGGCCGGACAGGACGCCGTGGGTGATGTAGCTGTGCACTTCGGTCGCCCCGGCCTCCATCAGCGTCTCGGCTGCCTTGCAGAGCGTGCCGGCCGTGTCGCAGATGTCGTCGACGATGATGCACTTGCGGCCACGGACGTCGCCGATCACTGTCATGCCTGCCACTTCGCCCGCCTTCTCGCGCCGTTTGTCGACGATGGCGAGCGGAGCATTGATCCGCTTGGCCAGCTCCCGCGCCCGGGCCACGCCGCCGACGTCTGGCGAGATGATCATCAGCTCGTCCAACTGGCCCCT